>NZ_AFPM01000108.1 GCF_000220565.1 Oceanicola sp. S124 | reverse complement strand
AGGCTGCCCCGATGACCCATGCTGAGGAAGAGATGGACCGCGAGGCCTTCATCGCTCCGGCGCCGCGTCGTCCCGGCCAGCCCACGCCCGAGACCATGGCGCGCCTGCAGGCCGCCGTGTCGAAGCAGCCGCGGTCCGAGACCGGCCGGGTGCAGGCACCGCTGCGCCAGCAGCAACCGCAGCCGACGATGCAGCAGGAAGTGCCCGCCGAGAAGCGCTCGCGGATCAATTCGCTGATCAACCGCATGACCGGCCAGCCCGAGGGTGGCGCCGCGCAGCCGGCCCAGCACCGGGTGGCACCGGCGGCACCGCAGCAGCAACGTGTCGAGCCGCAGGCCGCGCCGCGCCGCGCGCCCCAGCACGAGGCCGACGCCGACCAGGAGCGGATCGAGATCCCGGCCTTCCTGCGTCGTCAGGCGAACTGAACTGCGGAATTACCCCGCGCGCCGGCAATCACATTTGCCGGTGACGCAGGGTTCCGATCTTTTGGTTAAGGCTGCCTTCGGGCGGCCTTTTCCTTTTCTATCAATCTCTTGGGTTGCCACCGATTTGGGCAAAGCGGGTTTTTGCCCCATATTTCGTGCCATGTTTCAATCCGTTGCAAAGAGTGAGTTGAGGCTCGCGACCCCAGCCCGTACCTAATGAGGCGTTAACGGTCGGGACAGACCGTCGGGACACCTGGGGTAAGAACGTGCAACAGACGATCAAGGCACCGGTCAGCTTTACAGGCCAAGGTTTGCATTCGGGCAAGCCCGCCACTTTGACCATCCGTCCGGCCAAGGCCGGCTACGGGATCTGGTTCCGCCGCACCGACCTCTCCGAGGCCGAGGGGCTTCTGCCTGCGCGCTGGAATGCGGTCGAACGCACCGCCCTCTGTACCCGTCTCGTGAACACCTCCGGCGCTTCCGTCTCGACCATCGAACATGTCATGGCGGCCCTTGCGGGCTGTGGCATCGGCAATGCCCTGGTCGAGATCGACGGGCCGGAAGTGCCGATCCTCGATGGCTCGGCCGCCCCCTTCGTGCGGGGCATCCTGGCCCGTGGCCTTACCGCCCAGGCGGCGCCCAGCCGGGCGATCCGCGTGTTGCGCCCGGTCGAGGTCCGCAACGGCGAGGCCGTGGCCCGCCTGCTGCCCGCCGAACAGATGGAGATCGCCTTCCACATCGACTTCCCGGATGCCGCCATTGGCCGCCAGAACCGCGAACTGGTGATCAAGAACGGGGCCTTCGTGCGCGAACTCTCCGACAGCCGCACCTTCTGCCGCCAGGCCGATGTCGAGATGATGCAGGCCAATGGGCTGGCGCTTGGCGGGACGCTGGACAACGCGGTGGTGGTCGACGGCGCCAGGGTGCTGTCGCCCTCGGGCCTGCGCCACGCGGATGAGCCGGTGCGCCACAAGATGCTGGACGCCCTGGGCGACCTGGCGTTGGCCGGTGCGCCGCTGCTGGCCCGCTACGAGGGGATCCGCGCCGGCCATTCGCTGACCAACACGCTGCTGCGCGAGCTCTTCTCTGATCGCCGCAACTACCGCATCCAGTCCTGCGACGAGGCCACCGCCGCGCGCCTTCCCGGGGTCGGTGTGACCCCCGCCGAAGTGCCCGCCGAGGTTTCGGCGGTCGCCTGAGGCGCAGGATGCGCGCCCTTGTGCCATTGAACCGGACGCCGTCCCCCTCGGGGCGGCGTTTTGCATGTGCCCCCAAGCCGGGACGCTTTGCCGCCGCACGGCGCGTAAAGGCGTTTTGCACCGGAATTTTCTGTGCTAGGACCGTGGTGCGGCGGCGCCCTGCGCGGCCCATGACTAGGACGCTGAAGGGGTGAAGCAGGCATGACGGGCGGAGCTTTCCGAATGAAGCTGGCAGGAGGCGTCCTGCTGGCGCTTACTCTTGCTGCATGTGGTGGTGGTCCCGGCGTCGACGATCGGCGCATCCCGATGGAATCCTACACCGCCGAGCAGATCTTCGGCCGTGGCGAATACGAGATGGAAGAGCGCAACTTCGAGGATGCTGCGACGTATTTCTCCGAGATCGAACGCCTCTATCCCTACTCCGAATGGGCGCAGCGGGCGCTGATCATGCAGGCCTTTGCCCAGCATTCCGCCCGCAACTACGAGGAAAGCCGCGCGGCCTCGCAGCGCTACCTCGACTTCTATCCGACCACGGAAGATGCCGCCTATGCGCAGTACCTGCTGGCGCTGTCCTACTACGACCAGATCGACGAGATCGGCCGTGACCAGGGTCTCACCTTCCAGGCCCTGCAGGCCCTGCGCCAGGTGATCGAGCGCTACCCGTCGTCCGAATACGCCAAGTCGGCTATCCTGAAATTCGACCTCGCCTTCGACCATCTCGCGGCGAAGGAGATGGAGGTCGGCCGCTACTACCTGAAGCGCGACCACTTCGGCGCGGCGATCAACCGCTTCCGCACCGTGGTCGAGGAATTCCAGACCACCTCGCATACGCCCGAGGCCCTGCACCGCCTGGTCGAGGCCTACCTTTCGCTTGGGCTCACCGACGAGGCGCAGACGGCCGGGGCGATCCTGGGTCACAACTTCCGTTCGACTCAGTGGTACGAGGACAGCTACCAGCTGCTGACCCGTCAGGGGCTGGAACCGCGTGTGCGCGGCGACGGCTGGCTGGCCAGCATCTACCGGCAGACGATCAAGGGCGACTGGCTTTGATCCCGACCCCGCATTCCGCCTTCCCCGGCGCTCCGCGCGCAGGGGGAGAGTCGCCGCGCTGAGGGCCGGACATGCTGCGCGGTCTCGACATTCGCGACATGCTGATCATCGACCGGCTGGAACTCGACTTCCAGCCGGGCCTCAACGTGCTGACCGGCGAAACCGGGGCGGGCAAGTCCATCCTGCTCGATTCGCTGGGTTTCGTCCTGGGCTGGCGCGGCCGTGCCGACCTGGTGCGCGAAGGGGCCGAGCAGGGCGAGGTGACGGCGGTCTTCGACCTGCCTGCGGGCCATGCCGCGCATCGCGTGCTGGAAGAGGCGGGGCTGCCCGGTGGCGAAGAGCTGCTGCTGCGCCGCATCAACGCCCGCGATGGCCGCAAGACGGCCTGGATCAACGACCGACGTGCCTCGGGGCAGGTGCTGCGGGCCCTGTCCGAGACGCTGGTCGAACTGCATGGCCAGCATGACGACCGGGGCCTGCTGAACCCGCGCGGCCACCGCGCCATTCTCGACGATTTCGCCGGTGTCGGCACGCTGAAGGCGCAGCTGCGCGAGGCCTGGCGGGCCCGCTCGGCTGCCGAGAAGAAGCTGGACGCTGCCCGTGCCGCCCTGGCCGCCGCCGCCAAGGAAGAGGAATTCCTGCGCCACTCGGTCGAGGAGCTGGACAAGCTCGATCCCCAGCCCGGCGAAGAGAGCGATCTGGACAGCCGCCGCCGCCTCATGCAGGGCGCCGAGCGCCTGCGCGAGGACGTCAGCCGCGCGCATCAGGCGCTTGGCAACGAGGGTGCCGAAGGCCCGATGAGCGATGCCATGCGCTGGCTGGAGAAGGCCGCTGAAGGGCTGGAAGGGCGCCTGGATGCGCCCATTGCTGCCCTGTCGCGTGCCCTGGCCGAGCTGGACGAGGCCGCCGACGGGGTTGTCCGCTGCCTCGAGGCGCTCGATTTCGACCCGCTGGAGCTGGAAGCCACCGAAGAGCGTCTCTTTGCCATCCGGGCCCTGGCGCGCAAGCATGACGTGACCCCGGAAGAGCTGCCCGGCCTCGCGCAGGACCTGCGCGGTCGCCTGGATGCCATCGACGGTGGTGCCGGAGAGATCGCGCGGCTGGAAGCGGCCCTGCGCGAGGCCGATGCGACCTATGCGGGCCTGGCCGACAGGCTCTCCGAGGCGCGGCGGGCTGCCGCCGCCACGCTGGACACGGCGGTGGAGACCGAGCTGGCGCCGCTGAAGATGGAGCGGGCCCGCTTCGTGACCGAGATCACCGCCGCCGAGCCAGGGCCCGAGGGCCGCGACGAGGTCTCCTTCACCGTGGCGACCAACCCCGGCGCGCCGTCCGGTCCGCTGGCAAAGAT
The DNA here is from genome assembly GCF_000220565.1 of Oceanicola sp. S124. Classification (GTDB taxonomy): domain Bacteria; phylum Pseudomonadota; class Alphaproteobacteria; order Rhodobacterales; family Rhodobacteraceae; genus Pseudooceanicola. Next base: position 1,281 of record NZ_AFPM01000108.1, on the reverse strand, counting down.
CGCCTCGGGCGGCGAGCTGTCGCGCTTCCTGCTGGCGCTGAAGGTCTGCCTGTCCGGCGACGACAGCGACGTCACGATGATCTTCGACGAGATCGACCGGGGCGTGGGTGGGGCCACTGCCGATGCGGTCGGGCGTCGTCTGGCCAAGCTGGCCGAGGGCGGCCAGGTGCTGGTCGTCACCCATTCGCCCCAGGTCGCGGCCCGGGCCGCCCATCACTGGCAGGTGGCCAAGCGGGTCGAGGGCGAGGCCACGCTGTCGACCGTGCTGGCACTCTCGCCAGAGGCGCGGGTGGATGAGCTGGCGCGGATGATCTCGGGGGACGCGGTGACCGACGAGGCCCGCGCGGCGGCGCGCAGGCTGATCGACGCCGGCTGATCCGCAGGACCGAATGGTGCACGTCGGGCCGACGGTCGCCGTCTTTCGGTCTGGCGGCGCCGACAGGCCGTGCACCCTTCGTGACATGGTCGCGGACGGACCCCGTGGACCTGCCGGTATGGGCCGGTTGGGGGGCAGCCCCCCGGGGCCGGGCAGGGCAATCGGGCGGTCCCGCGCGCCCCGGAGCCAAGCGCCGGGGTCGCGGGAGGCACACAAAGGATCACCTCTTACCACCTTTAGCCTGTCACGTCGGGGACGGGGGATCATACCCCAGTTGGGGGACGGCGGCGGACTTCAGGAAAATGTGATCAGTCAAGGATGTGCTGCCGGGCGATCTCCAGCAGCTGATCCCCGATCTGGACATGCAGCAACTCGCCCGCGCCGCGAATGTCGTGCTGTGCGATCCAGGGGAAGGCGGCTCGCCCTGCGGCGCGCAGCCCGGCCGGATGGCGCAGGCTGTCAACGCCATGCAGAAGGATCACCGGCAGCGCGTCGCGCAGCCCCAGCAGCAGGCCGGTCCAGTCGTTGCGGGCCTGCGCGGTCAGTTCGGCCGCCAGAACGGGCAGGAAGTGCCCGCTGCCGTCCAGCGCGATCTCGGCGCTGCCGAGCAGGGCGGCCCTGGCCTCGGGCCGGGCAAGGCTGGCGCTGTCGGCACCGGTGGCCATGACCGGCACCGGCCCGGCCTGCATCCAGTCGATCAGCGCCGCCATGTCCGAGGCTGCCAGCACGGCAGGATCCCCGGCGCCGGCGACGGGATCCGAGCCGCCGAAACCCGCCCGGATCGGCACCAGCAGGCAAAGCCCCTCGGCAGCGGCACGGGCCTCGAGGGCGGCGGGCCAGCGGCAGTGGCCGTAGATGCCATGGGTCCACAGGATCACCCGACCGGAGGGGTCGCCCAGGGTCAG
>NZ_AFPM01000109.1 GCF_000220565.1 Oceanicola sp. S124 | reverse complement strand
CTGCGGTGGCCAGTTCACCGCCAACACCATGGCCTGTGTCTCCGAGGCGATCGGCCTGGCGCTGATGAACTCTTCCGGCATGCCCGCCCCCTACGAGAGCCGCGACCAGTACGGCGAAGCCTCGGGCCGCGCGGTGATGAACCTGATCGAGAAGAACATCCGCGCCCGTGACATCGTGACCAAGGAAAGCCTGATCAACGCGGCCCGCGTCGTGGCCTGCACCGGCGGCTCGACCAACGCCGGCCTGCACCTGCCCGCCATCGCGCATGGGGCCGGGATCGACTTTGACCTGACCGATGTCTGCGACATCTTCCGCGACACCCCCTATTTCGTCGACCTGAAGCCGGGCGGCCAGTACGTGGCCAAGGACCTCTTCGACGCCGGCGGCATTCCCGTCGTGATGAAGGAACTGCGCAAGGCCGGGCTGATCTACGAAGACTGCATGACCGCCTCGTCGCGCAGCCTGGGCGAAGAGCTGGACCGCATCGACCGCGAGGCCGACGGCCGCGTCATCTATCCGATCGAAACCCCGATCACCAAGACCGGCGGCGTGGTCGGCCTGAAGGGCAACATCGCCCCCGAGGGCGCCATCGTGAAGGTCGCCGGCATGGCGCCCGAGCACCAGGTCTTCACCGGCCCGGCGCGCGTCTTCGAGTGCGAAGAGGATGCCTTCGCCGCCGTGCAGAAGCGTGACTACAAGGAAGGCGACGTGATCGTCATCCGCAACGAGGGCCCCGCAGGCGGCCCCGGCATGCGCGAGATGCTGGCCACCACCGCCGCCCTCTCGGGTCAGGGCATGGGCAAGAAGGTGGCGCTGATCACCGATGGCCGCTTCTCGGGCGCGACCCGTGGCTTCTGCGTCGGCCACGTCGGCCCCGAGGCGGCCCATTGCGGCCCGATCGCCCTGCTGAAGACCGGCGACATGATCACCATCGACGCCATCAAGGGCACCATCGACGTGGACCTGACCGAGGACGAGCTGGCCACCCGCAAGGCCGAATGGAAAGGTCCGCGCGACACGATCTATGCCTCGGGTGCGCTGTGGAAGTTCGCCCAGCAGGTCGGCAGCACCTACCTGGGTGCGGTGACCCATCCCGGCGGCAAGGCTGAAAAGCATGTCTACGCCGATCTCTGATCTGACCCGGGCCGGCCGCGACAGCGCGCCGGCCCGCGTCATGTCTCGCCTTGGACGTCCACTGACGGCGCTGGCGGCCTGTCTCGCTCTCTCCGGATGCCTCGACACGCCCTCGGGCGCCTCGGGCGGGGCCTTCCGACAGGTCGAGAACGGCGGCGGCGGGCTTGGGCTCTTCTCGTCCCTGCGCCGCCCCGTGGGGCCGGTGCTGGTCTCGGCCCCGGCTGCGGGCGGAGACGTCATGATCCGTGGCCCCGAGGATTATTGCATCGAGGGCCGCAGCCTGAAGGTCCGCGCGGAGCGCTCCTTCGCGCTGCTGGCGCGCTGCGATATCCTCTCGGGCGGCGAAATGGGCAACCCGGTGGCCCTGGCGCTGCTGACGGTCACCGTGACCCCCTATGATGGAGAGCTGCCCGACGCTGCCAGCCTGGCCGCCGACATGTCCGAGATGGGCGTGCTGGACAGCCAGGACAGCGAGGGGGTGCGCCTTCTGCACCTGGCGACGGGGGGCAATGCCCTGGTCGGCAGTGCCGACAAGCGGCAGTGGCGCGGCGTCTTCATCCTCAACGGTCAGGCGGTGACCATGGCGGCCTACGGGCCGAAGGGCAGCGCCGTGGCCCGGGCCGGCGGGCGGCCCCTGCTGCTGGCCATGGCCGGCGCCATCCGTGCCGCCAGCCCCGACGCGCCCGGCGCCGCCGAGCCGGACCTGACCGCCGCCGCGCCCACCGAGGTGGATCAGACCCAGGGGCTGGGCTCGTCCCAGAACGTGCCCTCGGCCACCGCCGGACAGGCGGACTAGCGCGCGAGAGCTTGTATCGCCATCCCGATGGGATAGGCTTGCCGCGACCGAGAGATGATCACGCCCCGCCCCATCCCGGGCGACCGGGCAGACGACAGGACCCATGGCCGCCTTCCGCAGATCCTTCCTTGCCGCACTGGTGAACGCACGCGAGTTGCAGCGCTGGCGCAGCCGTGCCCGCCAGGTGACCGCCGCGCCGCTGTCGGCCCTGCGGGGCCAGCGCAGCCAGGCCCGCGCCCTGCGCGCCGAGCTGGATCATCTGATCCATGTCGCCGACAGCCGCCTCGGGCTGCCCGCCATTGGCTCGACCGCCTTCCCGGTGCCCCATGGCACCGACTGGTCCTGGCGGCCCCAGGCCTGGCGCGGTCCGCTGGCGCAGAGCGGCCTGACCTCGGTGCGCTCGGGCGAACAGCTGGGCGAGGAGCTGACCCTGTTCCATGACTGCGCCACCTCCGAGCTGACCCTGCGCCAGTTGCGCAACCGCCGCGAGAGCGACCTGGCCCCCTATGCGTTGCGCATGGATGTCTTCGGCTTCGACGGCTCGTTCCTGTCGCTGGTGGTGAACCTGCCCGAGGCGGCGCTTGACGGCCTGTCCCGGCGCCACCTGATCAGGCTCGACCCCATGGTACAGATCGAGAAGCCGCTTGAAATCTTCGCCCGGCTCAACATCAAGCACGGGCCGAACACCGAACAACTGGTGCGCGAGCTGCCTCTGCACGAGGCAGACCGGATGGTCGAATTCGACCTCGCCTATACCAACATCAACGAGAAGCGCATCGAACGGGCCTGGATCGACCTGATCTTCGAGCGGCCCCAGATGAACGAGGTCACCCTGCGCGACCTCACCGTCAGCCGTCGCCTGCGGGCCGAGCTGTGACCGGAGGCCGCCGATGACCCGTGACACCACCCTGACCAAGACCCGACTCGTGGCCGGCCGCTGGGAAGGTGTGCTGAGCGTGCCCGAGAACGCTCCGGCGCCGCAGCTCGAGGTGCTGGTGCAGGACATGCGCATCGAGGACATCGAGGTGCGGCCGCTCGAACCGGCGGGGACATGGGCGATCACCGTTCCGATTCCCGCACAGGCGATTTCCGACGGGATCCAGGTCTTCGTGATTCGCGACCGCGCCGACGAGAACCGGGTGCTGAACTCCTTCGCCGTGCTGGCAGGCGAGATGGTCGGCGACACGCTTCAGGCCGAGGTCACGCTGTTGCGCGAAGAGCTGGACATGCTGAAACGCGCCTTCCGCCGCCACTGCGTCGATACCGGAGCAGACTGACGGTCCGTCACGCCCGTTGGCCGGACGGCGGGCAGTCGTTTCCCCGCCTTCAACGATCCAAGACAAAACCCCGATATTGTCGGCTGCCTGCCCCTTTTGTGCCTTGATCGACGCCAATAAACGTCGGGCAGGATTTGCGACGGGTTTGGCTTATGGATCGTCTTACGGAAATGGAGGCTTTCGCCACGGTGGTGGACCAGGGAGGGTTTACCGACGCGGCGAAGAAGATGGGGATCTCGAAGTCCGCCGTCTCCAAGCACGTTTCCTCGCTCGAGGCGCGCCTTGGCGCCCGTTTGCTGAACCGCACCACCCGTCGCGTGTCGCCCACCGAGATCGGCCTGGCCTACTACGACCGGGCCCGCCGGGTGCTGAACGACGCAGGCGAGGCCGATGCGCTGGTGACCTCGATGCAATCCGCGCCCTCTGGGCTGCTGCGGATCTCTGTCGCCACGGATTTCGGCGTCAATCACCTGTCGCCGGTGCTGGGGGACTTCCTGCGCGAATACCCCGAGATCACCGTCAACATGGTGCTGAACAACCGCTACGTCGAACTGATCTCGGAAGGCTTCGACATGGCGATCCGCATCGGAGAGCTGGAAGACAGCTCTCTGCGGGCCCGCAAGCTGACCGAGACGGCCTACCGGATGATCGCCAGCCCGGCCTATTTCGAGAAATACGGCCGCCCCGCCAAGATCGACGACCTGAACGAGCACAAGCTGCTGCATTATTCCTCGCAGGCCTCGGGCAATGTCTGGAAGCTGACCGCGCCCTCGGGCGAGAAGCGGCAGATCCGCACCGCCGGCTGGCTGTCGGTCAACGACGGGCAGTCGCTGCTCAATGCCGCGATCGCCGGGCTGGGCATCGCCTACCTGCCGTCCTTCCTCTATCACGATGCGTTGCGCAGCGGGCTGGTCGAGGATGCGATCCCCGATCTGCCGGTCGAGGTGCAGGGGATCTATGCCGTCTATCCGCCGGGCCGCTTCACCCAGCCGAAGGTCCGTGCCTTCATTGATTTCCTGGTCGAGGCCTTTCAGGACAAGGGCCCCCTGGACTGGTAGCCCGCTTTCCGTTTCCTCCCCCGTGTCTCAGTCACGGATCCTCGTACCCCGGCTTCGGCCGGGGTTTTCTTTTGGGCTCAGGGGTTTGAAAGCAGCACTGCCTCGACCCGGCGGTTGGCGCGGCGGCCCTCGTCGGTGGCGTTGCTGGCGCGCGGCGCAAGGTAGCCGACGCCATGGGCCTCCAGCCGGTCCGGCGCCACGCCCAGCTCGATGAGCTTCCGGCGCACCGCCTCGGCGCGGCGCTGCGAGACGGCGCGGTTGGTGTCCAGCGGCCCGTCGCTGTCAGTATGCCCGACCAGCAGCAGCCGCGCGTCGGGGGTGTCGCGCAGGAAGGCCGCCAGGGCGCTCAGCGAGGGCGCGGGGGTCTCTTCCAGCGCGACCTCGCCGGTGGCGAAGCGCAGGTCGTCCAGTGCCGCGTGACCCGCGCTGCGCAGGGCGGCGATCAGCGCCGCGGCCCCGGAGGACCCCGGCGGCAGGGCGTCGGAGGGGGGCGGGGCGGGCAGCGGTGCGGCGCTGGCCGGGCCGGCGTGGATCAGCTGCACATGGCCAGCCGTGTCGCCCTGGCTGGTCAGCAGGAAGATGCGTTCGTCGCCCCGGGCGGCGGTCAGCGCGCGGAAATCGAAGAGGTCGACCGCCATGGCGGGCGCGGGAATGACCTCGATCGCGAAGCGGAAATCGAAACCGCCGCAGGTCCGGCTGTCGCAGTCCAGCAGGATCTGCCAGCCCTCCCGGGCAAGGCCGTCCCGCAGCGGGGCAAGCAGTTGAAGAGAGGTGGTCTGGTTGCCCGGCACCAGCCAGGCCCTGCGGGTGACGGCCCCCTCGACCTGCTCTGTCGGTGGCCGGTCATGGGACCGCGACGGACCGGTCGGAAAGCCGTAGCTGTCTGGATCGGCGACATCCAGGAAGGTCTCGGTGGCCTCGTAGGGCAGGGACGCGAAGGGTTGCGCGCGGACGGGCGGGGCCAGGGCCGCGAGGGTCGTGACGGCCAGAAACGGGGGGGGCAGAAAGGGGGCGGCCAGAAACGGGGCGGCCAACAGCCGCGCCGGGCGCAGGCGCCGCGCGAAGGACCGCCTCGCCGCCATTCAGCGTGCCTGGCCGTGGTATTCCGGGTTCGGGCGCATATCCACCGCGCTGGCGATCCGGTTGGTCATGTTGAAGAAGCCCGCGACATTGGCGATGTCCCAGATGTCGCGGTCGCTGAAACCATGGTCGCGCAGCACCTGGCGGTCGGCTTCCTCGATGGTGGCCGAGGCCTCGGTCACCTGCACGGTGAAGGCCAGCATGGCGCGCTGGCGCGGCGACAGGTCGGCAACGCGCCAGTTCATCACCATCATCTCGCCCAGCACGGGGCCACCCATTTCCTTCGGGGCCATCTCGCGCACGGCGGCACCATGGGCGGTCAGGCAGTAGAAGCAATGGTTGATGGCGCTGACCACCACGGCGATCATCTCGCGTTCCAGCTTGCTCAGCCCGCTCTCGCCCAGCATCAGGTCGTTGTAGAGCGCGGTGAAAGCCTCGAGCTTGGGGATGTCGAAGGCATGAGCCTTCAGCACATTGGGCACCATCCCCAGCTTTTCCTGGCAGATGTCGAAGTATTTCTGTGTCCGTTCCGGCAGCGGATCCTGCATTGGCAGGTCAAGGGCTGTCACCTGTTGGGTCATGGTCTGGGTCTCCTCCCGTTCATGCCCCCTGACGGTAATGGTACTGCCCGACCTGTTCCATGCCGAGCGAACGATAGAGCGCGTTTCCGCCCGCGTTCGCCTTGGTCACCACGACCGAGAATTCCTGCGCGCCCTGGCTGACGGCCCATTTCGCCGCGTCGATCATCATCGCCCGGCCCATGCCCTTGCCACGGGCCTCGGCCAGCACTTCCAGCGCATGAAGCATGGCGATCCCGCCCGAGAGCGCAACGAAGGCCGTGCCGCCCGGCGCATTGTCGAACCGCCCGATGAGAGAGGTTTTCGCGCCCTCGACCCGCTCCATCACCGCGATGCGGGCCGGGCCGATGCCACCGGCCTCCCAGATCTCGCGCTGCATGGCGAGGGGTTCCCAGGCGGGAACGCTGACCCGCTCTTCGCCGCGTTTCGGCAGGGCGGCCATGGCGGGCGCGCTCATGGTGTAGACCCAGACCGGGTCGACGACCTCGTAGCCGCGCGCCTCAAGCTCGGTGTCCAATTCCTCGTCGCCGGGGCGGATCGAGAACAGCGGGTGCTGACCCATGGCCCGCATGGCGGTTTCGGCGGCGTCGATCTCGGCGGCGGTGATGCCACCGCGCAGGGTCGAGGCCGCGGACACGCGCTTGCCGCCGCCCCCGCCCCGGCGCAGCAGGAAGGGCGCGGCCTCGATGATCTCGGCGGGCGGCCAGGTGGCATCCACCACGGCCATGAATTCGGGCGTGCGATCGGCGCTCATGCGGGGAACAGCCCGGCCAGCTCGGCCATGGCCGCGTCGACCTGCGCCCCGTCGCTGCCCCGGATGACGATATTGGCGCCGTAGATCCCGTCCCGCTGGAACGGGTAGCTGCCGATGGACAGTTCGGGGTGGCGCGAGGCCAGGGCGGCCAGCGGCCCGGCGATCTCGCCCTCGCCGCGTTCGATGCGCAGCGACTGGCTGAGCAGCGGCTTGCCCCCGGTCAGCTGCGGCAGGACCGTGGCCACCATGGCCTCGAAGACACTGGGCACCCCGGCCATGACGTGGACATTCTCGATGGTGAAGCCCGGCGCGATGGACACCGGGTTGTCGATCAGCCGGGCGCCTGCGGGAATGCGCGCCATGCGCAGGCGCGCCTCGTTGATCTCGACGCCACGGGCGTTCCAGTGGGCTTCCAGCAGGGCGCGGGCATCGTCGCGCACGTCGATGGAGCGCCCGAAGGCCTCGGCGACGCAATCGGCGGTGATGTCGTCATGGGTCGGCCCGATCCCGCCCGAGGTGAAGACATGGTCATAGGTTTCCGACAGCGCCCGCACGGCGCCGACGATGGCGCCCTGATCGTCCGAGACGAAACGCGCCTCGACCAGGTCGATGCCCATCTTGGTCAGCTCGCCCGCGAGGTGGTGCATGTTCGCATCCCGGGTGCGGCCTGACAGGATCTCGTCTCCGATCACGATCATCGCGGCTTTCGGGTTGCCCATGTCACCTCTCCTTGTTCTGGTGGTTGCTCAAAGCTATAGGCCCGCCACATGCGCTTTCAAACCCCTCTTCTGCCCGCCACGCTGCTGCGCCGATACAAGCGCTTCCTCGCCGATATCCGGCTGGAGGACGGCAGCGAACACGTGGCCCATTGCGCCAATCCCGGCTCGATGATGGGGCTGGCGGAGCCCGGCATGCGGATCTGGGTGGAACCCAACGATGACCCGAAGAAGAAGCTGAAGTACGGCTGGCGGCTGGTCGAGCACCCGGGCGGGCACTTTACCGGAGTCGATACCTCGGTGCCGAACCGTGCCCTGCGCGAGGCGCTGATCGCCGGACAGGTGCCGGGGCTGGGCGGCTACGCCCAGGTGCTGCCCGAACAGAAGTACGGAGAGAACAGCCGCATCGACTTCCTGCTGAAGGATGCGACGCGCTCCGACTGCTATGTCGAGGTCAAATCGGTGACCCTCTCGCGTCAGCCCGGCCTGGCCGAGTTTCCCGACAGCGTGACCGCACGCGGGCTGAAGCACCTGGCCGAGCTGTCGCAGATGGCCGCCGAGGGGCACCGCGCGGTGATGCTGTTCCTCGTGCAGCGTACAGATGCGCGCGCCACGGCACTGGCCGGCGATATCGACCCGGCCTATGCCGCAGGCTTCGCGCGCGCCCGGGCGGCGGGGGTCGAATGCCTGGCCTTCGGCTGCACCATTTCCCCGGAAGAGATCACGCTGGGGGCCGCGTTGCCGGCGCCGCCCCTGCCGGCCTAGTCGGGGCGCCGCTTGGCTGGCCTTTCCCGGCAAAAGGGACTATTTCTGCCCCTGACGCGCATCGCGCCCCGCACCGCCCTCCGGGGCCGGAGGCAGGCGGCCCGCGCGCCCTTTGGGCAGGTTTTCAGGGAACATGGCTTTGGAACAGGAACATAACGGTCGCATGACACGGGAAGGCATCCGGATCCACGAGGCGGGCGATTTCGAGGGCATGCGCCGGGCCGGTGCCATTGCGGCCCGGATCCTCGACGACGTGATCCCCTTGGTCGAGCCGGGCATCACCACCGCCGAGATCGACAAGTTCATCGAGGCCAAGGTGACGGAATACGGCACCACCTCGGCGACCATCGGCTACAAGGGCTACCAGCACGCCTCCTGCATCTCGATCAACCACGTGGTCTGCCATGGCATCCCCGGCGACAAGAAGCTGAAGGATGGCGACATCCTGAACATCGACGTGACGGTGATCCTGGATGGCTGGTTCGGCGACAGCTCACGGATGTACGTGGCCGGGAAACTGTCGCGCAAGTCCGAGCGGCTGATCCAGGTCACCCATGACGCGCTGATGATCGGCATCGAGACGGTGAAGCCGGGCAAGACCTTCGGCGACATCGGCCATGCCATCCAGTCCTTCGTGGAAGGGCACCGCATGTCGGTGGTGCGCGACTTCTGCGGCCACGGTCTGGGCCGGGTGTTCCACGCGCCGCCCAACGTGCTGCACTACGGCCGCCCTGGCACCGGCGCGGTGCTGGAAGAGGGCATGTTCTTCACCATCGAGCCGATGGTGAACCTCGGCCGTCCCGAGACCAAGACACTCTCCGACGACTGGACCGCGGTGACCCGCGACAAGTCGCTGTCGGCGCAGTTCGAGCATTCGATCGGCGTGACGGCGGATGGCTGCGAGATCTTCACCCTCTCGCCCGGCGGTCTCTTCCACCCGACCTATCCGCAGGATTGAGATGGCCGATGCCGGGCGCCTCTCTGAACGGCTGATGCTGATGGACGAGGCGGCCTGGGCGCGTCATGCCAACCCCTGGTCAGGCTGGAGCCGCCTTGCCACGCTGCCGCTCCTGTCGCTGGCCGTCTGGTCGCGGGTCTGGATCGGCGCCTGGGCCTGGGCGCCCGTGGCGCTGGTGCTGACCTGGGTCTGGGTGAACCCGCGCCTCTTCCCGGTGCCGCGCCGCACCGACAACTGGATGTCGCAGGGTGTGCTGGGCGAACGTGTCTGGCTGGCGCGCCGCAAGGTGCCGATCCCGGCCCACCACGCCCGTGCGGCGATGATCCTCTCGGGGCTCTCAGGGGGCGGCGCCATGGTGCTGGGCCTCGGCCTCTGGGCGTTGTCCCCCGGTTGGACCGTCGCCGGGCTGGTGCTGTCGATGGGCGCGAAGCTGTGGTTCCTCGACCGGATGGTCTGGCTGCGGCAGGATATGGCCGGCGAGGGCTAGGCAGGGGTGGGTTTCACCCACCCTACGCGCAAAGTCACGCTCTGCGACAGATGGGAAGGCCGGGGCCGCTGTCATGACGACGGGTCCCGGGGGCGTGTTCTCGCGGAACGGAGACAGAGGGACAGACCCTTCATCGCTGTGTTCTCCGGGCGGTGCCGGGCGAGGGCAAGGTGTTGCCGCAGAACCGGGGACGAGTCGCAGGGGTGAGTCGCGGGGGCGCCGGTCGTCCCGGGCGGCTTTGCGGGCGTTCACAGCTTCGACCGCCTGCCGCCTGTAGGCCAGGTCTGGAGGAAGGGGGGGCTCTGCCCCCGTCTCCTGCGGAGACTCCCCCGGAGTACTTTCAGCCTGGTGATGTGCAGAAGGGGTGCCTTTGGCCGTCCGACGGCCCGGAGCTGCACCGGTTCGAGGCGGAGAGGTTGCCGGGGGAGGGTGCCCGGTGCGTCGCCTGGCCCCCTGACCGCATTCATCGGGGGGCGTCGGTCGGAGCTTGCCGGGGGGCAGGCCGTGCCGTTCGCGTAGGGTGGGTGACAACCCACCTCGGGCGGCTCAGTCCTTGCCGAGGAAGCTCATCGTGCTGTCGCCGAAGCGGCGGCTGTCCAGCACCTGCCAGCCCTCGGGCGGGGTGATGGCGGCGCTTTCCTCCCAGACCAGCAGGGCGCTGTCGGCGATCCAGCCCTGTGCCAGGGCCGAGGCCAGGGCGGGTTCGCCAAGGCCCTTGCCATAGGGGGGGTCGAGGAAGACCAGCGTCGCAGGGGTGCCCGGGCAGGGGGGCAGGCGCGTGGCGTTGCAGCGCAGCAGGCTGGTGCGCGTCTTCACCCCCAGCTCGCGGATGTTCTCGGAGAGGAGCCGTCCGGCGACGCGGCCATCGTCGATGAAGGTCGCCGAGACAGCTCCGCGCGACAGGGCCTCCAGCCCGAGGGCGCCGGTGCCGGCGAAGAGGTCCAGCACCACGGCCCCTTCCAGCGGATCGCCGAAGCGCCCCCCGGTCAGGATCGAGAACAGGCTTTCGCGCACCCGGTCGGTGGTCGGCCTCAGGTGGGCCCCGGCATCGCCCTTGCCCAGCGAGGCCAGGCGGCGGCCGCGAAACTCTCCGGCAATGATGCGCATCAGCCCTTCATCAGCTCCTTGAGGTCGACAGTCGGGTCGGCGACCTTCGCCGGATCGGCGGTCTTGCCCGCGTCGATCAGGCGCTTGCCGACCATGTAGCCGCGCGGGTCGTTCATCGCATCGACCGCCAGCAGCCGGTCGCCGTCGTAGTACCAGTGCGAGCGCGCGCCCCTGTCGTCGCGCCGGGTGACGATGCGGTCATAGCCCGTGTTCAGCCCGGCGATCTGCAGCTTCACGTCGTACTGATCGGACCAGAACCAGGGTTTAGGATCGTAGGCGCGCGTCTGGCCCATCATGTTGTCGGCGGCGCATTCGGCCATGTCGATGGCGTTCTGCACGCTTTCCAGCCGCAGCCGTCCGCCGCGATGCGGGAAGGAGGCGCAGTCCCCCGCCGCCCAGATCGTCGCATCCGAGGTGCGGCAGCTGGCGTCGCAGGCGATGCCGTTCTCGATCCGCAGACCGGCCTCTTCGGCCAGCCGCTGATCCGGCAGGATGCCGGTGCCGACGACGACGAAATCGAGGTCCAGGTGGGTGCCGTCGCTCAGCACGGCACCGTGGACGCCGTCCTCGCCCAGCAGGCGCTCCAGCCCGGTGCCTTCGAGGATCTTCACCCCGTTGGCCTGATGCAGGGCGCGGAAATAATCCGAGGTCTGCGGCGCGGCGACCCGTTGCAGGATGCGCTCGGCCATCTCGACCAGCGTGACCTGTACGCCCCTGGAGGCCAGCACCGCCGCCGCTTCAAGCCCGATGTAGCCGCCGCCGACGATCAGCGCTCGGGCGCCGGGGCGGACATGGGGCGCAAGGGCCTCGATGTCCGGCAGGCCGCGGACGCAGAAGACGCCGGGCAGGGCGCCGCCGAGGGCCGCCGGCAGATGGCGCGGCACAGAACCGGTGGTCAGCGCCAGAGCGTCATAGCGCAGCACTTCGCCGCCCAGGACGATCTCGCGCGCGGCGGGCACCAGGGCCTCGACCGCGTCGCCGAGGCGCAGGGTGATGTCGTTCTCGGCATACCAGGCGCGCGGGCGCAGGTAGAGCCGTTCTTCCTCCATCTCGCCCAGCAGGAACTTCTTCGAGAGGGGCGGGCGCTGGTAGGGGGGCACCGGCTCGGCGCCGATCAGGGTGATCTGTCCGATAAACCCCTGCGCGCGCAGCCGCGCCACCAGCGAGGCACCGGCCTGTCCGGCGCCGATCACGGCGAAATGGGTCATGGGATCTCTCGCTTCCTGTTGCTGAGGGGGAAGCTATATGCTTTCCCTGAGGAAACGCAAACCTGCACAGGATATCCCCCATGAGCATCTCCAAAGGCGACAGCCTGCCCGACGCGACCCTGCTGGCCCTGACCTCCGAGGGCCCGGCGCCCGTCTCGCTGGCCGAGAAGACCAAGGGCCGCAAGGTGGTGATTTTCGGCCTGCCCGGCGCCTATACCGGCGTCTGCACCACCGCCCATGTGCCCAGCTTCATCCGCACCGCCCCCGCCTTCGCCGAGAAGGGCGTGGACGAGATCATCTGCGTCTCGGTCAACGATCCCTTCGTCATGGGCGCCTGGTCCGAGGCCACCGGTGCGGGCAAGGCCGGGCTGACCTTCCTGGGCGACCCCTCCTCGGCCTTCATCAAGGCTATCGGGCTTGATTTCTCGGCCCCGCCCGCCGGGCTGATCGACCGCGCCAAGCGCTTCTCGATGCTGGTCGAGGATGGCAAGGTCACTGCGCTGCATGTCGAGGACAGCCCCGGCACCTGCGAGATTTCCGCCGGCGAGACCCTGCTGGCCGAGGTCTGAGATCGGATCTGAACGGGCGTCCCTGAGATGGGGCGCCCGGAACCTTGCGGCCCCGGGCGCTCGAAGACCCGCTGTCCCGAGCGGGCTTCTTTCCCTTGCACCCGGCCGCGACGGACCGGCCCGAATTTCCGGTAATTCCGTGCGGTGCAGAAGGTGCAGTCAGGCCTGTCCGGTCCCATCGGACTGACCCTGGCGTCAATGTGCATGTACACAGGGTGCGGGTCAATCCCAAATCAAGACGTTGGCGTATGGGTTGCCCGGCTCAGCCGGTGACCGGCCGGCCGGGGGAAAGGGCCTGCAGCCACTGCATCTGCACGTCGCTTTCCACGGCGTCTTCGAACTCGGCGCGGACATGGGCCACGGCATCATCCGGGGCCATGCCGCCTTCGATCAGGATCAGCGCGGCGACCAGCCCGCTGCGCCCGGCCCCGTACTGGCAGCACAGCGCCGAGATCCCCCCGGCGCGATGCGCCGCGTGCAGCCTGGGTCCAAGCTGCGCCCAGGCGTCCAGGAAGGCCTTTTCGGGGGCGTGAAAGTCGCGGATGGGCAAGGCGATGCCGACAATCCCGTGCCGGGCCAGGGCGGCGTCGAGCAAGGTGCAAGCGCCCTCGGGCAGTTCGCTCTCTTCGGTGAGGATCAGCAGGCGTTCCGCGCCCTGACGCGCCAGTTCCGCAAGCGTCGCCTCCAGCATCTCGGGAGAGATCCAGGCCACCCCGTCGACACCGCTTTCCAGACCGGGAAAGCCTGACATGATGCAGGCGCCGCCGCCGGGAAGGGCCACCCGCGCCCGCAGGGGCAGCAGCTCGGTTGCATCGGACATTCCGGTTCCTCCCCCGCGTGTGTCTTCGCGTTGCCACTGTCAGCAAAGCTTCATATAACTCCGGATGTGTAAAAGATATCCCGCATGTCATGGTTTCGACAGGCATCGGGCCTGGTCGAGTAGTGAGAGCATATGCGCAAGACGAACGGCGAAATCGCAGCCGTGATCCGGGAACGGATTTGCCTTAACGGACAGGAAGTGAACCTCCTCCTGCATGAAGGTCAGCTGGCCACAGAGTTCGGGGTGTCCCGGACGCCCATTCGTCAGGTGTTGCAGATGCTGGCCTACGAAAACCTGGTCGAGACCCGTTCGGGCGTGGGCACCATCGCGACGCCGCTGATCGCCGAGCACCGCAAGTCGGACGTGCGCGCCTTCCGCGCCCTGTTGATGGCTGCGGCGCAATGCCCGATCCCCGACAATGAGGTGCCGGGCCGGGTGATCGACCGCCTGCGCGATTCCATCCGACTGTTGGAGCGGGCCGAAGGCGCGGACAGCCAGATGATCCAGGCACTGTCGGCACAGCTCGAGGCGATGATGTTGCTGGTCTCGGACCATATCGTCGCCACCGCTCTGCGGTCAGCCTACTGGCGGCATGTCCGCTGGTGCCTGCATCCCGGTTTCGGCGCCCTTGCCGAAGCCCGGATCGAGTTCGAGGCCCTGCTTCAGGACGCCCTGCGCCTGGCCGAGGCCGGAGCCGTGCAGCCGCTGCTGAACCGGATGACCGACGTGGTGGTCGGCGCCGAGGCGGGCTGGGGCCCGTTCTGAGGCACCCCCCTGTGACAGGGCATCGCGGTCCGCCGTCCCGCAGTGAAAAGGGGCCGCCGAAGCGACCCCTTGCGGTGATCCTTGCCCGGTAGGTTCCGGTGCATTCAGTCTTCCTTGCCGCCCATGTCGGGCTGGAGCAGGGTCCGGGTGGGGAAGGGGATATCCACGCCACCCTCGTCCAGCGCCTCTTTCACCTTGCGCTTCATGTCGGTGGTGAAGGCGAAGTAATCGGAGCTGTTGCACCAGACCCGCACCAGGAAATCGACCGAGAAATCGCCCAGGTTGTTGACCTGGATGAAGGGCTCGGGCGTCGCATGGGCGCGGGGGTCCGAGGTGATGGTGTCGCGGATGATGGTCTCGGCCTTCTTCAGGTCCGCACCGTAGCCGACGCCGAAGGTCCATTCGGCGCGCCGGGTCGGGTAGATCGAGTAGTTGATGATCGTGTTGCCCCAGACTTCGCTGTTGGGGATGATGATCTGGGTGTTCGACAGGCTGGCCAGCTCGGTGTAGTTCAGGTTGATGTTCCGGACGGTGCCCATCTCGCCCGCGACTTCGACGAAATCGCCGTTCTTGATCGGGCGGAAGAAGATGATCATCACGCCGGCGGCGACGTTCGACAGGGTGCCCTGCAGGGCCAGGCCGATGGCCAGGCCGGCGGCACCGATGACGGCGACGACCGAGGTGGTCTGCACTCCGAAGGTGTTCAGCACGAAGAGGAAGGCAAAGCCGATCACCGCGTAGCGCAGGATCGAGCCGAGGAACTCGAACAGCGTGTCATCGAGCTGCGCGTGGCGCTCCGACAGATGGGTGACGCGGCGCTTGGCCCAGCCGGCGATGGTGAAGCCGAGGAAAAGGATGAGCACCGCGGCCAGAACATCCCCGGCCAGCCCTGCCAGGAAGTCCAGCGTCAGCAGGTCGCCGAGGGTCTTTCCGTTCCAGATTTCGGTTTGCAGCAGGCTGTCGATTTCTTCATTCATTGACTGATCTGATCCATTTTTCTTGCAAGTTTCGCGTCCGCGGCGGTGATGCCCCCCATGTCATGGGTGGTCAGTCGCACCATGACACGGGCGTAGCTGTTGCTCCAGTCCGGGTGGTGGTTCCACTTCTCGGCCCAGAGCGCGGCGCGGCTCATGAAGGCGAAGGCGGCGGTGAAATCCTCGAACTCGAAGGTCTTGCACAGCACGTCGCCGTCATTGTCGAGGCTCCAGCCGGTGTCGAACAGAGGCGCCAGCAGCGTCTCGCGGACGGTGGGGTCTAGGGTGTCGTTCATTCCTGTTCCTCCCTTTGGTCACGGCGGAATGGGCCGTAGGCGGTCAGCACCTCGATGTCCTCGTCCACGGCGCGGGCCTCGGCGTCGAGGTACTGGCGCACGGCGCGGGCGAAGCCCGGATCGCCGATCCAGTGCAGTGAATGGGTCAGCGCGGGCATGTAGCCCCGGGCCAGCTTGTGTTCGCCCTGGGCGCCGGCCTCGACGCGGGCCAGCCCCTCGGCGATGGCAAAGTCTATGGCCTGATAGTAGCACAGCTCGAAGTGCAGGCAGGGGTGATGCTCTCGCGCGCCCCAGTAGCGGCCGAAAAGCGCCTCGCGGCCGATGAAGTTCAGAGCCCCGGCGACGGGGCGGTCCCCGGTGCCGGCCAGTACCAGCAGCATGTCGTCGCGCATCGTCTCGTGGGCGATCTCGAAGAAGGCGCGGGTCAGGTAGGGGGTGCCCCACTTCCGCGCGCCGGTGTCCTGGTAGAAGGTCCAGAAGGCGTCCCAGTGCGCGGGACGGATATCGTCGCCGGTCAGCGCGTGGATCTCGCCGCCGAAGGCCTGGGCCTGCTGGCGTTCCTTGCGGATGTTCTTGCGCTTGCGCGACGAGAGATCACCGAGGAAGCCGTCGAAATCCGCATAGTCCCGGTTCAGCCAGTGGAATTGCTGGCTGGTGCGCCGCATGAGGCCCATCTGTTCGCCGGCCAGCGCCTCGGCCTCGGTGCAGAAGGTGACATGCAGGCTGGACAGCTGGTTGTCCGCCGCGATCTGCACCGCCCCCTGGGTCAGCGCCGCAATGGCCGTCGCCTCGTGCCCCGGCCGGGCAAGAAAACGGCGCCCGGTGGCAGGGGTGAAGGGCACGGCGATCTGCAGCTTGGGGTAATACGTCCCGCCGGCGCTTTCATAGGCATGGGCCCAGTTGAAATCGAAGATGTATTCGCCCTGGCTGTGCGACTTGGCAAACAGCGGTGCCACGCCGATCAGGGTCTCGCCCTCATGGGCCAGCAGGTAGTGGGGCTCCCACCCCGTGCCCGGCCCGGTCGAGCCGCTGTCCTCGAGCGCCTTCAGGAAGCGCCAGGTGGTGAAGGGGTCGTCGGGGCGCCCGCCATCGGCGGCCTCGGGGCAGGCACAGGCATCCCAGTCTGCCTCGGCGATACCCGAAAGGCTGCCGAGCGTGCTCAGCACGATCTCGGGGCCGGGATCGGAGGGAGGAGGCGGGGAGGGGCGTTCCATGTCGTCGATAATCTGGGTCGCCCCTTCCGGGGATCAAGAGGGTTTCGCACCCCTGTCAGGCAGGAAAGGCCGCGAGGTAATGTTCGAAGGTCACATTCTCGGCAAGCGCCCGCGCCTGTACCTCGTCTGCGGGGCTGCGCAGGGTCCAGCACAGCACCGGGATGCCGCGCGCCCGAAGGGCCTGCACGCTGTTGCGGCCAAGGTCCTGCCACTCGTGGCTGATGAAGCCGGACCCGGTGCGGTCGAAGTCGCCGATGGCCTGCAGATGGGCGCGGGCCGCCTCGCTCAGATGGGCGAAATGCTCGCCCTCGTAAGAGCAGGTGGTGATGCCGCGCGGCACCCCGGGGGCCAGCTCGGCCAGCCGGGCGACCATCTCGGGGTTGAAGGACATGAAGGCCAGCGGGCCGGTGTAATCCGCGACCGCCTCGGCGGCGCGGGCCTCCAGCGTGCCGGGGGCATGGGCCGTGCGGCCGTCCTGGTCCTTCAGCTCGACCAGCAGCGGCACGCGACCTGCAACCAGGGCAAGCACCTCGGCTAAGGTGGGGATGCCGGCCTCGCCGCCGCTCAGCTTGATGGCCTGCAGGTCGGCGGCGCTGCGCGCGTCGACATCGCCGGTTTGCCCGGTGACGCGGTCCAGCGTGTAGTCGTGAAAGACCATGGCCACACCATCCGAAGAGAGCTGCAGGTCGATCTCGATCCCATAGCCCGCCTCGACGGCGGCGCGGATCGCCTCGATGCCGTTTTCCGGGCGGCCGGCCTCGCGGTCATGCAGGGCACGGTGGGTCACGGGCAGGCGCGAGAAGACCTCGGGCAGGGCGACGGCATTCATGTCTCGACCTCGAAGATGGCCTCGATCTCGACGGCGACACCGAAGGGCAGCGAGGCGGCAGAAACGGCAGAGCGCGCGTGGCGCCCGGCCTCGCCCAGGACGGCGACAAGGAAGTCCGAGGCGCCGTTGATCACCTTGGGCTGGTCGGTGAAGTCGGGGGTCGAGTTGACAAAACCGGTCAGCTTGACCACCCGCTTCAGCCGGGACAGGTCGCCGCCGCAGGCCGCCTTGGCCTGGGCCAGCAGCGAGATGGCGCAGAGCTTCGCTGCCGCGGCGCCGTCGTCCAGCGCCATGTCGGCGCCCAGCTTGCCGATGACCAGCCCCTCGGCGGTCTGGCTGACCTGGCCCGAGACATGCACCAGGGTGCCCAGCTTGACGAAGGGCACGTAGTTGGCGGCGGGGGCGGCGGCTTCGGGCAGGGTGACGCCAAGCTCGGCTAGGCGGGTTTCGATCGCGTCGGTCATCGGGGGGTCCTTTCGGCTGTCGGGTCGCGGGCCAGGCACCGCGTGTCGGTCGCGACGCTAGCCGCTGGCCGGGCGATTGCAAGGGCGAAGCGCCGGGAGGCGCACCGCTCGGCACGGAGTGGGGCCGGGTCATCGAAGCGTTACATTGGCGGCCCCGGGCAAGAGCCTGACGCCCGGCAATCCGGAGCGCTGCCTCCGGGCGCCTGGCCCGGCGGCCTTGTCGACCGGCCTCTTCAGGGCGCTCGTTCGAGAGGTGTTTCGAGGAGCCTCGTCCGGGGCGGTCTTCGCGGACTGTCGGCAAGGGGCCGTCCGTTTGATCCCTTTCACGGGCACCCCGCCGCAGCGCAGCTTTGCCGGGCCGGTTGCGGATATGGGTGTGCCGAGCCGGCTTCACGTCTGGGTATACCGCGCCTTTCCTCTGGCGGGTCATGACCCTCGGGCCGTTTCTTGAGAGGCGACATGGCCCGGCGGCGCCCAAGCGCGGAGGGCTCAGACGGATGCCTGCCGGTCAGGCCCCGGACAGGGTGGCTGCTTCAACTCGGGGACGCCTGAAGTGCCGTTCCGCCGGGGCGCAAGGGGGCCTTGCCACCCCTCCGCGGAGGAAGCGAATGCGCCTTGTTCTCCGTCTCGCCCAGTGCCCTTGAGGGCCTTTGTCCCGCCCTTCGGAAGCCCCGCGGAGTGGTTTGGGCGGCCGCCGCGCCAAAGGCGCCTGCGGAGGCATGTCGTCGTCGGCCCCCCGGAGGACCTTGCAGAGATACATTGCCGTTGGATCGCCGGAGAGCCCTGCGATGGCACCTGTCAGAATGGCCCGCGGGTCGCTTCCCCGGGCACGGAAGGGGGCGGCCATGCTGCGTCGTCCTTGGCACCGTGTCGCCGGGCCGGGCGTGGCTCGGAGGCCGGGGCAGGGCGGTTCACTCGCGGAAGGCCCGCGCCACATAGTCGCCGAACGGCTTCACCAGGTAGGCGAGGGGGGTGCGGTCGTCGGTGCGCAGGAAGGCTTCGACAGGCATGCCGGGCAGCAGGGTCAGGCCCTCGGGCAGGCGCTGCATCTCGCCCTCGTCCAGCCGGATCTCGGTGCGGTAGAAGCTGCGGCCCGTGGCCTCGTCGGTGAAGGCATCGGCCGAGAGGTGGGTCAGCCAGCCGGAGAGTTCCGGCGTGCTCTGGCGGTCGAAGCCGGGGAAGCGGATGCGCACCGGCTGGCCGATATGCAGGGCGTCGACCTGCAGGGGGGCGACCTCGGCGGCGATCAGCAGCGGGCGGTCGCGCGGCACGAGGTAGAGCACCGGTTCCGCCGGCTGCACCACGGCGCCGGTGCCGAAGACGCGCAGCCCGTGGACCACGCCGGCGACGGGGGCCGTCACCTCGAGCCGGGCAAGGCGCAGGCGCAGGGCGCGGCGGCGCTCGGCCAGCTCAAGCTCGCGCACGCGCAGGTCGCGCAGGGCGGCGATGGCCTCTTCGCGGCGGGCCGTGGCGCGGGAAAGGATCTGCAGGTCGATCTCGGTGATCCGCCCCTCTGCCTCGGCCCGCTGCGCGGCCATCTCTCCCAGCAGGCCCTGTTGCCGGGCGGCCTCGCGGCGGAGGGCCAGCAGCCGGGGCAACTGCGCCAATCCGCGATCATAGAGCGCCTGCTGCGCCGCCAGTTCCTGATCTATCAGGCCGGACTGGAAGGCGAGCGCGGCTTCCTGCGCGGCCAGGCCGGCGATCTGCGCGCCGATCTGTGCCTGCCGCTTGCCAAGCTGCGCGACCTCCTGCGCGGCCGCCTCGCGGCGGGTCTCGAAGAGGCGGGTCTGGCCGTCGATCAGTGCCCGCACCTCGGGCGCATCGGCAGAGGCGATCTCGGGGTCGTAGAGCGGAAGGGGGGCGGCGTCGCGTTCGGCCTCCAGCCGGGCACGGCGGGCCATCAGCTCGAACAGCTGGCCCTCGGTGATCGCCAGTTCCGAGGCCAGCCGCGCGGGATCGAGGCGCAGCAGCGGGGCGCCGCGCGCCACCTGCTGACCTTCATCGACCAGGATCTCGGCGACCATGCCGCCGTCGGGGTGCTGCACCACCTGGCGGTTGCTTTCCACCTCGATGCGACCGGGCGCGATCACCGCGCCGGCGATCCGGGTCAGGGCCGACCAGCTGCCGAAGCCGCCGACCAGCAGCGCCAGCGCCAGCAGCCCGGCCAGCGTCGGCCCACGGGTCGAGAGCGCGCGGTTCACCGGAGACCTGCCGTGCCGGTGGCGCCGCGGATCTGCTCGTGGTTCTGCACCACCCGGCGCAGAACCTCGTCGCGCGGACCGAAGGCCACCCGCTGGCCATTGTCCAGCATCAGCAGCATGTCGCATTCCTGGATTGCCGCCGGGCGATGCGCCATGATCAGCACCGCCGCCCCGCCGGCCCGCAGCGCGCGGATCGCGCCGTTCAGGGCCTGGCTGCCCTCGTTGTCGAGGTTCGCGTTCGGCTCGTCCAGCACCAGCACCACCGGATCGTCATACAGCGCGCGGGCCAGGCCGATGCGCTGGATCTGACCGCCTGACAGCCGCCCGCCGTGGGGGCTGACGGGCGTGTCATAGCCGCGTGGCATGCGCAGGATCATCTCGTGGGCATCGGCGCGGCGGGAGGCCTCGACCACGCGGCTGTCGTCGGGTTGCTCGGCGAGACGGGCGATGTTCTCGGCGATGGTGCCCTCGAACAGCTCGACCCGTTGCGGCAGATAGCCGACGAGGCGGCCCAGCTCTTCGGGATCGTACTGGTCCAGCGTCGCGCCATCCAGGCGGATCTGGCCGCCCGCGCAGGGCCAGGCGTTGGTCAGCGCCCGCGCCAGGGTCGACTTGCCTGCGCCCGAGGGACCGATGACGCCGCAGGCCTGCCCGGGGTGCAGATCGAAGGTCACCATGCGCAGCGCCGCGAGGCTTTCGCCCGGCGGCACCACGCTGGCTTGCTGCACCTCCAGCCGGGCGGCGGGGCGCGGCAGGGCGGTGCGGGGCGTGGCCGGGGGCGCCTCGGCCAGCAGCAGCGCCAGGGCTTGCCAGCCGCGCCGTGCCCGACTGATCAGGGGCCAGTTGCCGATCAGCGCCTCGATCGGCGCCAGGGCGCGACCCATCAGCACCGATCCGGCGATCATCGCCCCGGGTGAGAGCGCCTCGTGCAGCACCAGCCAGGCGCCCAGCCCCAGCATCGCCGATTGCAGGAACAGCCGCAGCGCCCGGCTGAGCGCCGAGAGCCCCGAGGTCACGTCGGCGGCCAGCGTCAGCGAGGTGAGCGCACGGCTGCGGGCGGCGTGCCAGCGCCGGAACGCGGCCCCGCCCATGCCCATGGCGCGCACCAGCCCGGCCTCGGCACGCATCTGGTCGGCCTGGGACTGGGCGGCGAAGGCGGCGGCATACCCTTCGGCCAGGTGGCCGCGGCCAAGGCCCTGCCCGATGGCGGTCACCAGCACCAGCGCCGCGCCGCCGGCCAGCGCCAGCAGCCCGAGCGCGGGATGAAACAGCGCCAGCCCGGCCAAGAACAGCGGCGTCCAGGGCAGATCGGCCAGCGCGCCGGGCACCGCCGAGCCGAGCAGGGCGCGAATCGAATCGAGATCCTGGAGCGCGGTCTCGGCCCCGCGCCGCCCCTCCGAGGCCTGTTTCAGCGCCGCCTCGTAGACGCGGCGGTCCAGCCGCGCCTGGAACCGGGCGCCGACACGGGCCAGCAGCCGGGCACGGGCCCCATCCAGCAGCCCCATCATGGCAAAGAGAAACCCCGCCAGCAGGGTCAGCGCGAAGAGCGTCTCGACCGAGCGCGAGGCCAGCACGCGGTCGTAGACCAGCAGCATGTAGAGCGGTCCGGTCAGCACCAGCAGGTTGGCAAAGACCGAGAACAGCCCGGCCAGCCAGTAGAGACCCCTGCTTTCCGCCCGGATGCGCCGCAGTTCCGCCGCGCCTGCCGTCCTCTCGCCTGCTGCCGCCATCCTGTTTCGTGGCACCCCTGCTCTCCTGTTGCGGTGCGCTGAGGGCCTTTTCCGGCCCCGCACCGGCGGGTTGTCGCTTCTGGGTCACATCCTGTGTCCGGGGGACTTGCGAGCTATGGCACCTGAGCCATTAAGGAATAGATAAAGCCGAAAGGGCATGATGGCGCGGATCCGCGAGCGGGCGGCCCGATGCGCATGACCTCCCGATTCGACCGCCAAGAGTGCCCGACATGTCCCTGCGTCCTTCCTCCTCCGCTGCCCTGCGCCTGCTGGCCCTGATCGGGCTTGCCGCGCTCACTGCCTGCACCCGTCCCGGGCCGGGCGAGGTGACGCGCGCCGATCAGCCCTTCGACCCCTACGAGGCGCAGAACCGGCAGATGCACGAGGTCAACCTGGCCCTCGACCGCGCGGTCCTGCGCCCGGCTGGCACCGTCTATGCCACCGTGGTGCCGCAGCCGGTCAACCAGCTCGTCGGCAATTTCTCGGCGAACCTCGGCACGCCCTCGGACGTGGTGAACAACCTGCTGCAAGGGCGCTTGAAGGATGCCGGCATCAACACGGTGCGATTCGTGATGAACTCGACCATCGGCGTCGGCGGGCTGATCGACGCGGCGGGCGCCTTCGGCATCCCCGCCCGCGACACCGACTTCGGAGAGACCCTCGCCATCTGGGGCGTGCCCGAGGGCGCCTACCAGGAGCTGCCGGTGCTCGGCCCCTCTACCGAGCGGGCGACGGCGGGACGGATTGTCGATCTGTTCACCAATCCCCTGGATCCGCTGATGGACCGCTCGGAACGGCAGCTGAAGTACGGCAGCGCTGCGGCGCATGGCGTCGGCCAGCGTGGCTACAACCGCGAGACGGTGGATTCGGTGCTCTACGAGTCGGCCGACAGCTATGCGCAGTTGCGCCTGATCTATCTGCAAAGCCGCCGGCACGCCCTTGGCGCTGCACAGACGGATGCCTATCTGGACCCCTATGGTGACACGGGTGAAGAAGCGAATGACCCCTATATCGACCCCTACGCGGAATAACATCTCGCGTCGCGCCCTGCTGGCCGGCCTTGGTGGCCTGGCGGCGGTGCTGTTGCTGCCGGCCTCGCAGGCCCGGGCGCTGACCGCCTCGCAGGCCACGGGCCTGGTCGACAAGGTGGTGGCCGAGATCAACGCCGTGATCAATTCCGGCCAGTCCGAAGCGCAGATGATCCCGCGCTTCGAGGCCATGCTGCAGCGCTATGCCGATGTGCCGACGATTGCCCGCAGCTGTCTCGGCCCGGCGGCGCGCGGGGCCTCCGCCGCCCAGCTTTCCGCCTATACCCAGGCCTTCTCGGGCTACGTGGCGCGCAAGTACGGCAAGCGCTTCCGCGAGTTCATCGGCTCCGAGATCACGGTCACCGGCGCGCGGCCCCACAAGGATCGCTTCATCGTCGACACGGTCTTCACGCTGCGCGGCCAGTCGCCCTTCGACGTCGAGTTCCTGGTGACCGACAACGGTGGCGCGCCGCTGTTTTACGAGATGGTGATCGAGGGCATCTCGATGCTATCGACCGAACGGACCGAGATCGGCGCCATGCTGGATGCGCAACGCGGCGATATCGACGCGCTGACCTCTGCCCTGCGCCGGGCCGGCTGACGGCACGGGGCGGGGAGGCGCGACATGGACAAGGCTGCCCGCAAGGCTGCTGCCCGGGACTGGCGCGCCCGGCAGGGATCTTCGCGCTGACCTGCGTGACCACCGGGGAAGTCTGGATCGGCCAGGCCCGGGATCTCGACGCGATCTGGAACCGGCAGCGGTTCTCGTTGCAGGCCGGGGGCCACGGCCACCGGGGGCTGCAACAGGCCTGGGTCTCCCATGGCGAGTCCGCCTTCCGCTACGAAGAGCTTGAGCGTTTCGAGGCCGATCTGCCCGCCGTGCCCTGCCGCGCCGCCTGAAGGACCGGCAGGCCGCGCTGGTGGCCGCGAAGGGGGCCACGGCGATCTGATCGCCGGGTGCGTCCGCTCGTGGCGGCGCGGTCCTGAAGGCCCTGTTCCCAAAAGCCCTGACCCGTAGGCCACGCCCTGCAAGCGACAGGCTGCTCTTTCAGCACCGCGGTATTCTCTCCGCCGGACGCCCCGCCCTGTCATCGGCACGGCGGAGCCGGTTGGTTGGCGCCGATCGGACGCTTGGTGTCACGCGGGCCCTGGCCCTGCCTTACCTGTGGCGCGTCACCCTTCAGATGAGTTGGGCTCACCGGCCTTCCGATCAGGCCGTATCGGCTGGGCCATCCTGCTGCTTGCAGGGGCGTGGCCGCACTGGGGCAGACTGGTCTCGTGCCGGGGAAGGGGGAGACGCGGCCGCGCCCTTTGGGCTGATCCTGTCGGGGTCTGGGCCGGGGCCAGGGCAGGCCGGGCCGTTGGCGTAGCGGCGGGGCTTGCCCCGCCGCCACCGGTCGATCAGCGCAGGCCGAAGATGTCCTTCAGCGCCCGCTCGATCACATTGTCCAGCCGCTGCGGATTGCCCCCGTTCGAGGGCTGCCCCGCCAGGTTGCGCGCCGGTTCCGGTGCCGGGTGCAGCATCGGCAGCTCGTGCACCGGCAGGCCCTCGTGGACCCGCGCCATGACCTCGTGGAAGATCTCGGCGGGCAGGCCCGAGCCGGTCACCCCGGTCAGCGGCGTGTTGTTGTCATAACCCATCCAGACGCCGGCCACGTAATCCGCCGAGAAGCCGATGAACCAGGCGTCGCGGGCGGCCTGGGTGGTGCCGGTCTTGCCGGCGATCTCGCGATCGTCCAGCCCGGCGCGGGTGCCGGTGCCCCGGGTCACCACCTGGCGCATCATGTAGATCAGCTCGCGCGCGGCGTCCTCGCGGATCACCCGCTCGCCGATGCCGCCGTCGCTGCCCATGAGGGGCTCGGGGTCGCCCTGCAGGCGGACCTCCTTCAGCCCGTAGGGGGTCACCGAAGAACCGCCGTTGAGGATGCCCGCATAGGCGCCGACCATCTCGACCAGCGTCGATTCGGAGGCGCCGAGCGCCAGCGCCGGACCGGCGGCCAGGTCGCTCTCGATCCCGAAGTCGCTGGCGATCTTGCGCACGTTCTCCAGGCCGACCTCGTTGGCCACCCGCACCGCCGGGATGTTCAGCGACTTCATCAGCGCCTCTTCAAGCGTCACCGGGCCGCGATACTGGCGGTCGTAGTTCTCGGGGCTCCAGGGGCCCGAGCCGGGAATGTTCAGGGTCAGCGGGCTGTCGTCGACCATGTCGTTGTAATGGAAGCCCAGTTCCAGCGCGGTGGCGTAGACGAAGGGCTTGAAGGACGACCCGGTCTGCCGCAGCGCCTGGGTGGCGCGGTTGAACACGCCGCCGCCGCTGACGTCCCGGCCGCCGACCATGGCGCGCACGGCGCCATCGGCGCTCATCACCACCACGGCGGCCTGGGCGTTCGAGCCCTCGCGCACCTTCTCTTCGAAGACCCATTTCACCGCATCCTCGGCGGCCTTCTGGATGCGTTGGTCCAGCGTCGTGGTCAGCAGCACGTCCTCGGTGGTCTTCGAGGTCAGGAAGTCGGGGGTCGAACTCATGATCCAGTCGGCGAAATAGCCACCGGATTGCACCTGGGCGCTCTGGCTCAGCTGCGCCGGGTTGGCGATCGCCTCCTGGGCGGCGCTGTGGGTCAGGTAGCCCTGATCCTCCATCAGGCCGACGATGACCGAAGCCCGGTCGCGGCTGCGTTGCAGGTTGTTGGTCGGGGCATAGCGCGTCGGGGCCTTCAGCAGGCCGGCCAGCATGGCGGCCTCTGCGGGGGTCACATTGGCTGCGGACTTGCCGAAATAGCGCTGGCTGGCGGCCTCGAAGCCTCGGGTGCCCTCACCCAGGTAGGCGCGGTTCATGTAGAGCGTCAGGATCTCGTCCTTGGAATAGCGCATCTCCATGCCCATGGCGTAGATCGCCTCGCGCGCCTTGCGCATCAGGGTGCTCTCGCGGCAGTCGGCCTCGTAGGCGGCTTCACTGTCCCAGACGGTCGGATCATAGCTCTGGCCGAAGCAGAGCAGCTTCGCCGTCTGCTGGGTGATGGTCGAACCGCCGTTGCCCGAAAGCGGCCCGCGCCCGGCGCTCAGGTTGATGCGGATGGCGCTGGCGATGCCGCGCGGGCTGACGCCGAAGTGCCGGTAAAAGCGCTTGTCCTCGGTGGCGACGATGGCGTTCTTCAGATGCGGAGAGACGGTCTGGGCGGTGACCATCCCGCCGAACTGGTCGCCGCGCCAGGCGAAGGTCTGGCCCTGGTCGTCCAGCATGGTGACAGAGCCACGGATGCGCCCGTCATAGAGATCGTCCAGCGGCGGCATGGTCAGGCCGCTGATCGCCGCCGCAAGGATCACCAGCGCCGCCGAGACGGCACCCAGCCGCCAGAGCACGCGCCAGATCAGGCCGAAGATCCAGCCGAACAGAGAGAGCACGAAGGCCACGATGGGATTCCTCTTCTTGCGGGGGGCGCGTCGGGGGGCTGCACGGCGGGTCGCGGTCTTGCGCGGGGGCGACTTGCGCGGCGGGGTGCGCTTGCCGCCACCCGGGCCGCCGCTGCCGCCGCCCGAACCGCCAGTTCTCTTGCCACCCTTGCCACTGCCTGCCCGGCCCTTGCCGGAGGTCGTTCCGCCATAGCGTTTATCCGCCACCAGCGACGGTCTGCGCTTTCCTGAATCACTCATGCTGCCTGCCCGGAGCCCTTGTTTTTTCCCAGACTACCGCGTTCGGGCGCCAATGTAGAGCCGCCCCATGCACCCGCCTCGGATTCAATTGCGTCTAAATTTTGTGCGAAATTCCGCTGACGCACATTTTGCAGGCATCTCGGCTCGGTTTTGCTATCATATTGGGACGGTTGTGTTCCGCAACCGGTGTCCGCGCGGCTTAGTTGCCAGTGCCAAAGGGCGGCTGCGCCATGCGCGACGGCCCGGATAACGGAAGGGGATAGTAGTGAAACTGATCATCGCGACAATCAAACCGTTCAAGCTGGAGGAGGTCCGCGAGGCGCTGACCGAGATCGGCGTGCGCGGGATGATGGTGACGGAAATCAAGGGCTTCGGCTCTCAGTCGGGCCACACCGAGATCTACCGCGGCGCTGAATATGCCGTGAACTTCGTGCCCAAGATCAAGCTGGAGATCGCCGTGACCGCGGCCATGGCAGACCAGGTGGTCGAGACCATCACCAGCACCGCCAAGACCGGCAAGATCGGCGACGGCAAAATCTTCGTGCTGGACATCCAGCAGGCGGTTCGGGTGCGGACCGGCGAAACCAACGACGACGCGCTCTGAGACGCCGGACAGGGGAAAGGAAACCAATCCAATGAATACCGTTGCAAAACTTGGCCTTGCAGCAGCCGTGATCGCGCTGCCCAGCCTGGGCCTTGCGCAAGAGGCTGCCGAAGCCGCGGAAGCTGCCGCACCGGCCGCCGTGCCGACCGATGTCGTCTTCATCCTGAACACGCTGCTGTTCCTGGTGGCCGGCTTCCTGGTCTTCTTCATGGCCTGTGGCTTTGCCATGCTGGAAGCGGGCCTGGTGCGTTCCAAGAACGTCGCCATGCAGCTGACCAAGAACGTCGTGCTCTTCGGTGTCGCGTCGATCTTCTACTACCTGATCGGCTACAACCTGATGTACCCGCTCGGCACCTGGGCCGTTGACGGCGTCCTGTCGGGTGTCTTCGGTCCTGGCGTCCTGGAAGCTGT
Source organism: Oceanicola sp. S124 (assembly GCF_000220565.1). Lineage (GTDB taxonomy): Bacteria > Pseudomonadota > Alphaproteobacteria > Rhodobacterales > Rhodobacteraceae > Pseudooceanicola. The sequence continues at coordinate 1,146 of NZ_AFPM01000109.1, read as the reverse complement.
CGGCGTGACCGCGGACGCGGCCGACGACTACTCCTACGCCTCGACCGGCTCGGACTTCTTCTTCCAGCTGATGTTCTGTGCCGCCACCGCCTCGATCGTCTCGGGCACCCTGGCCGAGCGCATCAAGCTGTGGCCCTTCCTGATCTTCACCGTGATCCTGACCTCGATCATCTACCCGATCACCGCGTCCTGGACCTGGGGCGGCGGCTTCGTCGGCGAGGCTGGCTTCTCGGACTTCGCCGGCTCGACCATCGTGCACTCGGTCGGCGGCTGGGCTGCTCTGACCGGCGCCATCATCCTGGGCCCGCGTCTGGGGCGCTATGTCGACGGCAAGGTCATGGCCTTCCCCGGTTCGAACCTGACCCTGGCCACTCTGGGCACGTTCATCCTGTGGCTCGGCTGGTTCGGCTTCAATGGCGGCTCGCAGCTGGCCATGGGCTCGATCGGTGACGTCGCCGACGTGTCGCGCATCTTCTCGAACACCAACATGGCTGCTGCCGGTGGTGCCGTGGCGGCCGCGATCCTGACCCAGCTGATGTACAAGAAGGTCGACCTGACCATGGTGCTGAACGGCGCCCTGGCTGGCCTGGTGTCGATCACCGCCGAACCGCTGGCCCCCTCGCTGGGCGGCGCGACCATCATCGGCATGATCGGCGGCATCCTGGTCGTCTTCACCGTGCCGCTGCTGGACAAGCTGAAGATCGACGACGTCGTCGGCGCGATCCCGGTCCACCTGGTCTGCGGTATCTGGGGCACCATCGCCGTTGTCTTCTCGGGCTCGGCCACCCTGGGCGCACAGCTCTACGGTATCCTGGTCATCGGTGCTGCCACCGTGGTCGCCTCGACCGTGGTCTGGTTCATCCTGAAGGCCGTCGTCGGCATCCGCGTCTCGGAAGAAGACGAGATCGCCGGCCTCGACATGGCCGAGCTGGGCATGGAAGCCTACCCCGAGTTCTCCAAAGGCTGATCCTCCTTCCAAACTTTCAGCCAGAACCTGGCCCGGGCGCGCAAGCGCCCGGGTTTTTTCGTTTGGGTGCGCGCAGGCCTCCGGTTTTTTTGTTCGGGGAAGTCCTGCCGGGCCTGCCCCATCCCTGAGCTTTGCCGCAGCGACGCCGCGCCCGGCCGCGCGGGTCGATTGCCGCCCCG
>NZ_AFPM01000110.1 GCF_000220565.1 Oceanicola sp. S124 | reverse complement strand
CGCTGTCGGACAAGCCGGCGATCGTCATGGTGCGCGGCAACCTCGCGCCCGACACCGGCATCATCAAGCTGGGCCTGCGCTATGACCGCAAGCTGAAGGTCACCGGCCCGGCGGTCTGCTTCAGCAACCCCGTCGACGCCATCGAGGGGCTTAAGGCGGGCAAGGTCAGGGCCGGGGACGTGCTGGTGCTGCGCGGCCTCGGGGTGCGCGGCGGGCCGGGCATGGGCATGGCCTCGCGCGTGGTCTTCGCCATCGAGGGCGCGGGCCTGGGCGAGGACGTGGCGGTGGTCACCGACGGGCAGCTTTCGGGCCTGGTGAACAAGGGGCTGGTGGTCGGCGAGGTCACCCCCGAAGCGCATGGAGGCGGCCCCCTGGGGCTGGTGCGCGACGGCGACCTGATCACCATCGACGTGCTGGCCCGGCGGGTCGACGTCGACATGGACGCCGCCGAGATGGAGGCGCGCCGCGCCGCCCTGCCCGCCGTGGGCCATTCCGGCCAGCGCGGCTGGCTTTCGGTATACGAGGGCGAGGTCGAGCCGCTGTCGCGCGGCGCCGTGCTGATCCCGCCACGCGGTTGAACGAGTGTCGCGCGGCGGTGCATCCCGTCGCGCGACAGACCGGCGCCGCCATCTTTTCCAAATCGCGAAGGCATCTGTGCATCAATTGCTGTGGTTTCGCGAGGAATGGCGCTTCTAGACTATGACTTGTCAGGGGTCTGCGGACCCTCTGCACCAAGGGAGGAATTCATGAAACAGACCATCATCGGGGCTGCCGTCGCCGCAGCTCTGGCCCTGACGGCGATGCCGTCCACGGCCAAGGAACTGATTTACGGCAGCTGGATGGGGGCCAATGCCTCGACCAACGCGATCTCGCTGCCCCATTACTTCGAGAAGGTGAAGGAGGCCACCGGAGGGGAGATCGAGTGGACCCTCGTTCCCGGCGGCCAGCTGGCCACCGGCGCCGGCACCGTGGATGCGGTCGCGGGCAACCTGATCGACGCGGGCACCACCATGGCGCCCTATACGCCGCGCGAACTGCCCGCCACCAACGCGATCTTCACCCGCACCGTCGCGGGCAATGACGTGGTCGGCACCGCCGGCGCGATGAACGAGCTGATCCTGCTCAACTGCCCCGAGTGCAGCGCCGAGTACAAGCGCAACGACGCCGTGGCCTTTGGCGCATACAACACCACCCCCTACCTGCTGATGTGCAAGCCCGACATCTCGACCGTGGCCGACCTGAAGGGCACCAAGGTGCGTGCCTCGGGCGGCGGCGTCGAGATCATGAAGATGGCCGGTGCCACCCCCGTCGCGATGAGCCCTGCCGAGGCGACCTCGGCGCTGGAGCGCGGCGTGGTGGACTGCGTCATGGGCTCGCTGGCCTGGCTGCGCAACTACGGCTACATGGACATCACCGAGTACGTGATGGAATTCCCCCTCGGCATGGCCGGTCCGCCGCTGCTGATGTACATGAACCGTGACGTCTGGAACGACCTGACCCCCGAGCAGCGCAAGGCCCATATCGACAATGCGGCCGAGCTGGTTTCGGTCGGCACGATCACCGCGCAGATCGACATCGACACCGAGGTCAAGGCCATGGCGCTGGACGCGGGCATCACCTTCCACGAGGGCGGCGCGGACTTTGCCGACATCATGAACCGCCGCGTTGTCGAGCAGGAGGCCGCGATCATCGAGGTCGCCAGGTCCGTCGGCGTCGAGGACATCGAGGCGATGCTCGCCAAGTACACCGAGCTGCTGGAGAAATGGGCCGCCATCTCCGAAGAGGTCGGGACCGACGTGGAGAAATTCACCGAAGCCCTGAACCGCGAGGTCTATTCCAAGCTGGACCCCGAGGCCCTCTGACCATCCCCGGCCCATCTGTCACCGGGGGCCCGACCCGGCCCCCGGTGACCTGATCCCGACATATTGCCCCGAAGGCGCAACACCCATGAAACACCTCGATCGGGTTGCGCAGGCGACGACCGCCGTGTCCTGCATCTTCGTCATCATCATGATGCTGCATGTCAGTGCCGACGTCGTCGCGCGCACCTTCTTCCACCACCCCCTCATCGGCACGACCGAAGTCGTCTCGGCCTACTACATGGTCGCCCTCGCCTTCCTGCCGATCGCCTGGATCTCGCGCCAGCGCGGCCACATCATCGTCGAGCTCTTCACCTCGCATCTGCCAAAGCGAAAGCTGAAGGCGCTGGACGCCTTCGCGGGCGTCGTGACCCTGGCCTATGTCGGCCTCTTCGTCTGGAAGCTCTTCGAGATCGCCATCGAAAAGACCCACATCCGCGAGGCCTGGGAATCCGCCACCGGCTTCATCGAGATCTGGCCCTCGCGCTGGATCGTGCCCGCCGGCTTCCTGTTCATGGCCATCTACGTGCTGATCCAAACCTGGCGCGATGCCCGCGCCGCGATCACCGGAGAGATCCCGGACGAGGCCGAGCGTATGGAGGTGATGGAATGAGTGCCCCCCTGATCGGAGCCCTGGGCCTTCTGGGCGTTCTCGTCCTGATCGCCATCCGCATTCCCATCGGCGTCTCGCTCGGCGTTGCCGCCGTCGTCGGCCTGACCGTCCTGCGCAACGAGCGCGTGGCGATGAACGTGATGGAGCAGACCCCCTTCGAGGTCGCCGCCAGCTGGAGCCTCTCGGCCATCCCGATGTTCATCCTGATGGGGGCCATCGCCCATAACTCGGGGATATCCGTGGCGCTGTTCCGGGCCGCGCGGCTCTGGGCCTCGCGTCTGCCGGGCGGGCTGGCGGTGGCCACCAACCTCGCCTCGGCCGGCTTCGCCGCTGCCTCGGGCTCTTCGGTTGCCACGGCGGCCACCATGGGCCGCCTCGGCATCCCCGAGATGCTGCGTGCAGGCTACGACAAGGGCCTCGCGGCCGGCGTCGTCGCCTCGGCGGGCACGCTCGGCGCGCTGATCCCGCCCTCGATCATGTTCGTGATCTACGGCGTCTTCGCCGAGGTCTCGATCACCAAGCTGCTGGTGCGGGGGTGCTGCCCGGCATTCTGACGGCGGCGGTCTACACGGCGATGATCATCATCCGCGCCAAGCTGAACCCGAAGATCGCACCGCCGGTGCAGATCGACCCCGAAGAAGGCACCCTGTGGCAGGCGCGCTGGAAGTCGCTGCTGCCGGTCTGGCCGGTGCTGGTGCTGATCTTTGGCATCATCGGCGGACTCTATGGCGGCATCTTCACCCCGACCGAGGCCGGTGCAGGCGGCGCCCTGCTGGCCTGCGCCATCGCGCTGTTCCAGCGCCGCCTGACCGGCAAGGTCCTCTGGTCCTCGGTCATGGAGGCCGTGACCACCACCGCCTCGCTGCTCTTCGTGGCCTATGGCGCGGTGATGTTTACCAAGTTCCTGGCACTCTCGGGCCTGCCTGTCTTCCTTGGCAACACCATCGAAAGCTGGCAGCTCTCGCCCTACATGCTGATCCTGGCCGCCTCGGTGATCTACCTGATCCTGGGCATGTTCCTCGATCCGATGGGCGTGCTGCTGCTGTCGCTGCCGGTGATGCAGCCGATGTTCGACGCCGTCGGCGCGGACCCGATCTGGGTCGGCGTGATCGTGGTGAAGTTCATCGAGATCGGCCTCTTGACCCCACCTGTCGGCTTCAACGTCTACGTGGTGAAATCGGTGGTCGGAGACGAGATCTCGCTGGGGCGCATCTTCCGCGGCGTGGGCTGGTTCCTGGCCTGCGAGGCGATCATCATGTTCCTGCTGGTGGTCTTCCCGCAGATCTCGCTGTTCCTGCCTAACGGGATGTAAGCAAGGGGGCGGCTGCCGAGGTAGCCGCCCCTTCCGCGCCGCGCCGGGCCCACTCGCGGTCCCATGGCGCCTCGGGCTGCACCGCATTGCGCAGCCAGTCGCACATCGCCATGACCAGCGGATCCTTGGCGCGCTGCACCGGCACCCAGGCCGAAATCCACAGATCCGGAATGGCATAGTCGGTCAGCACGCGGTTCAAGCTGCCCCGTTCGACATGCACCCGCGCCAGGTAATCGGCCACCACCGCCACGCCCAGGTCGGCCAGCGCCGCCTCGACCAGCACCTGGCTGTCATTGACCGAGAAATGAGAGTTGATCTCGACGCTCACCGGCCCCTGCTTCCCTTCAAACACCCAGTTCGAGCCTATGGGATGGAAGGTCAGGCAGTGGTGGTTCAGCAGGTGGCGCGGGTGGCTCAGCTCCCCCGCCTGCGCGAGGTAGCCGGGCGAGGCGACGGTCGAGCGCGGATAGGGACACAGCGGCGTCGCCTCGACATTGGGGTAAGAGGTCGGGATGGCGCCGATGGCAATGTCGAAGCCCTCTTCCATCGGGTTCACCGAACGGTCCATCAGCACCAGGTCGATGCGCGCCTCCGGGTGGGCCGCCTGGAATTCGGTGATGATGCGCCCGAAGTGCAGCACGCAGAGCGTCGTCGGGCACTTGATCCGCAGCGTGCCCCCCATGGGCGAGGCATGGGCGCGCAGGTCGGCGAAGGCATCGGTGACCTCGGCGACGATGGCCAGGAAACGCGGATGCACCTGTTCGCCGGTCTCGGTCAGCTCAAGCTTGCGGGTCGAGCGGATGAACAGCGGCGCGCCGATCTGGTCCTCCAGCCGGTTGACCTTCTTCGAGATCACCGAGGGCACGGTATCCAGGTTGCGGGCCGCCGCCGAAAAGCTGCCCGCGCGCACCACCGCCAGGAAGGCGCGCATGTTGTCGATGGTATCCATTGGGTCTCCTCTCCCGCCGCCAGTGTCTTTCGCAATACGCAAAAGGTAAAGGCGTAAATCTGTTCTGTTTCCGAGGGTAACGGGGTGCGACCTTCGCCCCGACTACTGAGGGAGGAGCAACCGCCATGAGCGATCAATTCAACACGGCCACCCGTATCGTGCGCCGCGACGCGGGGCGTCCCGTCGAGCGTCTGAGCACGGATATCTGCGTCGTCGGCGCCGGGATTTCGGGCGTGAGTGCCGCGCTCGAGGCCGCCAAGCTGGGCCGCAAGGTGGTGCTGGTGGACAGCCAGCCAGCCCTTGGCGGACAGGCGGTGAACTCGATCATCGCGACCTTTTGCGGGCTGTTTTCCAACGGCACCCATGGTTACCAGTTCACCCATGGCATCGCCGATGACCTGCTGGGATATCTTGAAAAGCAGAACCAGGGCCTCTTCTACCGCCACGGGCCGAACACCACCGTGGTCTATTACGACGAGGTGGCCCTTGGTCGCTGGGTCGAGGAAAGCATCCTCGCCGCCGGGATCACCGTGGTGCTGGGCGCCATGCTGAACGGCACCGAGGTCGAGGGCGGGCGCGTGACGCGCGGCCATTTCCTGACCCGCTACGGCGCGCTGGACGTGGATGCCACCGGCTGGGTCGATGCCTCGGGCGATGCGGCGCTGGTCTGGCAATCGGGCTTTGACTGTCGCGAGCCGGACAAGAACGGCGTCTTCGGCACCCAGATGGTGGTGATGGAGAACATCAACGAGGCCGCCCAGCCGACCCGCGACCTGATCGGCGCGCGGATGAAGGAGGTGGGCGACAAGTACGGCTTGCGCCGGCGCGAGGGGCTGGGCTTCACCATCCCCGGGCGCGGCATCGCGGCGATGAACATGACCCACGTGGAAACGCCGCTGGAGCCCGTGGCCGCCTCGGCCGCCGCGCTGGACGGCAAGGATCAGGCGATGCGCGCGGTGGACTTCCTGCGCGCAGAGTTCCCTGAGTGCTTCGGGCAGTCCCGCATCCGCTCGTTCGGGCTGCCGGGCATCCGCCAGACCCGCTGGATCAAGGGCCGCCATCACCTGACCGTGGACGAGATCCGCGAGAGCAGGAAGTTTGACGATGCCATCGGCCGCACCGCCTGGCCGATCGAGCTGCACGACCATGACGACGGCCACCACTGGATCGTCTTCGACCAGGATCACGTGCATTACGTCCCGCTTGGCAGCCTGGTGCCCGAGGCCTGCCATAACGTCGTCGCCGCCGGGCGCTGCATCGACGCCGACAGCGCCGCGCTGTCCTCGGTGCGCGTCATGGGGCCATGCATCGCCATGGGCATGGCCGCCGCCCATGCGCTGGACCTCGCCGGCACCGGCAGCACCCACCAGATCGACATGGACGCCATGCGCAACAGGGTGTCCGATAACGTCGAGCGCCAGCACTTCCGCTGGGACGAAAAGGAGCTGGCCTCCGTCGTGACCAATTCCTGAGGCCCGAAGGAGAGGCAGCATGCAACTTACCGATACCGAAAAGGCCATGCGCGACGGCGCGGGCGGCGAGGCCGTCGCCGCCGCCATGGACCTGCTGATCCGCTACGGCAACGCCCTTGGCGCCGAGCGGCTGGTGGAAACCGACAACGTGGCAGGCGCCTTCAACGCCTCCACCCCCTCTGTCCGCAAGATCGCCGAGAACGGCATGGCCGAAGTCTTCTCCAGGCTGAACCTCGACAGCGACAAGACGGTCGAGATCCCCCAGATGGCGGCGCGCACCTGCCAGCTGATCACCGGCATCGACGACCAGAACTGGGCCCTGCAGGGCGCCGATCCGCAGATGATCGAGATGCAGCGCGCCAGCGAGGCCTTCGTCGGCCAGCGCGGCGTCAACCTGATGGCCACCTGCACCCCCTACCAGGTCGGCAACGTGCCCACCTTCGGCGAACATTGCGCCTGGATGGAAAGCTCGGCGGTGATCTACTGCAACGGCGCGCTCGGCGGGCGCACCAATGTGGAAGGCAAGGAAAGCACCGGCGCCGCCGCGCTGACCGGACGTATCCCCTACTGGGGCTACCACCTGACGGAAAACCGCTACGGCAATCGCCATATCCGCGTCGACGTGCCCGTGCGCTCGATGCTGGACTGGGGCCTGCTGGGCTATTTCACCGGCGAGATGGTGGAAGAGAACATCCCCGTACTGGAAGGCAACCTTTCGGGCGTCGACCTGGTGAAGCTGAAGCACTTCGGCGCCGCCGCGGCCTCCTCCGGCGGGGTCGAGATGTACCACATCCCCGGCCACACCCCCGAGGCGCGCAGTGCCGAGGAGGCCTTCGGCACCAGCCGCGCCGAGGAGTCCCACGTCTACGACGCCGCCGCGCGCAAGAAGATGTACGACACGCTGCAAAGCGCCGAGGACCGCAAGGTCGATTTCATCATGCTGGGCTGCCCGCACAACTCGATCGAGCAGGTCGGCCGCATCGCGCATCTGCTGGACGGCAAGCGGCTGCACCCTGACGTCGCCCTCTGGGTCCATACTCCGCGCGCCATCCGCACCGTGGCCGAACGCTCGGGCTACGTGGCGCGGATCGAGGCGGCAGGCGGCAAGGTGATGTCCGACACCTGCCCCGCCATCTCGCGCCGCCTGCCCGAGGGCGTGCGCGTCATCGCCACCGACAGTGCCAAGCAGGCCCATTACCTGCCCGCCATCGCCAAGGTGCAGGGCTGGTTCGGCAGCCTTGAGGCCTGCATCGAGGCCGGTCTGACCGGCACCTGGAAAGGGGATTTCTGATGAGCACCCTGACGACACCCCTGCTGATCCGGGGCCGCGGCGTGGTCGCGGGCCGGGTCGAGGGCGAGGCTCTTGTCACCACCCAGACGATCTCGGGCTGGGGCGGGATCAACGAGCGCGACGGCTCGATCATCGAGCGCCGGCACGAGCTGGTCGGGCAGAGCTTCGCCGGCAAGATCCTGGTCTTCCCCGGGGCCAAGGGCTCGTCCGGCTGGTCGGCCTTCTTCCACATGACGCGGATCAACGGGGTGGCCCCGGCCGCCATGCTGTTCACCCGGATGACCACCAAGATGGCGCTTGGCGCCGTGGTGACACGGGTGCCCGCGATGACCGATTTCGACGCCGATGTCTTCAGCGCGATCCGCACCGGCGATCACGTCGTGGTCGATGCCGATGCGGGCACGGTCGAGGTCACCCGGCGCTGAGACCACCTGCCAGGGACGGCAAAGGGGGCGGCGCCGGATGGCCCGCCCCCAATTCACTGCAGGGTGCCGGTCAGCCCCGCAGGCCGGCAGCCACCGCGCTGGCGGCCATGGCGGGCAGGCGCAGCAGGCTCTGCACCTGGCTGACCCGCGCGGGGGTGTAGTAGCCCTCTTCGTGCAGGATGTTCATCGTCGCCACGACCTTGCCGCCCAGCACGATGGGCAGGTTGATGACCGAGCCGCAGCCCAGCTTGCCGATCAGCTCGGCATCCGGGAAGACGGTGTCGATATCGGCCAGGGTGTTCGAGACGAAGCTTTCCTGCCGGGTCAGCACGGTTTCGAACCAGCGGTTCAGCACGATCGGCTTCTCGCCCGAAGTCGGGTAGTTCACCGGATCGTCCGTATAGGCCCGGCGCGAGATCATCGCGTCGGTGTCCGAGGTCATCACGGTGAACAGCTTGGCGCCAACGGTGGCCTTGGTCAGCGCACAAAGCGCGTCGAAGGCGGCCTCTTCGCTGGTGGCGGCGGCAAGGGCGTCGGTGAAATCGGCCAGGGCCTGGGTCGTATCGGTCATGCGGGGTCCTTGAGGTGGGATGCCGTCCCCTCGGGATCGGCATCGGGGTTGCCGCCCGAGGCGGCATAGAGGTCGCGCGTATAGGGATCGGCAAAGCTGCCGTCATAGAGCGCGGTCTTGGGGGCGATCTCGACGATGCGGCCCTTGTTCATCACCGCCATGCGGTCGCACATGAAGCTGACCACCGGCAGGTTGTGGGTGACCATCAGGTAGGTCAGCCCCTGTTCGCGGCGCAGCCGCTTCAGCAGGTTGAGGATCTCGGCCTGCACCGAGACATCCAGCGCCGAGGTCGGCTCGTCCAGCAGCATGACCTTGGGCTCCAGCATCAGGGCGCGCGCGATGGCGACGCGCTGGCGCTGCCCGCCCGACAGCTGGTGCGGAAAGCGGAAGCGGAAGCGCTGGTCAAGGCCGACGGCGCCCAGCATCTCGACCACCTTCGCGCTGCGCTTGCCGATGCCGTGGATCGCCAGCGGCTCGGACAGCACCGTGTCCACGGTCTTGCGGGGGTGCAGCGAGGCATAGGGATCCTGAAAGACCATCTGGCAGGTTTCCGAGAACGCCCGGTCGGTCCCATGGCCGCGCGGCTTGCCGAGCACCGAGATCTCACCGGTCCAGTCCGGCGCCAGCCCGGCGATGGCCTTCAGGACCGTCGACTTGCCCGAGCCGCTCTCCCCGACCAGCGCAAAGCTTTCGCCGGTCGCCACGTCGAAGCTCACGTCACGCACCACCTTGGTGCTGCCGTAGGAGATATCCAGATCCTTGAGGGAAATCGCTGCTTGCGGGGTCTCGGGGCTGCTCATGTGCCTGCTCCTGCGCTGCGGTCCAGCACCGGCAGCTCGTCTCGGGTTTCCTGCATGCGGGGCTGTGCCGCCAGCAGACCTTTCGTGTAGGGATGGCTGGCCTTGTGCAGATCCCTGGCCGCGCAGGCCTCGACCACCTCGCCGCCGTTCATCACCAGGATGCGGTCGCAGTAGCGCGCCACCAGGTTCAGGTCGTGGCTGATCAGGATCAGGCCCATGCCGTTGCCGGTGACAAGCTCTTCGATCAGGTCCAGCACCTGTGCCTGCACCGAGACATCCAGCGCCGAGGTCGGCTCATCCGCGATCAGCAGTTGCGGGCGCGGGATCAGCATCATGGCGATCATCACCCGCTGGCCCATGCCGCCCGAGACCTCGTGCGGATACATCTTCGCCACCCGCTCGGGGTCGTTGATGCGGACCGAGTTCAGCATCTCGATCACCCGCGCCTGCAGGTCGCGTCGGGGCAGGTTCTCATGCACCTGCAACGCCTCGGCGATCTGGTGGCCGATGGTCATCACCGGGTTCAGCGAGAACTTCGGATCCTGCATGATCATCGAGATCCGCGCGCCACGGATCTGGCGCATCTGGCGGTTGCTCTGCGCCATCAGGTCCAGCCCGTCGAAGCGCAGGGTCTTCGCCGTCTGCCGGCCCGGCGCCCGGATCAGGCGCAGGATCGAGCGGCCCGTCATCGACTTGCCGGAACCACTTTCTCCGACGATGCCCAGCCGTTCCTCACGGCCAAGGCTCAGGCTCAGGCCCTTCACGACCTCGACCGGCCCCCTGGGGGTGGCGAAGCTGACCCGCAGGTCCTCGATTTCCAGAAGCGGTGCGTCGGTCATTTCTCGCCCCCCTGTTTCGGGTCCAGCACGTCGCGCAGCCCGTCGCCCAGGAAGCAGAAGCCGAGCGAGACGAGGATGATGGCGAAGCCCGGCATGGTGGCGACCCACCACTGATCCAGGATGAAGGTCCGCCCGCGCGAGATCATGGCACCCCATTCCGGCAGCGGCGGCTGCGCGCCGAGGCCAAGGAAGCCCAGACCGGCGGCGGTCAGGATGATGCCCGCCATATCCAGCGTCACCCGCACGATCATCGACGAGGTGCAGAGCGGCAGCACGTGACGGAAGATGATGCGCGAATGCGAGCCGCCGACAAGCCGCACCGCCTGGATGTACTCGGCATTGCGGAAGGTCAGGGTCTCGGCCCGCGCGATGCGGGCGTAGGCGGGCCAGGCGGTGATGGCGATGGCGATGATCGCGTTCTCGATGCCGGGGCCGAGGGCGGCGACGAAGGCCAGCGCCAGGATCAGCTTGGGCAGCGACAGGAAGACGTCGGTCAGGCCCATAAGGATGCGGTCGACCCAACCGCCGAAATAGCCCGCGACGGCGCCGATGATCAGCCCGAGCGGGGCCGAGATCACGGCCACGAGCGCCACGATCATCAGCGTGATCCGCGAACCGTAGACGACGCGGCTGAAGATGTCGCGGCCCAGTTCATCGGTGCCCATCCAGTGTTCTGCCGACGGCGGCAGCAGGCGCGCCTGCAGGTTCTGCCCCACGGGACTTTCCGGCGCGATCCAGGGCGCGAAGAGCGCCGTCGCCAGCAACAGCAGGATGATCAGCAGGCCTGCCACGGCCAGCGGGTTGCGCAGCAGCGCGGTCATCATCCGCCAGGCGCGGCCCAGGTTGGCCTGCAGCAGGGTTGCGGGGCTGTCGTCGAGCAGCCAGTCTCTCGTGCTCATCAGCGGCTCCTCGGGTCGAGGACGCGGTAAAGCACGTCCGATATCTTGTTGATCAGGATGAAGACCGAACCGATGACCAGCGTGGCCCCCAGCACGGCGTTCATGTCGGCGTTCAGCAGCGCCGTGGTCAGGTAGTTGCCGATCCCGGGCCAGCTGAAGACGGTCTCGATCATCACCGAGCCTTCCAGCAGCGCGGCGTAGCTCAGGCCGATGACGGTGATCAGCGGCACGCGGATCGGCTTGAAGCCATGCACCCAGATCACCCGCCACTCGGGCACGCCCTTGACGCGGGCGGTGGTGATGAACTCCTGTCCCAGCTGGTCCAGCATGAAGCTGCGGGTCATCCGCGCGATGAAGGCCAGCGAGAAGAAACCGAGGATCGAGGCCGGCAGCACGAGGTGCGACAGCGCGTTCCAGAAGACATCCCAGTCGCCCGCCAGAGCGGCGTCGATCAGCATGACATTGGTGCGTGCAGGCACCAGCCCCTCATAGAAGATGTCCAGCCGCCCCGGACCCGCGACCCAGCCGAGCCCGGCATAGAAGATCGCCAGCCCGACAAGGCCCAGCCAGAAGGCGGGCACGGAATACCCCAGCAGAGCGAAGACCCGCATCACCTGGTCGACCCATTCGCCGCGCCGGGTGGCGGCCCAGACCCCTGCGGGCACGCCCAGCACCACGCCGATGAAGATGCCCAGCGTGGCCATCTCCAGCGTCGCCGGGAAGACCCGCAGCAGGTCGTCCGCGACGGGACGGTTGGTCGAGATCGACTTACCCAGATCGCCCTGCGCCACTGACCAGACGTAGTCGAGGAACTGCACCACCAGCGGCCGGTCCAGCCCCATGGCGATCCGTGCCGCATCGTATTGCGCCTGCGTCGCCCGGTCCCCAACCACCGAAAGCACGGGGTCGATGGGCACCACGCGCCCGATGAAGAAGGTGATGGCCAGCAGGCCCAGGAAGGTCAGCGCGGTGACGACGACAAAGCCGCCCACCCCGCTGAGGCCGCGCCCTGCCCGCCTCGCCAATGTTGCATCTGTCGCCAAGGTCCCTGCCTCCTCCGGCATCGTTCGTCTCTTGATTTCCACCAAGGCTACAAAATTTTTTTGCCATAGTAAAAATTTTTTTGTAGCGTGGGGACAAGTGTTTCGGCGCGACGCGTCCGAGGGAGTAACCGGGGGGGAGCCTGCCATGGCACGGGAAAAGCAGAAAGCCGAGCCGCAGCTTGGGCCGCTGATCCGCAAGCGCCGCAAGCAGCTCGGGCTGACTTTGCAGGCACTCTGCGACACGGCAGGCGTTTCCGTGGGCTATCTCAGCCAGGTCGAGCGCGACAATGCCACCCCGTCGCTGGGGACGCTGGCGCAGATCGCCGCCGGGCTGGATGTGGGGCTTGAGTACTTCATCGCCGCCCCGGCCCCGCGTGAAAGCCTGACCCGCGCCGAGACCCGACCGCAGTTCGCGCTGAACGGCTCGTCCATCGGCTACGAGAACCTCGCCACGGATTTTCCCGGCGCCGAGCTGTCCAGCTACATCCTGCATGTGCCGCCGGGCTATGTCTCGGAAGAGGTCAGCCACGAGGGCGAAGAGATCATCTTCATCCTCGAGGGCGAGATCGAGCAGACGCTGGATGGCCAGACCATCCGCATGACCGTGGGCGACAGCCTGCATTACTCTGGTCTGCGGCCCCATGCCTGGACCAACCCCACCGATCACCCCGCCCGGATCCTCTGGACGGGCACCCTTGCGGTTCTGAACCGCCGGGGTGCGATGAAACTGCCGGAAATGGCGCCACTGGAAGCCTGAGCCAAGCCTGACCGGCAAGACCCCAAGACCCAACAAGGAGAGCCTGATGAAAATGCTGAAATCTGCCATGCTGGCCTCGGCCCTCGCGCTGCCGCTTGCCGGCACCGCGGCCCTGGCCGAGACGCCCGATGACGTGCTGGTCATCGCGCAGAACATCGACGACATCGTCGCCATCGACCCCGCCCAGGCCTACGAGTTCACCTCGGGCGAGCTGGTCACCAACCTCTATGACCGCCTCGTGCAATACGACGCCGAGGACCCGACCGTGCTGGCCCCCGGCATCGCGACCGAATGGGAGGTCGACGCCGAGGCCAAGACCATCGCCTTCACCCTGCGTGAGGATGCGGTCTTCAACTCCGGCAACCCGGTGACCGCCGAGGACGTGCTGTTCTCGCTCAGCCGCGTCATCAAGCTGAACCTGACGCCCGCCTTCATCCTCGCCCAGCTCGGCTGGACGGCCGAGAACGTCGACGACATGATCACCGCCGAAGGCAACGTGGTCACGGTGAAATACGAGGGCGACTTCTCGCCCGCCTTCGTGCTGAACGTCCTGGCCGCGCGCCCCGCCTCCATCGTCGACAAGGCGCTGGTGATGGAGCATGAGGTCGACGGTGACATGGGCAACGCCTGGCTGAACGCCAACTCGGCGGGCTCCGGTCCCTTCGAGCTGACCGCCTACACCCCCGGTCAGATGGTGCGCATGGCCGCCAACGAGGACTACTTCAAGGGCGCGCCCGAGATGTCCCAGGTGATCATCCGCCACGTGGCCGAAGCCGCCACCCAGCAGCTGCTGCTGGAGCAGGGCGACATCGACATGGCCCGCAACCTGACCCCCGACCAGATCGCCTCGCTGTCCGGCGACGACATCAAGGTCGAGACCTTCCCGCAGGCCGCCGTCCACTTCCTGTCGTTCAACCAGAAGACCGACAGCCTGACCGATCCCGCCGTCTGGGAAGCCGCGCGCTACCTGGTCGACTACACCGGCATGACCGACACGATCATCAAGGGTCAGATGGAGGTCCACCAGGCCTTCTGGCCGAAGGGTTTCCCCGGCTCCTACGACGAGACGCCCTTCACCTATGATCCCGAGAAGGCCAAGCAGATCCTGGCCGACGCCGGTATCGAGACCCCCATCGAAGTGACGCTGGACGTGATCAACGCGGCCCCCTTCACCGACATGGCACAGTCTCTGCAGGCCAGCTTCGCCGACGCGGGCATCGAGTTCGAGATCCTGCCCGGCACCGGCGCCCAGGTGATCACCAAGTACCGTGAGCGGACCCACCAGGCGATGCTGCTGTACTGGGGCCCCGACTTCATGGACCCGCATTCCAACGCCAAGGCCTTCGCCTACAACTCGGACAACTCGGACGACAACTACCAGGCCACCACCACCTGGCGGAACGCCTGGGCGGTGCCGGACGAGCTGAACACCGAAACCATGGCCGCCCTGTCGGAAGCCGATCCCGAAGCGCGTCTGGACATGTACCGCGACCTTCAGGCCAAGGTGCAGGAGAGCTCTCCCATCGTGATCATGTTCCAGGCCACCTACGAGGTCGCCATGGGCGCGGATGTCTTGGGCTACGTCAACGGCGCCACCTCGGACTTCGTCTACTACCGGCTGGTCGACAAGGAGTGATCCTGCGCCCCGTCCGCTGAAATCCCCAAGGGTCGCCGGGTCTCCGGCGGCCCCTTTCGTCTCAGGAGACCCGAATGCCCTATCTCAAGCAGGCCGAAGAGCGTCTGGCGCGGCTGCGCGCCCGGATGGCCGAAACCGGCACCGATCTCGTCGTGCTCGGCCCCTCCAGCCACATGGTCTGGCTGACCGGCCTCAGCCCGCATGGCGATGAACGCCCCGTCATGCTGCTGGTCAGCGCCGGCCACGCCGGCTTCCTGATGCCGGCGCTGAATGCCGCCATGGCCGCCGAGGCCACGCCGCTGCCGCTCTACAAATGGTCCGACGACGAGGGCCCGGAGGCGGCGCTGGCCGCGCTGCTGAAGGACTGCGACGCCCTGCGCCCCGGCCTCTCGGTGGTGCTGGACGAGACCATGCGCGCCGATTTCGCCCTGCGCCTGCTCGATGCGCTGGACAGCCCCCGCCGCCGCTTCTCGGAAGACACCGTGGGCCTGCTGCGCACCCGCAAGGACGAAGGCGAGGCCGCCCGCATCAAGGCCGCGCATCTGCTCAACGATGCCGCGGTCGAGGCCGCCTTCGCCGCCCTGAAGCCCGGCATGACCGAGGCCGAGGTGGTCGATCTGATCGGCGCGCATTACAAGGCCAAGGGCGCGACCACCGCCTTCTGCTCGGTCTGCTTCGGCGGCAACGGTGCCTTCCCGCACCACCACCCCGGCGCCACCGCCCTGGGTGAGAACATGGCCGTGCTGATCGACACCGGCTGCGTGCTCGAGGGCTATCCCTCGGACATGACCCGCTGCCGCTGGTTCGGCCCCGAGCCGGAGGCCGAGTTCCTCAAGGTCCGCGATCTGGTCGAGGCCGCCGTGCAGGCCGCGCTTGCCGCCGCCAAACCCGGGGCCCGGGCCCGTGACGTCGACGCGGCCGCGCGCGACGTGATCACAGCAGGCGGCTACGGCGATCGCTTCCTGCACCGCACCGGCCACGGGCTGGGCATCGACATCCACGAAGAGCCCTACATCACCGGCACCTCGGACCGCGTGCTGGAGGTCGGCAATGT
>NZ_AFPM01000111.1 GCF_000220565.1 Oceanicola sp. S124 | reverse complement strand
GAACAGCTCGGGCCGTGGCTACCGCGACCTGACGGTCAAGGTGAAGACCGCGCGCGGCCGCAAGCTGTCCTCGACACGCTGGCTGCAGCGGCAGCTGAACGACCCCTATGTCGCCCGTGCCCGGGCCGAGGGCTACCGCGGCCGCGCCGCCTTCAAGATCATGGAGCTGGACGACAAGTTCCGCTTCCTCGTGCCCGGCGCCCGCGTCGTTGACCTGGGCTGCGCCCCCGGCGGCTGGATCCAGGTTGCCGTGCCGCGCATCAATGCCCTGGGCGAGAAGAAGGGCAAGGCCGTCGGCACCGTCCTGGGCGTCGACCTCCAGGAGGTCGATCCGATCCCCGGCGCCGAGATCCACCAGCTCGATTTCATGGCCGATGATGCCGATGTGCAGGTCAAGGAATGGCTGGGCGGAGAGGCTGACGTGGTGATGTCGGACATGGCCGCCGCCTCCTCCGGGCACCAGCAGACCGACCACCTGCGGATCATCGCGCTTTGCGAGGCCGCGGCCTACCTGGCCTTCGACGTGCTCAGCGAGGGCGGCACCTTCGTCGCCAAGGTGCTGGCCGGCGGGGCCGAGGGCGAGTTGCAGAAGGTGCTGAAGCAGCGCTTCACCAAGGTCCACCACATGAAACCGCCCTCGTCGCGCTCGGACAGTTCCGAGAAGTTCGTCGTCGCCACCGGCTTCCGTGGCCGGGGGGGCGAGGAGGCCGAAGCCGACCAGGACTGAGCTCGCCTCTTGCCGCCTTGCACGCCGCCCGGGCGACGTCACCCTGATCCTGCGGGGCGGTCCCTCGGCTAAGCGCCCTCGCGCAGGCGGCGCAGCATCCGGCGCAGGGCCTTGCCCGGCCCGCGCGCGCGGCGCGTTTTCAGGCTTTCGCCCAGGAATTCGGGGGCCGAGGGCGCCCCGGCCCAGTCGGGCGGGGGCGGCAGGGGCAGCGCGGGATCGCGCATCAGCGCGAACAGCCGGGCGCGGCCCTCGGCGGGGGGGCCTTTTCGCTCATCACGCTCACATCCGCATCCGGCCCCTGCGGGTCGTGCCCGAGCATGGCAACCCGGGCTGCGGCGGCGAAGGCATGGCGGGTGAAATCGCGTCTCATGCTTGTCGGGATCTGACCGTGGCGTCGAAAATGCGCGGGGATGCCGCGGCGGGATGACGCAGCGCCGTCCTTCTGGCCGCTTTCCGGGCCGGAACCGCAGCAGAATTTACGTCGGATTAACCTCGATACGCCGAGACTTGGGCCGAAGCGCAGGGACCGGGGCGGTCGCCTGCGGCCCAATCGGCGATCACGGAGGCCCGAGATGGACGTGCAGACGAGCCTGAGCCGCATCAGGACCCAACTGGGCGGAATGGAACGCATGGTGCGCCTGCTGCGCGCAGAGATCGAGGGGCACATCGCCGAGGTTGATCCGGCCGGGCTGGACAGCTGGACCGAGATCCCCACCGGGCTGGGCCAGCTCTTCGAGGCGGCAGTGCCGCTGCCTGCCGTCGCCGTTGAGCCCTACAAGCACTTTGCCAAGGATGTCTGGGTCGGGCTGGACGCAGAGATGGGCGATACCGGCGCCACGGTCTCGCTGAAGGCGCTGCACCGGGCGGGGGCGCAGACCGGGCGCGGTGTCGCCCGGCTTTCACTCAACCCGGTCTTTCCCATGGCCGCCAAGCCCCGTTGGGTGACGCTGGAAACGGCGGTCTCAGTCGAGGCGCTGAAGCGGGCGAAGGGGCTGCGGATCGACACGATCTCGTTCTTCGACATCGCCGCCGGCAACTCTGCCCAGATCCCCCGCAGCGTGACGCTGAACCTGCGCCTGCACCGGCGCGACGGGCGCGCCACTGACCACCTGAACTACCGCATCCCGGTCTCGACCATGCCCTTCGAGCATTCGGCGCGGATCGCCCCCGCCGCCATGGACGACCTGGCGCTGGACGACGTGAGCGAGGCGCTGATGATCCTCGAACTGCCCCTGGCCGGCACCTATGCGCTGAAGCTCGACCATTTCGCCGTTCTGGCGCTGGACGAGGGCTAGGCGATGCGCATCCTCTACGTCTCGCGCGAGACGCCGCTGGCGCCTTCGGGCGGGATTGCCACCTACCTGGAATACATGGTTCCCGCCATGCGCGCGGCGGGACATGAGGTCTTCCTGTTCACCTGGTCCGAAGAGCAGCCCTTCCGCCGCCCCGCCAGCCCCGCCCCCTTCGAGGCCGAGCACATTCACGTCGAGGCGCTGGACCCGCGCGAGATCTGGCGCATCTGCCCGGTCGAGGCGCATAACCTCTTCATCTCGACCTGGCTGGCCGACCGCATCGCCCAGAAGGTGCGTGACTGGCGCATCGACGTGGTCGAGGCGACGGATTTCCTGGCCCCCTGCCTGACCGCCTTCCAGCAGCTTCAGGCCGAAGAGGGCGCTTCGGACCGCCTGCTGGTGACCTACAACCACGGCTTCATCGAAGACTTCTTCGAGGCCGACCAGCTGCCGCTCACGCCGCAGACGCGGATGAACAACCTCTGCGAACGCCAACAGGCGCGCGGCTCTGACCTGGTGGTGGCTCCCTCGCGGGCGGCTGCCGAGAGACTGGGCAGCTACGGCATCAACCGTCAGGTTGCCGTAGTGCGCGAGCCCTATGCCTTCCGCCACGACGGTGACCGCTTCGCCGGGCTGCAGGACGAGATCCTCTACATGGGGCGGATTTCGCTGTCGAAGGGGATCGACAAGCTGATCTACCTCGCCAACCTGCTGAACGACATCCACCCGCTGCGCCAGATCCGGCTGGTGGGCCGTATCGTCGACACGCCCTTCCGCCAGTCCGACATGCCGTCCTATGTCCGCGCCCGTCTCGCGCCCGGGTTGCGTGACGCTGTCTTCTTCAGTGACTATCTGCCGCGCGCGCGGGCGCTCGACTTGCTGGACCCCGGCGCGATCAGCCCGCATCTCGGTTCGGCCGAGACCTTCTCCTATGCCTGCGTCGAGGCGATCGACGCCGGGCTTCTGCCGGTTGTCCGTGACGGCACCGCGATGGCCGAGTTCTTCCCCGAGGACCAGTTGCACCACCTGCTGGATCCGCAGATGCGCTCGGTTCGCGGAATGCAGCGGCAGATGGAACGGATGCTGGACCAGGCGGGCCACATCTGCGCCGCGCTCAACGCCCATTGCCGCGAGACCCTGGCGCCCGAGCGGATCGCTGGCGAGATGGGGCAGCTCTATGACGCGGCGCTGTCGGAAAAGCGCGGGCGCAGGGTGCATGCGATGCCACGCCGGCAGGCGGTTCCGGGCGATGTCACGGTGCTGGTGCCCGCCTACCGGCCCGACCACGAGTTCCACGAGATGATCGACAGCCTCGCCTGGCAGAGCGGCGGCCCTCCCCGGGTGCTGATCTGCGACGACGGTACGCCGGACAGCCATCAGCCCTGGTTCGACTACGCCCGCGCCCTGCTGCCGGACTGCCGGATCCTGCGTCAGCCCAATGGCGGGCTGCTGGCCGCGCGCAACACCCTGGCCGAGCACTGCGAGAGCCCCCTGGCGCTGTTTCTCGACGCCGATGACCTGCTTGAGCCGGGGGTGATCGGGCAGCTTCTGGACTGCTGGAACCACCACCCCGCGCGCCCCGACGCGGTGATCCCGCAGCGGCGTAACTTCGGCGAAAGCGGCGAGCCGGTGTTGCGGCACCTGATGGGTGATCACCTGCACCTGCTGGAAAACGACTACCGGATGACCGCCCTGCTGCCGACGGCGCTGCTGCGCGATATCGGTTTCGACGCTACCCGGCGCAACGGCGAAGGTGACGACTGGGCCTTCTGGCTGCAGTTCACCGCCCGCGGGCACGAGGTGGCGATGCTGCCGCGGCAGGGGTTCCTCTACCGGTTCCGCCGCGGCTCGATGTCCTGGCCCTGGTCGCCGGGGCAGAACGCCGGCAGCCGCGCCATGGTGCGCGAGGCGGCGCTTGAGATGTGCCGCAGCGATCCCGCCCGCGCCGCCACCCTGGCCCGCGCGCTCTATGCCGAGGGGGTGACCCCGTGACCCGTACCGCTGAAGGAGACCGAAGACGATGCCCCAGACCGATCTGATCTTCCTGCTGGGCCGCCATCGCAGCGGCACCACCGTCTTCCGCGACCTTCTGGAACGCTGCGGCGGGCTGAACTGTCACGAGATCATGTCCGCCAAGCTGGAGGCCGAGCGCGGCTTTTACGGCTACGTGGCGCGGCGGGTGGCCGAGGATCCCAAGTGGGTCTGGCCGATCCGCCACCAGAGGCTTTTCGCCGATTACATCGAAGAGCTACGCGGCCTTGCGCGGGGGCGGCACCTGCTGCTGGACCTCAAGTACTGGGGGCTGAACCTGATCCCGGTCTCGGAGGACGTCACCGGCGCGCGGCCCTTCCTGGTCGATTTCATCGACACCCGCGACAGCCCGGTCATCCAGATCGTGCGGCGCAACAAGCTGCGGCTGATCACCTCCGAAGCGCTGCTGAACGCCTCGGGCAAGTGGTTCGCCGCCGCCGGCGAGGGGCCGGATGTCGGGGAAAAGCCAAAGGTCTCGCTGCCGGTCGCGTCGCTGCCGGCCGAGATCGAGCGGCTGATCGGCCTGGATACCGCGATCCGCGCCATGCTGGCGCCGCTCAGCAACGCCCATGAGCTGACCTACGAGGAGATGTTCTCGGGGACCGGCGACTTCGCCGAGCGGACGCGCACCCTTGCCGGGAAGGTCATGGGCTGCGACGCGGTGCCCCTGGCCCCCTCGCACCGCAAGATGAACCCCGAACCGCTGTCGCAGATCCTCGGAAACTACGCCGAGGTTGCCGCCGCACTGGAGGGCGGCCCGCATGAATGGATGCTGGCCTCGCCGCTTTAGGAGGGCGCTTGGAATGAGCGATCGCAGCTGGCTTTCGGATCATGCCCTGCTGATGCGCCGCGGTGCGCGGCGGCTGGTGATCGGTGTCACCGCCGTCGGCAAGCCGGCGCGGCGCTTCGATTACTTCAAGGCGCTGGATGTGCCGGGCCACGACCTGCTGCTGCTCAACAGCCCCGGCAATGGCTGGTACGTCGACGGCGTGCCGCTTGGGGCGGGGCCGCCCTCGCTTTCGGGGACGCGGGACTGGCTGGCCGGGCTGGCGCGCGGCTATGACGAGGTGGCGGTGATCGGCGGCTCGATGGGGGCCTACGGGGCGCTGCTGCTTGGCGCCGCCCTGCCGGGGGCGAAGATCCTCGCCATGTCGCCCGAGGTCTACGCCGGCCTCGCCGGGGGCGCCTTCGAGCGCTTCAGCCAGAACGAGGACCTGCCGCCGACCCTGTCGCGCCTGCTGGCCCGGCAGGATCTCGACTACACGGTGGTCACCGGCGAAAGGAATGCCGCCGACTTCTTCTGCACCAGCGAGGTGCCGCGCCAGCGGCTGATCACCATCCGCAATGGCTATCACCAGGTGGCGGCGGTGGTGGCGGCCGAGCTTGGCGGCATGCAGGCGCTGGTCGATCCGCTGCTCAAGGGGCGCCTGCACCAGGTGCTGAAGCCGATCACCGGCGAGCTCTCGCGCTATCCCGATCTTGGCGCCGTGCTCTACCTGTTCGAGCAGAATCGCCTCCCGGCTGCCCGGGCCGAGGCCTTCCTCAAGGCCCTGCCCGAGGGGTTCTACGGTCGTGCCATCCTGCACCTGCGTCTGGGTCAGCGTGCCCGGGCCATGGGCAATCCCTACCTGGCGCTGGAACATGCCAGCCGCGCCCGGGCGCTCAACCCGCCCGACATCGAGGCACAGCTGCTGCATGACGAGGTCTGGCAGCAGGTCCATGGCGTGCTGCCGCCGCCGGGCTACGAGGCGCATCTGGATCCGCGCTTTGCCAAGGTGCTGCGCTATCACGAGCAATGGCGCCGCCTGGCCCAGTTGCATGGGCGCCCGCCGCCGGACGCGCTGGCGCGGCCCGCAGCGCGAGACGCGGCCCGTCCCGCCGCCTGAAGACGGGCCGTCGGCTGTCCGGTCCATGGGGGGCCGGAGTCGCACGTCCGGGACGTGGACGCGCGGGGCCTACATGGCTGCGGGGCAGGGGGAAAGATACCGGCCCCCGGGGCACATGTGTGATCCCGCAGGCATCGTCTGCCGGCAGCGCTTCGGACATGGATCTGACTGGGGGTTTCGCCGCATCGGGCGGGCCGACCTCCCGTCGGCGTCCCGGATGAAAATCCGGGTAAGCCGAGGGAAAGTGGCGGAGAGACAGGGATTCGAACCCTGGGAACCCGTAAAGGCTCAACGGTTTTCGAGACCGCCCCGTTCGACCACTCCGGCACCTCTCCGCGGGGGTCGTGGAGGGCCGTCTAAAGAGAAACGCGGGCGGGTTCAAGGGGTTTTGGTTGCGACATGCAGGAAATGTCATAGGCTCGGTCCGGCGGCCCTTCGCCGATGCCCGCATGCAGCGCCGTCCGGTGGCCCTGCACGCGGGGATGTGACCCCGTCAGCCCTTGAAATCCGGGGGCGGCGCCTTCCTATCATGAGGCAGATATGAGGAGAGACAGGATGCGAGATTTCCAAGTCCCCGAGGGCCGGACCCTGACGCAACGTCATCACGGGGCGCTTGCCCGGATGGCCGCCAGCCGAACGACCGGCCCAACCATCGACGCGCAGCGGATGCCGGACCTGCGCGGTGCCGTCCTGGCGATGCTCGGCGCCCTGGTGCTGCTTCTGGCCCAGGCGCTGCCGGGGCAGTCCGCCAGCCGCGAAGAGGCACGCGACTTCCTGAAGGTCACCGGATTCGACGCGGCGTTGGAAAGCATCGTCATGTCGGCCGACAACGGCCCGGCGATGCTGGGCATCGACGACCGCGGTTTCCGCGCGGTCTGGGACGTGATGGCGGCGCGGGTTTTCCGCAACGAGCAGATCCAGACCATGGCGCTGGACATGCTCTCGGCCACGCTGACCGCGGACGAGATGGTCACGGCGCGCGATTTCTATGGCTCCGAGCTGGGGCAGCGGTTGGTCGAGGTCGAGAACGCCTCGCACCTGGCCGATGACACCGGCAAGCCCGAGGCCGCCGCTGCGGCCCTGTCCGAGGTTGTCGAGGGGCGCGACATCGCGCGGCTTTCGGCGCTGGAACGGCTGATCTCGGCGCTGGACGACACCAGCGACGGGGCGCTGGCCATGGCCGAGGTGCAGGCGCGCTTCATGATCGCGGCGCGCAATGCCGGGGTGATCGAGCTGAGCGTGGGCGATGATGCGCTGCGCGACCTGATCGCCGGCCAGTTCCGCGAGATGGGCGAACAGGACGGACTGGAGGCGGGCATGGCCAATGCCGCGCTGACCTATCGCGATTTCTCGACCGAAGAGATCGACGCCTATGCCGCCGCGCTGGAAGATCCGGCGATGCAGCGGGTCTACGAGCTGATGAATGCCGTGCAATACGAGGTCATGGCCGACCGCTTCGAGGCCGCCGCCGCGCTGCTGACCGGTGCCGGCTCGGGCGAGGAGCTCTGAGCGATGCGCCTGCGCGCCCTCCTGGCCTGGTTCCTGCTGACGCCCCTCGGGGCGCTGGCCGGACCGCCGGAGGCGCGGCTCTATGACCTGATGGGCCTGCCGGAGATGGTCGAAACGATGCGGCTGGAGGGGCTGGCGATGAGCGCCGACCTGGCCGAGAGCTACCTGGATGCCCCCGCCGGACCGGCATTCCGCGAGATGGTCCTGCGCATCTACGATCCGCCCCGGATGAACGCCACCCTGCGCGAGGCCTTCGAAGAGGGCCTCGGGGTGCCGGGGCAGGGGGTGATGGCGTTCTATGCCTCGCCCGCCGGGCAGCAGGTCGTCGCGGCCGAACTGGCGACGCGGCGGGCCTTCCTGGAGCCCGGCGCCGAACGGGCGGCCGAGCGCGCGGCCGAGCTGACCCAGGTCGAGCAGCCGCAGCTCTATGCGCAGGTCAGCGCCTTCATCGAGGCCAACGACCTGATCGACCGCAATCTGGGCGGGGCGCTCACCGCGAATGCGCATTTCTACTTCGGGCTGGTCGAGGGCGGTGCCTTCGCCCTGGACGAGGACGAGATCTTCGCCGATGTCTGGCAGCAGGAAGAGGCGACCCGCATCGAGACCGAGCTCTGGCTGCGGGCCTTCCTGACGGCGGCCTACCGCGATCTCTCTCAGGACGACATGGCGCGCTACCTCGCGCTGTCGGAAAGCCCCGAGGGGCAGCGGCTGAACGCGGCCCTGTTCGACGCCTACGCGGTGCTCTACAACCAGATCTACCACGCCCTGGGGCTGTCGGTCTCGACCCTGCTCAGCGGAGAGGAACTTTAGCCGCAGTCGGGGTCAATTGCGAGGCCAGCTTCGGGGCCGCAATCCGGGGTCCCGGGCCCCCGCAGGTATTGACGGTTTCGTCTTGACAAGCCCCCCGCTTTGCCCCGATAAGCCCGCCATCCCGGCAGGCCTCGTGCTTCGCCGGGCATTTCAATTTCGCCCAAGACAGGGCGCGCAGTTCACCGGCGACCGCAAGGTCATGAACACCCGCAAAGGGGGCCGCAGGACGCGTCAGAAGAGAAGGAAGAGCACATGTTTGCGGTTCTCAAGACCGGCGGCAAGCAATACAAGGTCCAGTCTGGTGACCTGCTGCGCGTCGAAAAGCTGGCAGCCGATGCCGGTGAAAAGATCCAGTTCAACGAAATTCTCATGCTGGGTGGCGACAGCGTGACCCTGGGCGCCCCCTTCGTGGCCGGCGCCGCCGTTCAGGCCGAGGTCATCGACCAGGTCAAGGGCGACAAGGTCATCAACTTCGTCAAGCGCCGCCGTAAGCACAGCTCGAAGCGCACCAAGGGCCACCGTCAGCAGCTGACCCTGCTGAAGATCACCGACATCCTGGCCGAAGGCGCGGACAAGTCGGGCGTCAAGGCTGCCGTGGGTGCCGGTTCGATCTCGGGCGTGGCCGTTGCTGCCGCCGCCCCCAAGGCCGAAAAGAAGGCCGCTGCCCCCAAGGCAGAAAAGAAAGCCGCTGCCCCGAAGGCAGAGGGCGCCGATGACCTGAAGAAGCTCTCGGGCGTTGGCCCGGCGCTGGAGAAGAAGCTGATCGAAGCCGGCATCACCTCCTTCGCCCAGATCGCCGCCTGGACCGAAGCCGACGTCGAAGCGCTCGACGACGCCTTCAAGGGCAAAGCCCAGTCGAACAACTGGGTCGGCGAAGCCAAGGAACTGGCCCAGTAAGGGCCCCGTTAACAGGAGACACGCAAGATGGCACACAAAAAGGCTGGCGGTTCTTCCCGCAACGGTCGCGACTCTGCAGGTCGTCGCCTCGGCATCAAGAAATTCGGTGGTGAAGACGTCATCGCCGGCAACATCCTGGCGCGCCAGCGCGGTACCAAGTGGTACCCCGGCGAAGGCGTCGGCATGGGCAAGGATCACACGATCTTCGCCACCGTCGACGGCAACGTGAAGTTCCACAAGGGCCTGAAGGGCCGGACCTTCATTTCCGTGCTGCCAGTGGCCGAGGCCGCAGAGTAAGCCGACCTTCATTCGCGAATGAGAAAAAGGGGATCGGCAGTCAGCCGGTCCCCTTAGCCGTTTCGGTGGTGAAAGGGGCAAGACCCCCAGAGGAGCACCCCCAATGAGCGACGCGAACATCAAGGATCCGATCAAGTCCCGCAGCGGGGCGATTCTCGCGGCTTCGGCCAAGCGGGAGGCGCCTGCCTACGACCAGCCGGTCATCGCGGGAGAGGATCTTGACCTGCGGCCCCTGCGCTATTCCGACAGCGGGCTGATCGACCTCTATGCGGCGGACGAGCGGCTGGCGAAGATGACCAGCTCGATCCCGCATCCGCTGCCGCCCGGCACGACGGAAAGCTTCATCGCCCGCGCCCTGCAGCCCTCTCCGCGAGAGGTGATCTGGGCGATCGACGGCAGCCGCGTCGGCGGGGCCGAGCTGAAGGGCGTGATCAGCCTGAAGCGGATCGACGATGCGCAGAGCGAGATCGGCTACTGGGTCGCGCCAAGCTGGTGGAACGGCAATGTCGCCTCGGCCGCCGTGCAGGCGCTGGTCTCGGCCAATCCGCTGGGCGATCGCAGCTTCTTCGCCTCGGTGTTTCAGGACAATCCGGGCGCGGCCCGCGTCCTGACCAAGGGCGGTTTCGAATACGTGGGCGACGCAGAAGCCTACTCGGTCGCGCGGGGCGCCAAGGTCCCCACATGGACCTATATCAGAAAACTCGATTGAGCCGCCGGTCCGCCTGAGCTAGAGCGACCTTTGCGGCAGGGGTAAAGACATGAAGTTCCTCGATCTCGCCAAGGTCTATATTCGTTCGGGTGCCGGCGGAAACGGGTGCATCTCGTTCCGGCGCGAGAAGTTCATCGAATACGGTGGACCCGATGGCGGCAATGGTGGCCGTGGCGGCGACGTGATCGCCGAGGCGGTCGAGGGGCTGAACACCCTGATCGACTTCCGCTACCAGCAGCACTTCTTTGCCCAGAACGGGCAGGGCGGCATGGGCCGCCTGTCGACCGGCCGGGATGGCGACGACATCATCCTGCGCGTGCCCGTCGGCACCGAGATCATCGAGGATGACGAGGAAACCGTGGTCGCCGACCTGACCGAGGTCGGTCAGCGCGTCGTCCTGGCCAAGGGCGGCAACGGCGGATTCGGCAACGCTCATTTCAAGACCTCGACCAATCAGGCGCCGCGCCGGGCCAACCCGGGCCAGGAGGCGGTCGAGCGCACCATCTGGCTGCGCCTCAAGCTGATCGCCGATGTCGGCCTGCTGGGCCTGCCCAATGCGGGCAAGTCGACCTTCCTCGCCGCGACCTCGAACGCCCGGCCCAAGGTCGCCGACTATCCCTTCACCACGCTGCACCCCAACCTGGGCGTCGTCGGCGTGGATGGCGTCGAGTTCGTCGTCGCCGACATCCCCGGCCTGATCGAGGGCGCCAGCGAGGGCCGTGGCCTGGGCGACCTGTTCCTTGGCCATGTCGAGCGTTGCGCCGTGTTGCTGCACCTCGTCGATGGTACCGCCAACGAGGTGGCCGAGGACTACGAGACCATCATCGGAGAGCTTGAGGCCTATGGCGCCGGGCTGGCCGAGAAGCCGCGCATCACCGTGCTGAACAAGGTCGATGCGCTGGATGACGAGCTGCGCGAGATGCAGCGCGAATTCCTCGAAGAGGTCACCGGCGGGCCGGTGATGTTCATGTCCGGCGCCTCGGGCGAGGGCACCACCGAGGTGCTGCGCGCCCTGCGCGCCCGGATCGACGACGACCGCCTGCGCCGTAAGGAAGAAGAGGGCCGCGAGGATGATCAGGAGGACGGCGCGTGGCAGCCCTGACCCCTGCGCTTGCGGGCGCCCGGCGCCTGGTGGTGAAGATCGGCTCGGCCCTGCTGGTCGACGTCGCGACAGGGCATTTGAAATCGGACTGGCTGCAGTCGCTCTGCGATGACGTGGCGGCGCTGAAGGCACGGGGCACCGAGGTGGTGCTGGTCTCTTCGGGCTCCATCGCGCTTGGGCGCGGGGTGCTGGGGCTGGGGCTTGGCGCGCTGCCGCTGGAACAGGCGCAGGCCGCCGCCGCTGTGGGTCAGATCGGACTGGCCGCCGCCTACGAGGGCGCGCTGAAGCGGCACGGGATCACCGTGGCGCAGGTGCTGGTGACACTGGAAGACAGCGCCAACCGCCGCCGCTACCTGAACTCGCGCAACACGCTGGAAACCCTGCTGGCCTTCGGCGCCGTGCCCATCGTCAACGAGAACGATACCGTCGCCACCGACGAGATCCGCTATGGCGACAACGACCGCCTCGCGGCGCAGGTCGCCGTCACCGTCGGCGCCGACCGGCTGGTGCTGCTGTCGGATGTCGACGGGCTTTATACCGCCAACCCCCATGCCGATGCCTCGGCGCGCCGTTTCGACCTGGTCGAGCGGATCACGCCCGAGATCGAGGCCATGGCGGGGGATGCGGGTTCGGGCCTGTCCAAGGGTGGCATGAAGACCAAGCTGATGGCGGCCAAGACCGCCACCGGCGCGGGCTGCGCCATGGCGATCACGCTGGGTTCGCGCATCAATCCGCTGCAGGCGCTGGAAGCGGGGGCCGCGGCCACCTGGTTCAGCGCCCAGGGCGATCCGGGCGCGGCGCGCAAGGGCTGGATCGTCTCGATGAAGCCGCAAGGGCGGCTCTTTGTCGACCAGGGCGCCGAGGCGGCGCTGGAGAAGGGACGCTCGCTGTTGCCGGCGGGTGTCACGCGCGTGGAGGGCAGCTTCGGCCGGGGCGAACCGGTTGAAATCCTTGGCCCATCCGGGGCGGTCCTGGGGCAGGGCCTGACGCGCTATACCGCCGAAGAGGCGCGGGCGCTGGCAGGTCACCAGAGCCGCGAGATCGAGGAACTCCTGGGCTATCCGGGCCGCGCGGCCCTTGTGCACCGGGATGACATGGCCATGATCCAGCGGGCAGGCTAGGCTGAGGGAGGCCACCGCCCGCGCGAGAGGAGACCGGGATGAAAGACGCCCAAACCATCGAAGAAATGATGAACGGCATCGGTACCGCTGCGAAAGCGGCCGCTGCCGATCTGGCCTTTGCCAGCGCCGAGCGCAAGCATGCCGCCCTGATCGGTGCCGCCGAGGCGGTCTGGTCGGCGCGGCGCGAGATCATCGCAGCGAACGAGCAGGACCTGGCCTATGGCGCCGAAAAGGGCCTGAGCCCGGCGATGATGGACCGGCTGAAGCTGGACGAGGCCCGCATTCGCGGCATCACCGACAGCCTGCGCGCCATTGCCGAGCAGAAGGATCCCGTCGGTGAGGTGATCGCCGAATGGGAACAGCCGACGGGCCTGAAGATCCGCCGCGTGCGCACGCCCCTCGGCGTGATCGGGGTGATCTATGAAAGCCGTCCCAATGTCACCGCCGATGCCGGTGCGCTCTGTCTGAAGGCCGGCAATGCGGTGATCCTGCGCGGCGGCTCGGAGAGCTTCCACAGCTCGCGCGCCATCCATGCCTGCCTGCTGGAGGGCCTGCGCGGCGCCGGCCTGCCCGAGGCGGCGATCCAGCTGGTGCCGACCCGCGACCGCGAGGCGGTCTCGGCGATGCTGAAGGCGGTCGACTATATCGACGTCATCGTGCCGCGTGGTGGCAAGGGGCTTGTCGGCCTCGTGCAGCGCGAGGCGCGGGTGCCGGTCTTTGCCCATCTCGAAGGCATCGTGCATATCTACATCGACAAGGCCGCCGATCCGCAGAAGGCGCTGGATATCGTGCTGAACGCCAAGACCCGGCGCACCGGCATCTGCGGCGCCGTCGAATGCCTGCTGATCCATGAGGACGTGGTGAAGACCATCGGCCAGGGCGTGCTGCGCGCGCTGGTGGACCGGGGCGTCGAGGTGCGCGGCGACGCGGAACTGGCGAAGATCCCCGGCGTGGTCGCGGCCACGGAAGACGACTGGGGCAAGGAATACCTCGACAGCATCGTCGCGGCGAAGGTCGTCTCGGATGTCGATGCAGCGATTGCCCATATCCGGCAGTACTCGTCCAGCCATACCGAGGGGGTGATCACCGAGGATGCCGGCGTGGCCGAGCGCTTCTTCCAGCGGATCGACAGCGCCATCCTGATGTGGAACGCCTCGACCCAGTTTGCCGATGGCGGAGAGTTCGGCATGGGCGCCGAGATCGGCATTGCCACCGGCAAGATGCACGCCCGTGGCCCCGTCGGCGCCGAGCAGCTGACCAGCTTCAAGTACCTTGTCGTCGGTGATGGCACCGTCCGCGCCTGAGCCTGAGCCGGAGCCGGAGCCCGGAATACGCGGCGTGGCCCTCGGGCCGCGCCGTTTCCATTTGGGCCGGGAGGGGGCGCAGGCCCGGCGCCACAGGCCCCGGGCGCGAGGGCAGGGGCCATCCGTACCCCGGCAGGTCGCCCGGATGGATCGGCTTGGCGCTTTGGCCTTTAAAGTGGCCGCGAAGCTGGCCCTCGGAGCCAGCCCCGAATGTCACAACCGTCAGCCGCTTCGCTCAGCCCGTTCCCCTCAGAACCGAAGCGTCAGGCTGTCTTCACTGACCAGCAGGTCAAGCTCGCCGTGACGATCCCCGACCAGCGCCGGCAGCAGGGCGAACTGGACGTGGGCCGGCGCGATCGCCGCCCCGTCCTCGCGGCCCTCGACCACGCGCCAGAGCGCAGGATCGGGACGGGCGGCCAGCGCGGGGCCCGAGACCTCCCAGTTGCAGCCGGGCTTGTCGGCGCGGGTGACCGAGATCACCCCGCCCTGGGGCATGGCGCTCTCGATGCAGAGCAGGGCCAGGAAGACCTCCTGGATCTGGCAGCGCTGGAAGTCGCCGGTCGGGGTCCAGTCGTAGGTGATGCGCCCGGACTGGCTGAGGTCGTCGAGAATGCCCGCCACCTCGCTGCGGCCGATCTTCTGACCCTGTCCCGCCACGCCGAAGGCGATGCGCATGAAGCGGATCTTGGCCGAAGCTGCCGAGACCGAGTCGGAGATCAGCATCATCTCGGGCCCGCGAACGGCGCCTTCGAGCGACAGCAGCTCTAGCCCGTTCTGGATCGCGCCCACGGGCGAGATCAGGTCGTGACAGATCCGTGATCCGATGAGAGATGCAAGAAGATGCGTGGTCTGCAATGCTTTGACCCTTTACTCTGTACCCTGACACCCATGGACGCCTGAGAGGCCCCCGATGAGCGATTTGAACAACCTGCTGGAACCCGGCATGATGGTGCGCCATCCCCAGCAACCGGAATGGGGGCTGGGCCAGGTCCAGTCGAACATCGCCGGACGGATCACCGTGAACTTCACCGAAGCCGGCAAGGTGGTTATCGACGGTTCCAGGATCGACCTGATCCCGGTCTTCGACAAGTGAAGCCGCCGAATGGTAACGAAGAGGTTAAGACAACTTTATGTTGCAAACAATTTCGTAATGCTCTCTGAACCCTGCTTCTTGCATGGGCGGGTCCGCTTGCCTAAAACCGGCGCGACCGGCAGGGACGCCGGAAAGCCCACGCTGACAGGACGCCGCAAGACTTGATGACCGGACCCGGCCCCAGATCCGGCACCGCGCCCGTCGCGGGCCGTCCCGATTTCGAGACCCGGCTTGCGACCAGCGAGGCCGAGCTGCGCGCGGCGCAGCGCCTGCGCTACGCGGTCTTCGTCGAGGAGCTGGGCGGCGGCGGTGACATGGTCGATCACGCGGCCCGGCTGGAGCAGGACCGCTTCGATCCCTTCTTCGACCACCTTCTGCTGATCGACCGCGCCCGGCCGGGCGGGCTCGACGCCCAAGTCGTCGGCGTCTACCGGCTGCTGACCGATGAGGCGGCGCGCGAGGTCGGGCAGTTCTATTCGGCCGATGAATATGACCTTGGCAAGCTGACCGGCTCGGGGCGCAGGCTGCTGGAACTTGGCCGTTCCTGCCTGCATCCCGACTACCGGGGCGGTGCGGGAATGATGGTGATGTGGTCGGCGCTGGCCGATTACGTGACCGAGCGAGGGATCGAGGTGCTCTTCGGTACCGCGTCGTTCCATGGCACGGATGTCGCGGCGCTGGCGCCCTCGCTGTCGGTGCTGCATGCCCGGCACCTGGCCCCCGAGGCGCTGCGGGTGCGCGCCCGGGCCGAGGCTTTCCAGCCGATGGACCTGATACCCGAGGCGCAGCTTGACCGGGTCGCCGCCATGCGCGCCGTGCCGCCGCTGATCAAGGGCTACCTGAAGCTGGGCGGTTTCGTCGGCGAGGGGGCCTTCGTCGACCATGCCTTCAATACCACCGATGTCTGCCTGGTGCTCGACACGGCGCTGCTGAACGAGAAGCAGAGCCGGCTGTTCCGGCGCGGAGACTGAGATGGCGACCTGGACCTCCCCCGAAGCCCCGGCCGAGACGCCCGTTTCGACCGCAGGAAGGCTGCTGGCAGCGCTGCGCGTGCTGCCGCTGGCGCTGATCCTGCTGCTCTGCCTGCTGGCCCTGCTGCTGGTGCGCCTGATCGAGGCGCCGCTCTGCGGACTGCGCCGTCCGGTGACGCCGGTCTTCCAGCAGGCGGTGGCGCGCGCCTTCTTCGCCTGCTCGGGCATGCGGCTGAAGGTGACGGGGCGACCGATGCGCGGAACGGGGGCGATGGTGTCGAACCATGTCTCCTGGCTGGACATCTTCACCCTCTCGGCGCCTGGAGCGGTGTTCTTCGTGTCCAAGTCCGAGGTGCGCGGCTGGCCGGGCATCGGCCACATGGCGCGGGCGACGGGCACGCTGTTCATCGACCGCCGGCGCGGCGAGGCGAAGCGCCAGCGCGACCAGTTGCTGGAACGCCTGGGCGCCGGCCAGCGGCTGCATTTCTTCCCCGAGGGCACCTCGACCGATGGCAAGCGGCTGCTGCCCTTCAAGTCCTCGCTGTTCGATGTCTTCTTTGATGCCAGCCTGCCCGCCGGGCTGCAGGTGCAGCCGGTGACGCTGCTCTACCGCGCCCCCGAGGGCGGTGAGCCACGCTTTTACGGATGGTGGGGCGACATGGGCTTTGGCGCCAGCTTCCTGAAGGTGATGGCTGCCCGGCCGCAGGGAAGCGTAGAGGTGATTTACCATGCGCCGCTGCGCATGGCCGATTTCACCGATCGCAAGGCGCTTGCCGCGGCCTGTGAGCGTACCATCCGCGAGGCCATGCCCTGGGACTGGCAGAAGGCGGGCTGAAGCCCGCCCTACGCCTGTGGATGGGGTCAGAAAGCCGCGGTCAGCGCGGCGAGGGCGGCAACCGGGTCTTCGGCGTCCCAGATCTCGGTGCCGATGCCGAAGAAGTCGGTGACCGGGGCAAGCTGCGCAACCAGCTCGGGGGTCAGGCCGCCCTCTGCGACACAGGGGATCTCGATCATCTGCGACCACCACTCGAAGGTCTCGAAGGCGGCGGTCTCGCCATCCTCCAGCGCCGAGGCGCCGACCGGGCCGAAGGCGACATAGTCGCTGCCCGCCTCGCCGGCGTTCATGCCCTCGTGGCGCGAGGCGCCGGCATAGGCACCGACGATGGCATCGGCCCCAAGCGCCTTGCGCGCCTTGCGCACCGAGCGCGCGCCGTCATCCAGGTGGACACCGTCGAGCCCAAGGCGTTCGGCCAGCAGGAAATGCCGGTCGATCACCAGCGCCACGTCGCGCGGCGTGGTCACCTCGCGCAGGGCATCGGCAGCGCGGCAGATGCGGTCTTCGTCATGGCTGGCGAGGGCCAGGCGCACACAGGCCACCTCGCGGGCGTCCAGCACGGCGGCCAGACGCTCGGGGAAGACCATGAGATCGAACTCGGGCGGGGAGATCAGGTAGATCTGCGGCTGCTCTTCCTGGGACATGGGATCCTCTTGAATTTCCGGCTGCTATAGCGCGGAAGGGCCCGGCTTGCCAAGGGAGTGAAGGGGAGGCGCAAAGGGCACGGGGGGAGGGGGCGCTGCCCCCTCTTGAACCCTGCGGGCCCAATTCACCCCCGGAGTACTTTCAGCCTGGTGATGATGCAGGGGGGGACATAGAGGCACCCGGGGTCCCGATCAGGAGCGTGGCACGCTCCCGGCGGAGACGGAGGGCGCCCGGAAAGGCACTGTCCCTGCATCATCACCAGGCTGAAAATACTCCCGCCGGAGGCTTTAGACCAATGTGGCCGGGTGCCCGGGCCCTCGACAGGACAGGCGGGCAGGGCTAGGAGGGGGCTTCACTGCCCGAGGTATCCCATGTCCCAGCCTGTCTTCGTTCTTGTCCGCCCCCAGATGGGGGAAAACATCGGTGGTGCCGCCCGGGCGATGTGGAATTTCGGGCTGGACCGGATGCGGCTGGTGGCGCCGCGCGACGGTTGGCCGAACCAGCGCGCCGTGGCCCTGGCCTCGGGGGCGGGGCGGCTGCTGGACGAGGCGCAACTGGCCGAGGAGACGGCAGGCGCGCTTGAGGATTGCACCTATGTCTTCGCCACGACGGCGCGGGCGCGCGGGCTGACGAAGCCCGTGGTGACGCCCGAGCGGGCGATGGAGATGGCGCGCGAGAAGATCGCCGCAGGGGAGAAGGTGGCCGTGCTCTTCGGCCCCGAACGCGCGGGGCTCGAGAATGACGATATCGCCCGGGCCAATGCCATCATCAACGTGCCGGTGAACCCCGAGTTTGCCTCGCTGAACCTCGCGCAATGCGTGCTGCTGACCGCCTATGAATGGCGCCGGGGTGCGGTGGACGTCCAGCCCGAGCGGATGGAGATGGCCGGGGCCGACTGGGCCAGCCAGGTCGAGATCGAGAAGCTGGCCGATCACTACGAGGGGCGGCTGGAAGAGGCGGGCTTCTTCTTCCCCGAGACCAAGGCCGAGGGCATGAAGCTGGTGCTGCGCAATTTCTGGTCCCGGATGGCGATGACCCGCTCGGATGTGCAGATGCTGCATGGCATCCTGCGTCAGATGGTCCGCTGGAAGGAACGCGGCGACTGACTTGCCCCTGTCCCTGTCGGGGACTAGGTTCCGTTGGCCGAGCACAGCCAGATGAGGGCCTCATGAGCGAGAAACGCAGCATCTTCGAAGAGGTGGGCAGCGACACCCGTGCCGAAACCCGCGCCGGGGGGATCGACGCCGCGAAGCGGGGCTCTCGCCGTGCCGTGCGGGTCTGGATGGTCCTGCTGTTCCTGCTGGTTGCCGCGATGATCGTCGTCGGCGGGCTGACCCGGCTGACGGACAGCGGGCTGTCGATCACCGAATGGAAGCCGCTGTCGGGGGCGCTGCCACCGCTGAACCAGGCCGACTGGGAAGCGGAATTCGCACTCTACCAGCAGATCCCGCAGTTCACCGAGATGAACTCGTGGATGGAGCTTGCCGACTTCAAGCAGATCTACTGGTGGGAGTGGAGCCATCGTCAGCTGGGCCGCCTGATCGGGCTGGTTTGGGCGGTTGGCTTCCTTGGGCTGCTGATCGCTGGGAAGATCCCGGTGGGGTGGAAGGGCAAGGCGTTCCATGTCGGGCTGCTTGGCGGCCTTCAGGGCGCGATCGGCTGGTGGATGGTGCATTCCGGCCTCGGCGAGGGCATGCTGAGCGTGGCCTCCTACCGGCTGGCGACGCACCTGGGGCTGGCCTTCATCATCCTTGGCCTGCTGGCCTGGTACATCTTCCTACTGGGCCGGGAAGAGCGTGACCTGATGCAGGCGCGCCGGGCGCGCGAGGCGAAGCCGTTTTCGCTGGCCACCGGCTGGATGCATTTCGCCTTCCTGCAGATCCTGCTTGGGGCGCTGGTTGCCGGCATCGACGCCGGGCGCAGCTACACTGACTGGCCGACCATGGGGGGGCAGTTCTTCCCGCCCTATGCCTTCGACATCGAGCCCCTGTGGCGCAATTTCCTGGAAAACCCCGGGCTGGTGCAGTTCATCCACCGCATGTCCGGCTACCTGCTGCTGATCTTCGGCACCGTGGTCTTCCTGCGCGGCCGGCGCAGCGCTAACAAGGCGACGCGGCGCGCCTTCACCGCGGCCTATCTCGCGCTCTGGGGGCAGGTTGCCCTTGGCGTGGCCGCCGTGATGACCGCCGCGCATCTGCATGTGGCGATCACCCACCAGGTCGTCGCGGTGCTGCTCTGGGTGCTGATCCTGCGCGCCCGCTTCGCCGCCGCCTATCCCGTTTCCACCAGCGTCCGAGGCTGATCCATGACCAACACTCCCCTTGCCGATCTTCTTGCCTACCAGAAGGAGACCGAGGCGCTGGCCCAGGTCGCCGGTCGCCTTGGCTGGGACCAGGAAACCGTGATGCCGCGCGGCTCTGCCGAGCAGCGTGGTGAAGAGATGGCGGCGATGGAATCCGTCCTGCATGCCCGGCGCACAGACGCCCGGCTGGGCGAGTGGCTGGCGGCCTGCGAGGGCACCGAGATGTCCCAGGCCGATGCCGCCAAGCTGCGCCACATCCGGCGCAGCCATGACCGCGCCCGCAAGGTGCCTGCGGCGCTGGCCGCTGAACTGGCGCGGGTGACCTCGGTGGCCCAGGGCCAATGGGCAGAAGCCCGCGCCAAGGACGATTTCGCCGCCTTCGCCCCGGTGCTTTCGCGCGTCGTCGAGCTGCGCCAGCAGGAGGCCGAGGCGCTTGCGGCGGGGGGCGATCTCTATGACGCCCTGGCCAATGACTACGAGCCCGGCGCCACTGCAGCCGAGCTTTCGGCGATGTTCGACGAGATGCGTCCGCGGCTGGTCGAGCTGCGCGGCAAGGTGCTGGAGAAGCCTGCGCCGAAGGGCCTCAGCGGAACCTTCCCGGACGAGGGGCAGATGGCCTTCGCCACCAAGCTGGCGCTGGCCTTCGGCTATGACCTGTCCCGGGGCCGGATCGACAAGGCGGTGCATCCCTTCAGCTCGGGCTCGGGCAATGACGTGCGCATCACCACCCGCACCAACCCCGAGGACCCCTTCAACTGCTTCTATTCCACCATCCACGAGGTGGGCCACGGCAGCTACGAGCAGAACATCGACCAGGGCTATCTGCTGACACCGCTGGGGCAGGGCGTCTCGATGGGGGT
>NZ_AFPM01000112.1 GCF_000220565.1 Oceanicola sp. S124 | reverse complement strand
GCATCGCAGGCATGGGCCTCGATCTCGTACCAGATGCGGAACTTGGGTCGCGGGCTCCCAGATGGCGGTCATCTCGGGGCGGGCGTAACGAGGGATCATCGGCGATATCCTTTCGGGCCAGGCAGCGTTTGTGGGCCTCATAAGCGAGGGGCGGCGCGGGGACAAGGTGGCGCAGGGGCAGGCGAGGCGCTAGACCTGCGCCATGGACAGGAATGCGCGACGCGATATCACGGATTTCGCCGGGGTCTGGCAGATCCGGCGGCAGATCGAGGACCGGCTGGGCGGGGTGACGGGGGTGTTCACCGGCCAGGCCGAGCTGCGCCCGGACGGCGGCGCCTGGACCTGGTCCGAAGCCGGAGAGATCCGCTATGGCAGTGCGCCGCCGCTGCGCGCCGAGCGGCGCTACCTCTGGCAGCCCCGGGGGGTCGAGATCGCCGTGCATTTCGACGACGGGCGCTTCTTTCATGCCTTCGATCCGATGGCCGCGGCACCGCGGGCCGAGCATCTCTGCACCCCGGACCTCTACCGCGCCGCCTACGATTTTGCCGACTGGCCGCGCTGGCAGGTCACCTGGGAGGTCGCGGGCCCGCGCAAGGATTACCGCATGGAAAGCCTCTGCCAGCGTCCCTGAGGGCGCCGACTTTGCAGAGTTTGCACCGCTTGACCCATTGCAAACCGTGACTTTGCAATTTGCAGCCGTCGCAAATCTGCAAGAAACTTGCGCCGCCGCCCGGCATCGGGCATCACAGTGGCAATGAACACCGAGGATATGGAGAGGAAGAACACATGTCCCACGCGCTGAACAAACAGGTTCTGAGCGAGACCTTCGGCCCCACCGAGGGTGCCGCTCTGCGCCTGAAACAGGCCGTGCTGGTCGCCATGGGCATCGCCCTGCTGGCGATCATGGCCAAGATCCAGGTGCCGGTCCCGGGCTCTCCGGTTGCCATCGGCATGGGCACCTTCGCGGTTCTGGGCATCGGTGCCGCCTATGGCGCGCGCCTCGGCCTGGTGACGATCATGGGCTACATGCTGATCGGCATGCTGGGCTTTGACGTCTTCCAGTCCTCGACCGCCGACCTGAACGGCGTCGAGTACATGATGGGCGGCACCGGCGGCTACCTGCTGGGCTATGTCATGGCCACCGTCGTGCTGGGCATGCTGGCGCGTCGCGGCTGGGACCGTTCGGTCCTTTGGATGGCGCTGGCGATGCTGATCGGCAACGTTGTGCTTTACATCCCCGGCCTGGCCTGGCTGGGCAGCCTCTACGGCTGGGACAAGCCGATCCTGGCCTGGGGCCTGACCCCCTTCATCCTGGGCGATGCGCTGAAGCTGGCGCTGGCCGCCCTGGTGCTGCCGATGGCCTGGAAACTGGTCGGCCGCGCCCGCGGCTGAGCCGGTCAGAGGTTCGACGAAATGCAGGGGGCGTCCTTCGGGGCGCCCCTTCTGCATTGGCGGCGCGGCTTTACAGCCCTGCACCGCGGATGCTTCACTTGGGCTTTCAGCCTACGGATTAGCCCATGATACCTTTGCCCCGCCTCGCTCTTCTCGTGGCCCTCTGGCTTGGCCTTCCGGCCCCGATGGTGCCGGCGCAGGATCTGCCGCCCTCGCGATGGCAGCTCCCGCTCTGGAGCCGGACCGCCCATTACGCGCCGCCGCCCTGGGTGCGGTCACGCGGTTTCGAGCAAGAGGTCGAGATCTTCCGGCAGCAGGGGGTCAACAACGGCGTCGAGACCTTCATCTACGAATACATCCCCGAGGGCGAGCGCTTCGAGGACTGGTCCGAGCTCTATGCGATCTACGCCGAGCGCCGTGGCAGGGTGGCGATGGAAGAGGCGATCTCAGGGATCTACGGGATATTCGCCACGGCCTGCGAAGAGGCCATCTATCAGGAATTGCAGCCCGTCGGGCAGGGTCGGGCCCTGTTCGCCATCTATTGCACGCGCGATCTCACGCGGCGTGAATATGGCGAGGTTGCGGTGTTCTCGGTGATCAGCGCAGAGGGGGAGCTGGTGCGGAACTACTACGAGAAGCGCCTGCCGGCCTTCAGCCGCGTCTCGCTGAACCACGGCCCGCCACTGCCCATGGCAGAGCTGGAAAAGGCCAT
This sequence comes from Oceanicola sp. S124, assembly GCF_000220565.1. GTDB lineage: Bacteria > Pseudomonadota > Alphaproteobacteria > Rhodobacterales > Rhodobacteraceae > Pseudooceanicola. Next base: position 35,950 of record NZ_AFPM01000112.1, on the reverse strand, counting down.
CGCCGCGGTGAGCCGGTTCGAGCTGCGCTGAGGGGCGTCAGCGACGCCCCCCTTGCGCAAACGCCTGTCAGGCGATTGCAGGGCGGCGTTCCTCGGCATGGGCTGCCAGCTTGCCCAACGTCTGGGCGCCGTATTCCACCGCGCCGAAACCGATGACCACCGCGCGCCGCTCGGGGCTGGGGTGCATCTGGCGCAGGGTGATCACGGTCTTGCCGTTGGCCTGGGCGTCGAAGGTCACCAGCATGCGGAAGCGGTCGGGGTCGTCGTCGCGGTCGCTGCCGTGCTCAATCTCGATCAGATGCGGCGCCTCGACGCGCAGGAAGCGCATGCGGTTGGGGAAGACGGTGCCGTCGGGTGCCACCATGTCGAAGCGCCAGAGCCCGCCGGGGCGGATGTCGATCTGGTGGGTGGTCAGCTCGACCCCGGCTGGGCCGAACCACAGCACGATCTGGGCGGGATCTGTCCAGGCATCGAAGACAAGCTGGGGCGCGGCATCGACGACGCGGGCGATGACCACCTCGCGCGACAGCGTTGCATCGGCCCAGGGGGACGGGGCGGGGGTGTCAGTCATCAGAGGGCTCCTTTTCGGGGGCAGCGGGTTTCAGGGTCTCGAGGTGGGCTTCCAGCCGGTCGAGGCGGGCTTCCCACTGGCGCCGGTGCGCGGCCAGCCAGTCTTCGGCGTCGCGCAGCGCGGGGCCGTTCAGGACGCAGAGGCGGGCGCGGCCCTGCCGCCGCGAGGTGATCAGCCCGGCTTCTTCCAGCACCCCGAGGTGCTGCGTGAACGAGGGCAGGGCCATGGCGAAGGGCGCCGCCAGCTGGCTGACCGTCGCGGGCCCCTGGCTGAGCGCCTGCACCACCGCCCGCCGGGTCGGATCGGCAAGGGCAGAGAACATCTGGTCGATCGAGGGGTTTTGGTTAGGCATGGGCCTAAGTGATCGCGCTTTGTGATTTAGGTCAATACCTAAGTGATTGCCATTCGGGCGGGGCTGCGAAAGACGGTCCGGCGGGGGGAGGAGCCGCTCGCCAGCGGCGGCGAAGGGCGCTAGTCTCGTGCGACCCAGCTCAGCGAGGCCCCATGCGCGACGAATTCGAACCAGCCGAGCCGCCGATCTTGCAATCCGGGTTGCCCTATGCGCCGCCCGAGCGGCTGCCGGGCATGGCGCCGCTGGATCCGGCGGACTGGATCCTGGTCGATGACGCCTTCGCGGCGCAGATGGCCCTGCGCGAACAGCTGATTGCCGGGCGCCGCGACCGGGTCATCGCCCTGCAGGACGAGGCACGCCCGGCGGCGGAGGAGTTGCTGGACGAGGTGCTGGCGGCACTGCGACAGCGGCCGGATTACGCGGTTGCGGCGGGGCAGGTGACGCGGCCCGACGGCGCCTGCGTGCCGCTGGACAGGGGCGATCCTCTGGCCACGCTGGGGCGGCTGGTGCAGCAGGACTTCTGCCTGCTGGAGAAGCGTGGCGAGGAACATGTGCTGACCGGCGCCGTGCTCTGCTTTCCTGCCAACTGGACGCTGGCCGAGAAATTCGGCCATCCGCTGATCCGCATCCACGTGCCGGTGCCCGAGTACGACGAGGGGTTGGCGCGACGGGTGCAGAGACTGTTCGACGGGGTGCAGGCGGGACGTCCCCTGTGGCGGGCGAATTGCCTTGTCTATGCCGATCCCGGCCTGCATGTGCCGATGTCCGAAACCCTGACCCGTGCCGAGCGTCACCCGCGCGAGGGTGCCTTTCTGCGCTCGGAACGCCAGAGCCTCTGGCGCCTGCCGCGCAGCGGGGCCGTGGCCTTCGGCATCCATACGTTCATGATCCGCCGGCCCGCCTGACCCGGGCCTGCACGCGCCTGCGGGGGCCTGACCGGCGTCGGAAAGAAAAAACCGCCTGTCGCGAGGACAGGCGGCCAGACTTCGTCCATCTCAGGTCCGAAGGAGGAGGTATCGAGAGCGCCCGCCCGGGGCCGCCGCTTCAGAGGGGCAGCAGCGCCAGGGTGTCGGCCATGACCTGGCTGGCGCCGGTGCCGACGATGGCAAAGACAGTCGACAGGGTCAGCGCGTGGGTCGAGATGCGGAAGTCCTCGCCACGGATCATGTTGTAGGCTAGCAGGACGCCAGCCACCGGCGGATTGATCAGCGCGACGGTGGCATTGACCGTGTAAGTCGCGACGCGATGTTCCAGCCGCTTGGGGTCGACCTCTTCGTCCAGCTCCATCTCGGCGCGGAAGATGTCGCGCAGCTCTTCGTCAGAGCCCATGGAGCGGCCGGTGACCCCTGCCGGATCGGTGCCGACCCAGGTATTCTGGCGGCGTGCCTTCAGCTCGGCACGCAGGGCGTCGAAGCGGGCATCCAGATGCGAGGTCTCGGACTGGATCTCGGGGAAGATCTCGGCCGCGACGGAGCTGCGCACGGGTTGAGAGGCCATGGTGGCGGTTTCGGGGGTGGCAACGCGGGCCGGGTGCATCGGGTGATGCAGCGCGGTGATGTCGGTGTCGCGCAGCGAGATCGGCGTGAAGGCCGACTGGAAGCGCGCCGAGGTCAGCACGGTCTCGCGGTCGAGCCACTGAACGAAGGGGGCGCAGGTCTCGGCGATCAGCCGGTGAACGATCTCGGCCAGCATGGCCTTGGCAGCCTCGGGGTGGCGGCGGTCGTCATAGGCGGTTTCGCAGACCGAGACATGAACCCAGAAGGTGGGGTTCTCGAGCGCCTCGCGGGAAGCGTCGGAAAGATGGGTGCGCGGGCCGGAAGAGAGAACCCGCAGGGTATCGGGGTCAGCCTCGGGGGCGTCGAAGATCTGCAGCTCGACCAGCATCGACTGCGAGGCCACGGAGGCCTGGTCAAAGTCGACCTCGACGGCTTCCCCCTGCTGCCCGAAGGCGCGGAGGACGGATTTGACCGGCTCCAGCAGTTGCTCGACCGTCACGTCGCTGTCGTCCGTGAAGATCAGGCCTGCCTGGTGGCATTGGGCGGAATGAGACATGGGTCTGTCTTTCGGTGGTTTGCTCTCGATACGGACAGTCTGCGGTTCGAATCAGGAGAAATTGGGTCCGAAACCCGGGGAATTAAGGTTTGGTTAGGGAATTTAGGCCGGACTCGGCAAGATTTGGACATAGTGCGGCGATACTGTGTTTGGATTGCCGTTATTTTGCCACAAATCGGTCGAATGTATTTAAGTAACAATGGTTTGCGGATTTCGTGCATCTTGCATGTACGCGAAGTGAGTTAATCCCACACAACCTCCGCCAGAAAATTGAGGGTCAAGAACAGGCAAAACCGGGTTTGCAAATCCGCAACGCGCCGCATTATGTCACGATTGTGTCAGGGAAATTAACCTTTTCGGCGCAATTCGTGCCGCTTCCGGTCACAATCGACGTTCCTGACGCTCTTCCGCATCGCAAGTGGACAAAGGTCTGTCCGACCTATCCGGACGGGTAGGGCGTATTCCGATTCGCCCTCGGGCGAACCGTTTGAGTGCGCAGCCCGGGAGGCCCGTCAGGGGCGGGACTTTCAGCGGGATCGGCAGGCCGGAGAGGCTGCAGGGGCGTGGGAGTGGTGACCCGACGGCGGGACGGACGGATGCGCCCTGGAGGTGAGCAGCAAGCCGGAGCTGCGAGCCACGGTGCGTCATGCCGCCGACCAGCGTGCAGCGCCCGGCAATTTAGCGGACTGACTGACTCCTGCGACGCTCCCGTCATGTGCCTGCGCACGCGCAGGGTTTGCCAGGGGCAGCGGATGGGGCCAACGGACGGGGCCAGCGGACGGGGGCAGCAGATGAGGCCGGCACATCGGGGCCCAGTTGGCACGAAAAAGGGGGGCGCCCGAAGGCGCCCCCCTGGATCTCACTGTCCCGAGAGAGATCAGCAGGAGTAGTACATCGCGTACTCCACCGGGTGCGGAGTATGCTCGTACATTTCCAGCTCTTCCATCTTGAGGCCGATGTAGCCTTCGATCTGGTCCTTGGTGAAGACGTCGCCAGCCAGCAGGAAGTCCATGTCGGCTTCCAGCTCGGTGAGGGCTTCACGCAGCGAACCGCAGACGGTCGGGATGTCGGCCAGTTCTTCGGGGGGCAGGTCGTACAGGTTCTTGTCCATGGCTTCGCCGGGATGGATCTTGTTCTTGATACCGTCCAGGCCGGCCATCAGCAGGGCTGCGAAGCACAGGTAGGGGTTGGCGGACGGATCGGGGAAACGGGCCTCGACGCGCTTTGCCTTCGGGGATTCGGTCCACGGAATACGCACGCAGCCCGAGCGGTTGCGTGCGGAGTAGGCGCGCAGGACCGGGGCTTCGAAGCCGGGGATCAGGCGCTTGTACGAGTTGGTGGACGGGTTGGTGAAGGCGTTCAGGGCCTTGGCGTGCTTCAGGATGCCACCGATGAAGAACAGGGCTTCGTCGGAGAGGTCGGCATACTTGTCACCGGCGAAGAGCGGCTTGCCGTCCTTCCAGATCGACATGTTCACGTGCATGCCGGTGCCGTTGTCGCCCTTGATCGGCTTCGGCATGAAGGTTGCCGACTTGCCGTAGGCCTGGGCCACGTTGTGGATGACGTACTTGTACTTCTGCAGCTCGTCGGCCTGCTTGGTCAGGCTGTCGAAGATCAGGCCCAGCTCGTGCTGGCAGGAGGCCACTTCGTGGTGGTGCTTGTCGACCTTCATGCCCAGGCGCTTCATGGTCGAGAGCATCTCGCCACGGATGTCCTGGCCGTCATCGACAGGGTTGACCGGGAAATAGCCGCCCTTGATGCCGGGACGGTGGCCGGTGTTGCCCATCTCGTAGTCGGTGTCGGTGTTCCAGGCGGCGTCCAGCGCGTCGACCTCGAACGAGACCTTGTTCATGGCGACCTGGTACTTGACGTTGTCGAAGAGGAAGAATTCCGCTTCCGGGCCCATGTAGGCCGTGTCGCCGATGCCCGAGGACTTCAGGTAGGCTTCGGCCTTCAGCGCGGTGCCGCGCGGGTCACGCTCGTAGGGTTCGTTGGTGTCAGGCTCGACGATCGAGCAGTGCAGGCACAGCGTCTTCTCGGCGTAGAACGGATCCAGATAGGCCGACTCGGTGTCGGGCATCAGTTTCATGTCCGAGGCTTCGATCGACTTCCAGCCGGCAATCGAGGAACCGTCGAACATGAAGCCTTCTTCCAGGAAGTCTTCGTCGACCAGGTCGGCCACGATGGTGACGTGCTGCAGCTTGCCGCGCGGATCGGTGAAGCGGATATCGACGTATTCGACGTCCTCATCCTTGATCTGCTTGAGAACCTTGTCCTTGCTCATTCCCTTTTCCCTTCGGTTTTGAGTCTCTTAAAGTGCGTCCGCGCCGGTCTCACCGGTACGGATGCGAATGGCTTGTTCGACCGGCGAAACGAAGATCTTGCCGTCACCGATCTTCTCGGTCTTGGCGGCATCGATGATCGCCTGGATCGCGCCATCCACCTGGTCATCGTCGAGAACTGCCTCGATCTTCACCTTCGGCAGGAAGTCGACGACATATTCGGCCCCGCGATAGAGCTCCGTGTGACCTTTCTGACGGCCAAAACCCTTGACCTCGATCACGGAGAGGCCCTGCACGCCCACGTCCTGAAGCGCCTCCTTCACTTCATCAAGCTTGAACGGCTTGATGATCGCTTCGATCTTCTTCATGGGAAACTCCTCACAGTAACGTCGCATCGGTCAGACCACTTTCGCAGCGGGCTCACAATCGACTAAAGTGAAACCTGGGGGAGAGGCCAGAGACCGCGTGAAAATGCCGCGTGAAAAAGTGGCGTTTTGCCTCAAATTTGTGCATTTTGGAAAGAACATGTCAAATTTGCTGACCGGATCGCAGATGCGTGCGGTGGAAGAGGCGGCCATCGCGGCCGGAGAGACGCGCGGCGCTGCGCTGATGGAACGCGCGGGAGAGGCCGTCGTCAACGAGATTTATGACGCCTGGCCAGAGCTTTACGGGGTGAATGCCCCTCGGGTGGCGATTCTCGCCGGACCGGGCAACAACGGGGGCGACGGCTTCGTCGTGGCGCGACGTCTGGCCGAACGGGGGTGGCAGGTCAGCCTGGCCCTGGCCGGGGAACGCGCGCGGTTGGGGGCTGATGCCGCGCGGGCGCTGGCGCTTTGGGAAGCGATCGGGCCTGTCATGACGCCCGAGAGGCTGTCGGTGGCCCTGCAGGCGCGGCAGGCGCCGGACCTCTCGGTGGATGCGCTCTTCGGCACCGGGCTGTCGCGCCCTGTGGGCCAGCAATGGGCCGCCCTGGCGGCGCTGATGGCGCGAAGCGCCAGGCGCAGCCTTGCGGTGGACATCGTCTCGGGGCTCTGTGCCGACAGTGGCCGGGTCCTGGGGCCGGCGCCGCATCCTGTCGATCTGACGGTGAGCTTCCATACCGCCAAGCCCGGCCACGTGCTGGACGAGGGCGGAGAGATCACCGGACGCCTCGTGGTGGCCGACATCGGCCTGGACCGGGGGCGGGATGCCGAGCGGGCCGGCGGGCGCCTGGTCTCGCTGGTCGGAGCGGCGGACTGTCGTGCGGTGGCCGTGAAGCCGGTCCTGGGGCACAAGTTCCTGCACGGACATGCGTTGGTGCTGACCGGTGGGCCAGGGTGCACCGGCGCGGCGCGGCTGGCGGCGCGGGCGGCACTGCGGATTGGCGCCGGACTGGTCACCCTGGGGGTTCCGCCCTCGGCCCAGCAGGAGGTCGCCTGCCAGGTCACCGCGCTGATGCTGCAGCGGGTCGGCGATGCGGATGCGCTGCGCGAGGTGCTGTCGGACCCCCGGATCAACGCGCTGTGCCTGGGGCCGGGGCTGGGGCTTGAGGATCGCGCCCGGGCGCTGGTTGCCCTGGCACTGAAGGCGCAGCGGCCGCTGGTGCTGGATGCCGATGCGCTGAGCCTCTTTGCGGCAGCGCCGGAAGAACTGCTGGCGGCGACGCGGGGTCGCCCCGTCGTGCTGACGCCCCATGGCGGTGAATTCGCGCGGCTGTTTCCCGATCTTGCCCGCGCCCTGCGCAGCCCGGCTGAGGCGGGGCCGGCCTTTTCGGCGCTGGATGCGGCGCGGGCGGCGGCCGAGCGGGCCGGCTGCGTGGTGCTGCTGAAAGGCGCGGCGACGGTGATCGCGGCGCCGGACGGTACGGCGCGGGTCCATGCGGCCCTGGGGCCGAGGGCCGCGCCTTGGCTGGCGACGGCAGGGGCCGGGGACGTTCTGGCGGGGCTGATCACCGGGCTGCTGGCCCGTGGCGCCTCGCCGTTCGAGGCCGCCTCGCAGGCGGCCTGGCTGCATGCCGAGGCAGGGCGGCGCTGCGGCCCCGGTCTGATTGCAGAAGATCTGCCGGAGGTGCTGCCGCAGGTGCTGTCGGCGCTCGGCTCGGCAGTCTGAGCAGGGGGGCCGGGGACAGCCTGCGGCCGGGCCGTCGTCTCTGAGCGAACTTACGTCCCGGCCGCATTGGGCTAGGCAGGTCAGCTCCTGCGTGCCGGGCAGAGGGGCAGGGCGGATGAAGCGCCACGGACCGGGGCTGCGGCGGGGCGCATCAGCAGGCCCGGCCATGGACCAGAGGTCGGGACCGCGCGTCGTGGGCCCCTGGTTCGCTCGCCACGCAGGGGGGGCAAGGCCCCTCAGTGGTAGCCCTGCCGTTGCGCACCGTACATTCCCGCATAGAGACCGCCCTCTGCCAGCAGCTCGGCATGAGAGCCGCTTTCGACGATGCGCCCTTCGTCGAGCACGTAGATCTTGTCCGCATGGGTCACCGCCGAGAGCCGGTGTGCGACGATCACCGTGGTCTTGCCCTGCGACAGCACGTCCAGCGCCCGGCGCACCTTTTCCTCTGTCCGCTGGTCAAGCGCGCTGGTCGCCTCGTCCAGCAGCAGGATCGGTGCGCTGCGCAGGAAGGCGCGGGCGATGGCGACGCGCTGCTTCTGCCCGCCCGACAGCTGCGCCCCCTTGGGGCCCAGAGGCGCGTCGCCGCGTTCGCGGATCAGGCTGTCGATGCCGACCTTGGTGGCGGCATCCCAGATCTCGGCCTCGCTGGCCTCGGGGCGGACGTAGCGGATGTTTTCCCAGATCGAGGCGTTGAAGATCACGATGTCCTGGGCCACCACCGAGAAGCTCTGGCGCAGCACCGGCACCTCGATGCGGTCGACCGGCGTGCCGCCGATGCGCACTGCTCCGCCCTCGACCTCGTAAAGGCGGGCCATCAGGCTGAGGATCGTCGTCTTGCCAGAACCGGTGGCGCCGACGATGGCGGTGACCTTGCCGCTCTCGAAGGTCAGGTCGAGACCGTCGAAAAGCTGCGGCTTGCCGTCGTAGTGGAAGTCCACCGCGTCAAAGACGATGTCGCCATGGGCATCGAAGCTGGTCACCGCGCCGGGCTTGCTGGTGATCGACGGGTGCTCGCGCAGCAGGCTGTGCACCCCGTCCAGCAGCACCAGGCTGGCCTGAAGCTCGACGAAGAAGCTGGCGACGCGGCGGGCAGGGTCGAAGATCAGGGCCACGCCGATCATGAACCCGACGATCGAGGCTCCGTCGAGGGCGATGTTCTCGTTCAGCGCCAGGTAGCCGCCGCCGCCGATGATCAGCACGAAGACCAGCGCCGAGAGGATATCGACCACCGGCAGGATCAGCGACTGCGCCAGCCTGAGTCGGATCGACAGGTCCTTGATCTCGGATATGGCGCGGAACATCCGGGCGCGCTCGACTGGCTCCTGGTTGGAGATTTTCACCGTGCGCATGCCGTTGGACATTTCTTCCAGCCCGGTCATGTAGGCGCCCATGGCGTTCTCGGCGGTCTGCTGCACCTGCTTGATGCGGTTCGAGACGATGCGCACCACCAGCGGGATGAAAGGCAGCACCACCACGGCGGCCAGGAAGAGCAGCGGCGACTTCCACAGCAGGTAGCCCGAGATGATCGCCACCGTCGCGGCATCGCGCACCGCGCCGACGGTGGTCTGGCCGACGAAGTTGCTGAGCCCGTCGGCCTGATTGACCAGGCGCAGGATGATGTCCCCCGAGGAGGTGCGCTCGAAAAAGGCGAGGTCGAGCACCATCATGTGGTCGACCAGGTCGCGGCGCATCTGCATCACCGCATCGCTGGCCAGCCAGATCGACAGCCAGGGCACCAGCAGCGACATCAGCGCGCGCAGGCTGAAGATGCCCAGCACCATCAGGCAGACCCGCACAAGGCCGCCGTAGTCCACATTCTCGAAGATGATCCGCAAGCCGGTCTCGGTCAGGCTGATGAACTGCTGGTAGGCCAGGCCCTGCAGGGTGACCATGCCGAGCACCAGGAGCAGCCAGAGCGATTTGGACTTCAGGTAGCTGTTCCAGAACCACGACAGGTTGCTGCGGTCCTGGGGCGAGAACAGCGGCGCGCGTTCGCTGCGACGTTCGGGCAGGAGGTCCTTCAAGGCGGGCCGTCTCATTCGGCGGCGGCCCCGGACAGGGCGTCCCGTTGGCCGAGGCCGTCAGGCCCGGTCGTGGCGCGGATCAGGTCCCGGGCCACGTCGCGCCAGCTGCGCAGGCGCGGGCGGGCGGCGCGAATGCGCTGGCGCAGGGCCTCGCGCGCCTCGGCATCGCTCTGCAGCCTGTCGATATGCCCGGCCAGGTCGGCCGGATCCTCGGCGTCGAAGTAGATTGCCAGGTCAAGCCCGACCTCGTGCAGCGCGGCATTGCCCTCGGCGGCCAAGCCCGGCGTGCCAAGCCAGAGCGCCTCGCCCAGGGGCAGGCCCCACCCCTCCATCCGCGAGGGCATGGCCAGCGCCAGGGCGCCCTCGTAGAGGTGGCGCAATTCGGCCTCGTTGGGGTTCACCACGTGGTGGATCCGGTCACGGATCGCGGCGAAACGCGGCCCGGCCAGGTAGCTGTCGTTGCGCTTGCGCGGCGCCCCGGCCAGCACCAGCGGCGGCACCGGACGGCCTGCCTCATGCAGCGCCAGCATCGCCTCGACCACGCATTCCAGGTTCTTCCGTCCGCGCTGGATGCCGACGCAAAGCAGGTAGGGCTCGTCCGGGCCGGTCTTGACGACGGGCTCTGAGGTCGGGCGCAGCTCGTGGCAGAGCGGCACCGTCACGATCGGAGGCGGTGCGGGCAGGTAGCCGTCGGCCGCCATCTTCAGGATCTCGCGCCGGGTGAAGTCCGAGTTGGCCAGCAGCCGTTCCGAGCGCTCGACGACCACCGCATTGTCGTGGCTGAAGGTATTGGTAAACCCCGGCGAAGACGACAGGGCGAACTCGTAGAGCGGAATCATGTCGTGCAGCATCGGGACCAGGCGGGGTTTCTCGCCACGCCGCTCGAGGGCCGTCAGGTAGTCGGCCAGCAGCTTGGGCCGTCCCAGAGAGACGAGGATCTGCCCATGCAGGTCGACTTCGCGCACGCTCTGGGCAGGGATATGCCGCCAGCGCCGAAGATTTATGCGCCGCACCATGTGCCGGAAGGCCGGATGCAGGAAGTCGCGCAGCGGGTTTTCGCCGGGAAAGGTGTTGCGGATCCGGTAGGGCGTGGCCGCATCGGGCAACCCGGGGTCCAGGACCCCGGTGGGGCTTTCCGCGCCAAGCCGGGGCGTGATCTCGAAAAACCGTTCATGGGCGGGGGAATAGATGACGAACCGCACATCTGCGTCGATCCCGGCAAGCTCGTGGCCGACTTCCATCACGGTGCGCGCGATGCCATAGTATCTGAGCTTGATCCCCGAAGAGAGGAATTGCTCGGACAGGTCGTAATAGAGCGTCGTCATTGGGGCCTTTCCGGGAGCGTCGCCGATGATCTGGTGCCTTGTTCCCCCGAACCGGGTATAGAGACACTCAAAAGGCGTCAAGAATTCCGCCCGCAGTAGGAACAGGCTACGGTTTCCAGATGACAACCCGGTATTTCGACATCACCGACGTGCTTTTCTACGTCAAGAAGGAAAGCTCCATATCGGGGATCCAGCGCGTCTCCTTCGAAGTCATCCGACGCATGGTGCAGCGCTACGGCTCCGAAAAGGTCCGCGTCTGCTACTGGGACAAGGGGCGGCGGGACTACCTGGCGATGCCCTCGGATTTCGTTGCAGACATGGAGGAATTCGACCACGACGTGCTTTCCACCGTGTTCTTCGGCAGCAAGGTCCGGCTGCTGGAAAACACCGCTCCGTCGCTGGAACGCTATCGCAGCCATCGCGGAAAGTACTGGTTCCACTACGCGCAGAGGTTGCTGAACGCCTATCGCGGCAACGAGAGCCATTTCCTGCGGGCCGGGGCGACGCTGGAGGAATGGCGCTCGTTCCGGGCCGGCACCTCTCCGCGCGACAAGGATTATGATCTGGGCAGAATTCCGCGAAGCTCGGTCTTCGGGCAGGCCCGGCCCGGCGATCAGCTGGTGGTCCTGGGCGGCACCTGGGCCATCGACGGACTGGAGCAGGCCCTGCGGCGTCTCCATCGCGACAACGGTGTCGAGATCACCCAGATGGTCCACGACCTGATCCCGATAAAGACACCCGAGCACATCGCCGGAGACTTCGCGCCCGCCTTCTATCACTGGCTGCGCACCCTGCCGGACTATTGCAGCGCGTTCCTTGCCAATTCTCGCAACACGGCCCTCGACCTGAAAGAGTTCCTGGTCGAGGTCGGGTCGGATCATCCGGTGCATACGGTCCCGCTGGCACAGGAATTCGTCGCGGCCGCCGAGTCGCCCCCAGGGGCGATCCACGGCCCGGACGGCCCCTACAAGCGGCGGGTGGAACGCACCCTTCTGATGCGGCGCGAGATCCTCAACCTGACCAAGGTGCCCTATGTGCTGGTGGTCGGCACGGTGGAATCGCGCAAGAACAGCTGGCGGCTGGCCCAGGTCTGGCAGCGGCTGTGCCGGGACGAGGGGCTGGAGATGCCGCGCCTGGTCTTCGCCGGCAAGCGCGGCTGGCTGAACGACGACTTCGACGCCATGATGACGGCGACCGGCAATCTTGACGGCTGGGTCCAGTTCGCTTCTCGACCGACCGATGCCGAACTGCGCCACCTCTACGAGAACTGCCTGTTTACCGCGACCGTCAGTCTCTACGAGGGCTGGGGGCTGCCGATCGGCGAAAGCCTGCATTTCGGCAAGACGGCGGTGGTGGCCGACAATTCCGCGATGCCCGAGGTGGGCGGCGCGCTGGTGGAATACTGCGATGCCGGCAGTCTCGAGAGCATGACGGCGGCCTTCCGTCGCCTGATCGCCGATCCGGCGCATCGCCAGGCGCTCGAGGCGAAGATCGCCGCCACCCGTCTCAGGCGCTGGGACGACGTGGCGGGCGACCTTGTCGAACTGTTCTCGGATGAGGAGGACGCCGCGGCAGAACGCCCTCGTGCGGCCTCGGCCTGACGGGCGGCTGGGCCGAGTGCGGCTGGGCCAGGGGGTGGCCTGTCAGCGCAGGTCGTGGGCCAGCATGTCGACGAAACGCTGTGCCGGGGAGGACAGGCTGCGGCCCCGGCGGGTGATGACGGCCAGGGTGCGTGTCACCTGCGGTTCGACCAGCGGCAGGATCACCACCTCCGGGTTGCGGATCGCCCGGGCCAGGCGCGCCGGGAAGGCGGCCAGCCCCATGCCGCAGGCCACCATCCATTCCGCCGAATAGAGAAAGCCGATTTCGCTGACAAGGTTCGGGGTGCCGCCCGTCTCGCGGATCGTCGCCTCGACCTGGTCGCGCACACCGTAGTTGCGCCGCGCCAGGATCAGCGGCTCGCCGTCCAGCGCGTTCCAGGGCACCGATTGCCGCCGGGCGAGGGGATGGGCGCGGTTGCACACCAGGTGCACCGGGTCGTGATGCAGCACCCGCCAGTCGAAGTCGCTTCGGTCCGAGGGGGGGATTCCGACGCCGAAATCCACCTTCTCTTCGCGGATCAGGTTGAAGAACTGATCCGGGGCGCAGTCGTTCATGTCCAGCTGGATGCGGGGATGGGCGGCCAGGAAGCGCTGCACCGTCTGGGGCAGCAGGGCGATGCCGGTGGCGGGGGTGGCGGCGATCCGGACGACGCCACGCTCGAGCTCTTTCAGGTCGGTCATCACTGCGTCGATCGAGGCGACATCGGCGAGGATCCGGTTGATAATGCCGATGATCTGCTCGACCGCCTGGGTCGGGGCCACCCGCCGCGTCGTCCGGTCGAAGAGGCGCGTGCCAAGGGTCGCCTCGGCCTGGCCCAGCAGGACGCTGGCGGCGGACTGGGTCACCGAAAGCGCCTCTGCCGCCGCCGAGATCTGGCCCCGCTCGTAGATCGCCCGGATGGCCTGCAACTGGCGGAGGGTGAGATGTGACAGCGCCATTCATGCAATCCTTGAATGAATATCGCTCAAACATTCATCAAAACGTACAATTCATCAATGCTAATCTGACCTCCCGGCGGATGGGAGCCGCCGGCAAGGGAGGATATCATGATCACACGTTTTCTGGCTGCCGCCTGCGCGGTGGCCGCGACCATCGGCATGGCCGCTCCGGCGGGCGCGCAGGGGCGCATCACCCTGGGCACCAACCCGCAGGGCACGCTTTACTATACCATCGGCGGCGGTATCGCGGCCTCGTTGCAGGAAAGCCTGGGGCGGCAGGTGACCGTCCAGCCCTTCACCGGGTCTTCGGTCTACATTCCGCTGATCGATGCGGGCGAGGTGACGCTGGGGCTGAACTCGTCGATCGACGTGGGGGCCTGGTATCGCGGCGAATACGGCAATGACCCCTATGAGGGGATGCGCGTGCTGGCCCGGCTCTGGCCGCTGCGCCAGGCGCTGGTGGTGCGTGCCGACAGCGGCATGACCGAGGTGGCTGACCTGGCCGGCAAGAAGGTCATCACCGAACTCTCGGCCCAGGCGGCCACCGGACGGGTGAACACCGCGATCCTGCAAGCCGGTGGCCTGTCGCTGGAGGCGGTCGAGGGCGTCACCGTCGCCGGCCTGTCCCAGGGCATGGAGGCGCTGACCGAGGGCGCGGTGGATGCCACCGGCGTCGCCGTCGGCATTCCGCTCACCCAGCAGGCCCATGCGACGATCCCGGGCGGCATCCGCTACCTGTCGATCACCGGCGAAAGCGCCACGAGCGCCGCGATCAACGATCTCTTCAACGGGGTCTACCTGATGGAGGTCGCTCCCAATCCGCGCATGCCCGAGATCACCGAACCCGTGACCGTCTCGGCCTATGACGTCTACCTGACCACCTCTGCCGACCTGTCGGACGAGGACGCAACGGCGATCCTGACGGCGCTTTACGACGGGCTGCCGGGGCTGAAGGCGGACTACCCGCCGCTGGCCGCCGCCGCGCAGGAGCTGATGGCCGCACCGACCAACACGGTGCCCTACCACCCGGCCGCCGTCGCCTTCTTCACCGACAAGGGCCTGTGGTCCGAGGAGAACGCGGCCCGGGACGCTGCCCTGCAGTAGGTACGGCGAAGGAGAGCTGTCATGATCAGTCGGATCGTCACCGGGGCGCTTCCGGTGCTGGGGATCGCCTGGATCCTCGACCTGCCGGGGCGCCTGGGTGCCGTGGTCATCACCGAGCAGTACCTGGCCGTCGTCCTGGGCCTGGCGGTGCTGGCGGGCCTCATCGCCCGCCCGCTGCCCGGCGCCTGGCGCTGGCCCGACCTTGCCCTTGGTCTCGCGGCCATGGGGGGCTGGCTCTGGCTGGCCTGGAACTACGAGGACTGGCTGCTGACGGCGCATCTGCGGGGCCCCGAGAAGTGGCTGCCGGCGGTCTTCGCCATCGCCGGCATGCTCGAGGCCACGCGGCGGCACTGCGGCATGGTGCTGGCGGTGCTGGGAGCGGTCTTCATGGCCTATGGTTTCTGGGGCTGGCTGGCTCCGGGTCTGTTCGAGGGCGCCTACCTGAAGCCCGCCCGCTACCTGCTTTACGTCTACAGCGACTCCAACGGCGTGCCGGGGCTGGTGCTGAACGTGGCGGCCAACCAGATCATGGGGTTCATCCTGTTCGGCGTGGTGCTGACCGCCGTGGGCGGATCGGATGCGATGACCCGGCTGGCCTTGTCGCTGATGGGGCATCGCCGGGGCGGGCCGGCCAAGGTGGCGATCCTGGCCTCGTCGCTCTTCGGGACGCTGTCGGGCTCGACGGTGGCCAACGTGATGTCGACCGGCGTGGTTACCATCCCGATGATGAAGAAGGCGGGCTTCCCGGCCCGCCATGCCGCCGCGATCGAGGCCGTGGCCTCGAACGGCGGGCAGATCGCGCCGCCGGTGATGGGGGCCACGGCCTTCGTCATCGCCGAGTTCCTGCAGGTGGGCTACGGCGAGGTCGTCGTTGCCGCCTTCCTGCCGGCGCTGTTCTACTATTACCTGCTCTATCGCCAGGTGGATCGCTACGCCGTCGCCCATGGCATCGAGGGCGAACCGCGCGAGACCCTGCCACGCCTGCGGGCGACGCTGCCCGGAGCCTGGCCGCTGCTGGCCCCCCTGGGTGTGCTGATCTGGTTCCTCTTCGTGCTGGGCTACGGGCCGGGCAAGGCGGCGCTCTACTCGGCGCTGGCGGCCCTGGCGCTGAACCTGCTGCGCGCGCCGCGAGAGACGCTTTCGGCCAGCTTCTGGGCGGGCATCCTCTCGGACGCGGGCAAGACGCTGGTTCCGGTGATCCTGGTCAGCGCGGTGGCAGGGGTGATCATCGGCACGATCAATGTCACCGGACTGGGCTTCGCGCTGACCCTGGCGCTCGGCAAGATCGCGGCGGCGGGCGGGTTGCTGGCGCTGCTGATGGCGACCGCCGCGCTGGCGGTGATCCTCGGCGTCGGCATGCCCACGACCGGCGTCTACGTGGTGATCTCGGTCCTGCTGGCCCCGGCGCTGATCAAGGCCGGCGTGGCCGAGATGAGCGCGCATCTGTTCATCTTCTACTTCGGCCTGCTGTCGATGCTGACACCCCCTGTCGCCATCGCCAGCTACGCGGCGGCCTCCATCGCCGGGTCGGACATGTGGCAGACCGGGGTGACCGGGATGAAGCTGGCAGTCACCGCCTACCTGCTGCCCTTCGTCTTCGCGCTGAACCCGGCGCTGGTCTGGCAGGGCAGCTGGCACGAGATCGCCGTCTCGGCCCTTTCCGTCGCGGTCGCCGGCTTCCTGCTGGCCGAGGTGCTGGCCAACCGTCGCGCCTGGGGCGGCGGGCCGTGGCGGCTGGCGGTCGGTGTCCTGGCCTTGGCCATCGGCGGCCTGACCGCCGTGCTGCCCCCTGCAAGCCTGCCGGCGCTGATCTGCGCGCTGGCCTCTCTTCCGGTCGCCTGGCTGCTGACCCGCGTTGCGGGCAGCGGCGGGCGCCCCTCCAACCGTTCACTTGAAGAAGGACGTACCACATGAGCAACCGCTATCCCGAGATGCCGCCACGCAATCCCAATCCGCCCTACAAGCGGATCGCCACCGAAGAGGCCTGGCTGCCCGCCGAGATCAAGGATCTCTACATCAAGGGCCTCGATGACGGCTCGATCAGCGATCCTGGCTTCCAGAGCCTCTGGGGCTTCTTCGGCAAGTCCGAGACCGAGAAGGCCCGGGCGCACAACCGCCGCATCACCTCGCTGGGCGAGGAGCGTCTGGCCGACATGGACGCGGCCGGCATCGACATGGCGGTGCTGGCACTCTCCAGCCCCGGCGTGCAGGTCTTCGAGCCCAGCCAGGGCACCGCGCTGGCTCGGATGGCCAACGACATGCTGGCCGAGGGCGTGGCGGCCCATCCCGACCGTTTCGTCGGGCTGGCGGCCTTCTCGCCGCTCGACATCGGCGAGGCCGAGAAGGAGCTGGAACGCGGCGTGACCAAGCTGGGCCTGCGCGGCGGCATCCTGAATTCCCACACCCTTGGCGTCTACCTGGATGACGAGAAGTACTGGGGCCTCTTCGAGGCGGCCGAGGCGCTGGACGTGCCGATCTACCTGCACCCCAACACGCCGCCCGCCGACATGATCGACCCCTTCCTGCCGCGCTGCCTGGATGCCGCCGTCTACGGCTTCGCCTGCGAAACCGGGCTGCATGCGCTGCGGCTGGTGGTCTCGGGGCTGTTCGACCGCTTCCCGAAGCTGAACATCGTCCTGGGCCACTGCGGCGAGGCGCTGCCCTATTGGCTGTATCGCATCGACTACATGCACGGGCATATCTCGAAGACCGGGCGCCATCCCAACGTGCAGCCGCTGAAGCGCCGCGCCTGGGACTACCTGATCGACAACTTCTACTACACCTCTTCGGGTGTGGGCTGGGCCCCGCCGGTGAAGTTTGTCCAGGAGGTGATCGGGCAGGATCGCATGATGTACGCCATGGATTACCCCTGGCAGTACGTGCCCGAAGAGGTCGGCGTCTTCGATCACATGGACGTCAGCGACGCGGCGAAGAAGGCCTTCTACGAGGACGTGGCCCGCAAGGTTTTCAAGATCTGAACCCCGGTTTCCGAACCGCTCTGTCTGAAAACCAGTCCCGGCGCGGGGATCGCGCCGGGATCACCCCTCGGCCAGCAGCTCTTCGAGGAAGCCGTTGGCGCAGGCAATGAAATTCTCCGCCGCCTGGCTCAGGGGCATCTCGGCGTTGAAGGCGAAGGCGAACCGGTCGGTCATCGCCGGGGTGATTGGCTTCTGCACCACCGGCAGATGGGAGAAGTCGCGCGCCATCAGACCGTTGACGATGGTCAGGCCAAGCCCCTCGGCGACGAGAGAGCAGGCCGACATCACCGAATGCGCCTCGATCCGCACCACGGGGCTCTGGCCGGCGGTCCAGAAAGCCGCGTCAAGATCCCGGCGCGGCGCGCGCATCCGCCCCAGCAGGATCAGTGGCTCTCCGTTCAGATCCTCCATCTTCACCTCGTCCCGGGTGGCCAGCCGGTGACCGGCGGGCATCACGCAGACGCTGCGCGCCGAGATCGTCGGCAGGATGGCCAGCCCCGCCCGCTGGATCGGGATGCGCAGGAACCCCAGCTCGGCCCGGTCGTCCAGCAGCATGCGCTCGATGGTGTCATAGGGGCCGGTGTGCAGCTCGACCTGTACGCGGTCGTTCTCGGCCAGGAAACGGCTGAGGATGCGCGGCATGATCGACAGCGTCATGCTGGCAGGCACCGCCACCCGCAGCCGCAGGGCAGGGGAGTTGCCCCGCCGCAGGTCCCGCGCGAGATGCTGCAGGCGCTGACCCCGGTCGACCATGCCGAAGATCTGCCCCTGCAGCGCATGGCATTCCCGCGTCGGCACCAGCCGCCCCCGGTCGCGCAGGAACAGCTCCAGGTCCAGCTCTGCCTCAAGCTGGGCGATGCGCCGCGACACGGCGGACTGGGTGATCCCCAGCTCGGACGCCGCCGCAAGGGTCGAGCCCTTTTCCATCACCACGCGGAAGGTTTCGAGAAGGTTGAGCTGCATCCTGGGCTCCGCTTGGATATGCGAATTGCGCATATGTTTGGGCATATTTCTCATAATATTGCATATATGAGAATCTTCGCACAAGCTGTTCCGAAAACAGGGACACAGCACAGCAAGCCATGCCTCAGAACATGTCGGACCACCCGGGCCAGGACGGCGCCCGATGACGGTCTTCATCCTCCGCCGGGTACTTCAGGCCATTCTGGTCCTGTTCATCACCTCGCTTGTCGTCTTCCTCGGGGTTTACGCCATCGGCGATCCGCTCGAGATCCTGCTGCCCGCGGATGCCTCGATGGCCGAGCGCGCCCAGGTTGCCGCCTCGCTGCACCTCGATGATCCGCTGCCGCTGCAATACCTGAACTTCATCACCTCGGCGCTGCAGGGCGATTTCGGCCGCAGCTTCGTCTACAACCGCCCGGCGCTGGACGTGATCTTCGAGCGCCTGCCGGCGACGCTGGAACTGGTGACGACCTCGCTGATCCTGTCGCTGATCCTCGGCATCCCGCTGGGGCTGATCGCGGGTGTGAAGCCCGGCAGCGTGACGGACGAGTCGATCATGACCGGCTCGATCCTGGGCTTCTCTCTGCCGAACTTCTGGCAGGGCATGATGCTGATCATGATCTTCGCCGTCTGGCTGGGCTGGCTGCCCTCGACCGGGCGCGGCCAGACCGGGGACATCCTTGGCATCCGCACCAGCTATGCCACCTGGGACGGCTTCATCCACCTGCTGCTGCCCGCCACCAACCTGGCGCTGGCCCAGATCGCCCTGGTGATCCGCCTGACCCGGACCGGCGTGCAGGAGACCATGCCGCTGGACTTCGTGAAATACGCCCGCGCCCGGGGGATCAGCGAGCGCCGCATCCTCTTCGTGCATGTGCTGAAGACCATCCTGATCCCCATCGTCACCGTGCTGGGCATCGAGTTCGGCAGCCTCATCGCCTTCGCGGTCGTCACCGAGACGATCTTCGCCTGGCCCGGTGTCGGCAAGCTGATCATCGACAGCATCAACATGCTCGACCGGCCCATCGTCGTTGCCTACATCCTGGTGATCGTCGCGATGTTCATCGTCATCAACCTGATCGTCGACGTGCTCTATTCGCTGCTCGATCCCCGCATCCGGAGCCGCGCATCATGACCATGACCTTCCTCCGCAAGAGCGAGAGCATGGCAGCGCGCATCCTGCGTGGCCTGCTCTCCAGCCCCAAGGCGACCATCGCGGCGGTGATCTGCCTGATCCTCGTCTTCTCGGCCATCTTCGCGCCGCTGATCGCGCCGCAGAACCCCTACGATCTGAACGAGATCGATTTCTTCGACGCCAAGCTGCCGCCGATGTCCGAGGGCTATTCGGGGATGACCTACATCCTCGGCACCGACGGGCAGGGGCGCGACATGTTCTCGGCCATGCTCTATGGCTTGCGCACCTCGCTGGCGGTCGGCGTGACCTCGGGTCTGCTGGCGATGCTGGTCGGCACGGCGCTTGGCCTGATCGCCGCCTACCGGGGCGGTTTCCTCGACAGTTTCATCATGCGCTTCGTCGACCTGATGCTGGGCTTCCCGACGATCCTCGTGGCGCTGATGGTGCTGGTGGTCTTCGGGCAGGGCGTCGGCAAGGTGATCCTGGCGCTGGTCTTCGTGCAATGGGCCTATTTCGCCCGCGCGGTCCGGGCCACGGCGCTGGTCGAATCCGGCAAGGAATATGCCGAGGCCGCCCGCTGCCTGGGCATCCCCGCCTGGCGCATCATGGGCGGGCACATCCTGCCCAACTGCCTGCCGCCGCTGATCGTCATCGGCACCATCCAGGTCGCCAGCGCCATTGCCGCCGAGGCCACGCTGTCCTTCCTCGGTATCGGCCTGCCGATCACCCAGCCCTCGCTCGGGCTGCTGATCTCGAACGGCTACCAGGTGATGCTGGCCGGGCTCTACTGGATGTCGGTCTACCCGGGCCTCCTGCTGCTGGTGCTGGTCTTCTCGGTCAACATCGTCGGCGACCGCCTGCGTGAAATCCTGAACCCGAGGCTGGCGCAATGAGTGATCCCCTTCTGGAAGTGCGCGGCTTGCGCACATGGTTCGAAACGCCGAAAGGCACCGTCAAGGCCGTGGATGGCGTCGACCTGACGCTGGAGCGCGGCGAGATCCTGGGCCTGGTCGGCGAAAGCGGCTCGGGCAAGTCGATCACCGGCTTCTCGCTGCTGGGTCTGGTCGATCCGCCGGGCCGGGTGGTCGAGGGCGACATCCGCTTCCTTGGCGAGGACCTGCGCTCTGCCAGCCCGCGTCGGTTGCGCGACCTGCGCGGCAACCGCATCGCGATGATCTTCCAGGACCCGATGATGACGCTGAACCCGGTTCTGCGCATCGGCACCCAGATGATCGAGACGGTGCGCGCCCATGCCAAGGTCAGCAAGGCCGAGGCCCGCGCCAAGGCCCGCGACGCCCTGTGCCAGGTCGGCATCCCGCACCCCGATGAACGCATCGACGCCTATCCGCACGAGTTCTCGGGCGGGATGCGCCAGCGCGTCGCCATCGCCATCGCCCTGCTGCACAAGCCCGATCTGATCATCGCGGATGAGCCCACCACCGCGCTGGACGTGACGATCCAGAGCCAGATCCTCTCCGAGGTGCAGACCCTGACCCGCGAGATGGGCATGGGGCTGATCTGGATCAGCCACGACCTGGGCGTGGTCGGCCAGCTCGCCAACAAGGTGGCCGTCATGTACGCGGGCCGCATCGTCGAGCGCGGCACCGTGGACGAGGTGCTGGACACCCCGCGCCACCCCTATACCCGCGGGTTGATCGACAGCCTGCCGATGGAGAACGACCGCGGCCAGCCGCTGCGCCAGATCCCCGGCAATGCGCCGCCGCCGCTTGGCCGCCCCGAGGGTTGCCCTTTCCGCCCCCGCTGCGCCCGCGCCACCGAGGCCTGCCTGTCCGAACCGGCCGAGACCGAGGCACAGGGCAGGGGCTGGCGCTGCTTCCACCCGCTTGAAGAGGAGGCCATGGCATGACCGGGACCGCTCCGATGATCGAGGTGGCGGGCGTCACCAAGCATTTCCGCCGCAAGACCGACCTGGCCGAGCGCCTTGCCATGCGCGTCGGGCTGGCCGAGGAGCCGCCGACCGTCCATGCGCTGGACGACGTGTCGTTGCAGATCGCCGAGGGTGAGGTCGTGGGCCTCGTGGGCGAGAGCGGTTGCGGCAAGTCCACCCTGGGCCGCGTCGTGGCGGGCATGCTGCCGGTGACCTCCGGTCAGGTCGCCCGCGACGGCAAGGACATCGCCAAGCTGAAGGGCGCCGAGGCGCGCGCCATGCGCCTTGCCACGCAGATCATCTTCCAGGACCCGATGTCCTCGCTGAACCCGCGCAAGAAGGTCGTGGACATCATTGGCGAGGCGCCCCGGCTGCACGGGCTGGTGAAACGCTCCGAGGTGCGGGCAGAGGTCGAGCGGCTGATGGGGCTCGTGGGTCTCGATCCCGCCATGGCCAACCGCTATCCGCACCAGTTCTCGGGCGGGCAGCGGCAGCGCATCGGCATTGCGCGCGCGCTGGCCGTGAACCCGGATTTCCTGATCTGCGATGAAAGCATCGCCGCGCTGGATGTCTCGATCCAGGCGCAGGTGATCAACCTGCTGGTGCGGCTGCGCGAGGAGCTGTCGCTGACCCTGCTCTTCATCAGCCATGACCTGTCCGTGGTGCGCTACATCTCGGACCGGGTGGTGATCATGTACCTCGGCCGGGTGGTCGAGACCGCCCCCACCGACCGCATCTTCGACGCGGCGCGCCATCCCTATACCCAGGCCCTGCTGGAAGAGATCCCCCGGATCGACCGGCGCGGCCACCGCTTTTCCTCGGTGAAGGGGGAAATCCCCTCGCCGGTGAACCCGCCGCAGGGGTGCCATTTCCACCCCCGCTGCCCCTTCGCCATGGACAGGTGCCGGACCGAGCGTCCGGCGCTGACCCAGGCCAGCCCCGGTCATTCCGTTGCCTGCCACCTCGATGGCGGCACCGGGCGGCCACTTTCCGAAGCCGGCGTCACGACCGGCGACATCCCCGCAATCGACTGACCAACAAGGAGCCAACCCATGCGCCTGACCAAGACCGCCGCCCTTGCGGCCCTTCTGTCCACCACCTGGCTGATGCCTGCCTGGGCCGCCGATCTGACCATCGGCCGCGCCTCCGAGCAAAGCTCTATCGACCCGCAGTTTTCGCGGACCGGCAACAACCAGATGACCTCGACCATGTTCTTCGACCGCCTGGTGGCCTTCGACGAGAACCTCCAGGTCTCCCCCGGCCTCGCCGAGAGCTGGGAGATCCAGGACGAGACCACCTGGCTGCTGAAGCTGCGCGAAGGCGTGACCTTCCACGACGGGTCGCCCTTCACCGCCGCCGACGTGGTCTATTCGCTGGAACGCGCCGACGAGGTGCCGAACTCGCCCGCGCCCTACACCGACATGGTGTCCTCGCTGGCCACCGTCGAGGCCGTTGACGACCTGACCGTCAAGATCACCACCAACGTGCCGAACCCGGCGCTGATGGAGGACATCGGCCGCGTCTTCATCATCTCGAAGGCCGCCGCAGAGGGCAAGGCAAGCGAGGACTTCTCGTCGCCCGCCACCGCCGTCGGCACCGGCCCCTACGTGCTGGAAGAGTGGAAGCCGGGCGAGACCCTGACCATGCACGCCAATGCCGATTACTGGGGCACCGTGCCCGAGTTCAACGAGGTCGAGATCCGCTACATCTCGAACGACGCGGCCCGGGTTGCGGCGCTGCTGTCGGGCGCGGTCGACGTGATCGACGCGGTGCCGCCGCAGGATGTGGCGCGCCTTGAGGGCACCGACGGGATGCATGTCTTCTCGACGGCTTCGGGCCGGGTGATCTACCTGGGCCTGTCGATGCGCTTCGACCAGGCGCCGGCCGTCACCGATCTCGATGGCAACCCGCTGGCTGAGAATCCCTTCAAGGACGCCCGCGTCCGCAAGGCGATCTCGCTGATGATCGACCGCGAGCTGATCGTGGATCGCATCCTTGGCGGCTCGGGCGTGCCTGCGGGCCAGCTGGTGCCGGACGCGCTTGGCGGTCACAACGCCGATGTGCCGGCCGACACGCCGGACGTGGCCAAGGCCAAGGAACTGCTGGCCGAGGCCGGCTATCCCGATGGCTTCGGCCTGACGCTCTACAGCTCGAACGACCGCTTCCCCGGCGACGGGGACCTCGTGCAGGCGCTTGGCCAGATGCTGTCGCGCGGTGGCCTGAAGGTGAACGGCGTCGAAGCGCTGCCCTACTCGGTCTACTCCAAGGCCGCCTCGGCGGGCGACTACGGTGCCTTCGTCTTCTCGCTTGGCTCCTCCACGCCGACCTCGGCGCCGAACCTGCAGTCCTTGCTGCACACCTACGACAAGGAGGCCGGCAAGGGCGCCTTCAACCGCGTCCGCTTCTCCTCGCCCGCCTTCGACGCGGCCCTGGCCGACGCCTTGCAGGAGTTCGACCCCGAGACCCGCATCGCCAAGCTGGAAGACGCCACCAAGCTGGTCTTCGACGAGACCCCGATCGTGCCGCTCTACTGGCAGAAGGTGCATTGGGGCCTGCGTGACGGGCTGACCATCGACGCCGGTCTGTCCGAACAGACCCTGCCGCAAAAAGTGACCTCTGCCGAGTAATGATCCCCATGACCACCCCCACTGATACCCTGCTTGAAACAGCTTCCCTGACGCCGGCCGAGCCGGTTGCGCCGGGGGTGGTCGTGCATCGCAACGTGATGGTTGCGATGCGGGACGGCGTGCGCCTTGCCACCGATGTCTATCGCCCGGCTGGCGCCGATGGCGGGGCGGATCCCGCGCCCCGTCCGGTGATCTTCGAACGCACGCCCTATGACAAGGCGGGCACGCCCCGGACCGAGCTCTCCGTGGCGCGCCCCACCCCCTACAGCCGCCCCGAACTGGCCATCAAGCTGGTCGCCGAGGGCTACGTGGTGATCTGGCAGGACTGCCGGGGCCGCTACGACAGCGAGGGCAGCTTCACCAAGTACCTCAACGAGGCCGAGGACGGCTATGACAGCATGGTCTGGATCGCGGCGCAGGACTTCGGCAATGGCCGCGTCGGCACCATGGGGCTGAGCTATGACGCCCATGTTCAGATGGCCATGGCCTGCCTGAACCCGCCGGGACTGGCCTGCATGGCGGTCGACTCGGGCGGCTTCTCGAACGCCTTCACCTGCGGCATCCGCCAGGGTGGCGCGCTCGAGATGAAACAGGCCACCTGGGCCTACAATCGCGCCATGGAAGCGCCGCTTGCCGCGGCCGATCCCGCCGTCCTGGGCGCCATCGAGGCCGAGGACCTCGCCGGCTGGATGACCCGCACCCCCTGGACCAGGGGCCGCTCTCCGGTCCGCTGGGATCCCGATTACGAGGGCTACCTGCTGGACCAGTGGCAGCACGGCACCTTCGATGACTTCTGGAAGAAGACCGGCATCTGGGCAGCGGGCTATTACCACGATTTCCCGAAGATCCCGATTATCTTCATGTCCAGCTGGTATGACGCCTACGTGCAGACCACGCTTGAGAATTACACCGGCCTCAAGGGCTCTGCCGCCCGGCCGCTGACCCTGATCATGGGCCCCTGGACCCATGGCAACCGTTCACGCCGGATCTTCGGCGATGTCGATTTCGGCCCCGCGGCGGTCTTCGACGGCCAGGTCGACGAGGACTGGCTGGCCTTCCGCCTGAAGTTCTTCGCCCGCTGGCTGAAGGATCAGGACCAGGCCGAGAGCCTGCGTGACGAGCGGGTGCACCTTTTCGTCATGGGCGGCGGTTCGGGCCGCAAGACGCCCGAGGGGCACCTGGATCACGGCGGCCACTGGATCGAGGCCTCCGACTGGCCGATCCCCGAGGCAGAGGCGCTGCGCCTCTACCCGGCGCCCGACATGTCGCTGTCGGCGACCCCGGCCGCGGGCGAGATGGGCTATGCCTATGACCCGGTCAATCCGGTGCCGACGATCGGCGGTTCGCTGACCTCGGGCGAGCCGATCTTCGAGGGGGGCGCCTTCGATCAGACCGAGGATGCGCGCTTCTTCGGCTGCACCAATCCCGGGATGCCGCTGATCGCGCGCCGCGACGTGCTGTCCTTCCAGACCGCGCCGCTGGCCGGGGACCTGCTGGTGGCGGGGCCGGTGACGATCCGCCTGAAGGTTTCGACCGATGCGCCGGATACCGACTTCACCGCCAAGCTGGTGGATGTCTATCCTCCGTCATCGGACTACCCGCGCGGCTACGCGATGAATGTGACCGACGGCATCTTCCGGGTGCGCTACCGCAAGGGCTATGACCGTCCCGAGCTGGTCGCGCCGGACGAGGGTGCCTTCGAGATCACCATCACCCCCTTCGCCACGGTGAACCTGTTCAAGGCCGGGCACCGGCTGCGGCTGGACATCTCCTCGTCGAACTTCCCCAAGTACGATATCAACTTCAACACCGGGGAACCCGAGGGCACCGCGCGCGGCAGCCGCGTGGCGCACAACACCGTGCATCTCGGCGAGGGCACGGTGCTTGAGTTGCAGGTGCTCAGGAGCTGAACGGGGGTATCCCCGTCTTTTCCGGTCTCGTCTCTTCCGGTCCCGCCGCCATGCCCGTCGTCGTGCTGCTGACCGCGAGCGCATAGCGCAGGGCGCTTTCGGCGGCGGCGCCCCGGCTTTCGCGGCGCTGTGCGGCGGCGAGGCTCAGCGGTTGCGGCGGGGTTTCCGCGGTGATCCGGCAGAGGTCGCCTCGCGCCACTTCCCGCGCCACCGCCGCCTCGGGCACCAGCGCGAGGCCCGCGCCCTCGACCGCCAGTCGGATCATCATGAACAGGCTGTCGCTCTGGCTGAAGCGGTGGTGGCGGCCGGGGCCGAAGGCGGGGGCATGGGTGGTGCCGTGCACCGGCGAATCCCAGCTGTAGCCGATGATCGGAGAGGCGCCGATCTGCTCGTCGCTCATCCGGCCGGGAAACTGCCCCGCCGCGCCGACCCAGGTCATCGCGAAACTGCCCAGCGGGGTCAGGCGCAGCCCCGGTGCCGCCGCGCCCGGGGTGACGAAACCGATATCGAGCTGGCCCGAGGAGAGATGGCGCAGCAGGGTGGCGCTCTGGTTGACCTCGATCTCGAGGCGCAGGTCGGGGTGGCGGGTTTCAAGGTCGCGGACCATGGGCATCAGCCATGTTGCGGCCACGGGGCCGTTCGCGCCGAGGCGCAGACGGGTGG
The DNA here is from genome assembly GCF_000220565.1 of Oceanicola sp. S124. Classification (GTDB taxonomy): domain Bacteria; phylum Pseudomonadota; class Alphaproteobacteria; order Rhodobacterales; family Rhodobacteraceae; genus Pseudooceanicola. Next base: position 9,448 of record NZ_AFPM01000112.1, on the reverse strand, counting down.
CGCGGACGTCGGGGCTGCGATGAAAGGACAGGTCCTCGGTCAGGCGCAGCACCTGTCGGGCATAGTCCAGCAGTTCTTCCCCCGGCGCGGTCAGGGCCAGTCCGCCGGTGCGGTCCAGCAGGGTGACGCCCAGCTCTTCTTCCAGTCCCCGGATGCGGGCCGAGACCGTGGGCTGCGAGATGTTCAGCACCTCCGCCGCGCGCCGGAAAGAGGAAAGCCGGGTGACCCAGTAGAAGGTGCGAAGGCTGTGGATCTGCATGGGCCGCTCCGGTGGTGCCACAGGTGATCAGGAAATTCTATCGGCCTGATCCGTTAATTCAAGTGGACCGGGGGCAGGGCGGCGGTGCGTGATAGGGAAAACGACCGGAGTTTCCATGACCTATGCCATCGCCCCCATGCCAGAGCCCGTGCCGGCCGACCGCCTGTCGCGCCTCGCGGCCTTCGAGACCGTCCTGCTGGGCCATTTCCTCGACCGCGGGGTGATGGATCCGGGGATCGCGCCGGTCGGGCCGGTGGCGCGCCTTGTCGGCACGGCGGTGACGCTGACGCTGCCGGGCTTCGATTCGACGCTGCTGCACCATGCGGCGGGGCTGCTGCGGCCCGGAGACGTGCTGGTCATCGACCGGCGCGGCGATACCCGGGCGGCCTGCCTGGGAGGCGGCGTTGCCATGGCGATCCGCAATGCGGGCGCGGCGGGGGTGGTGATCGACGGCTGTCACACGGATACCGCCGAGCTGCAGGCGCTCGGCCTGCCGGTCTTCAGCCGTGGCACCGCCGTGTTGACCACGCGGCTGACCGGTCAGGGCGGGGCGCTGAACCGGCCCGCCTGCGTCGGCGGCGTGCCGGTGCTGCCGGGCGATGCGGTGCTGGCCGATGCGCTTGGCGTGGTGAGCCTGCACGCCGCCGACCTGCCCGGCGTGCTGGACCGCGCCGAAGCGCTTCAGGCCCTGACCGACCGCACCATCGCCGGGGTCGCGCGGGGCGAGAAGATCGGCCAGCTGTCCGGCGCCTCGGAGATGGTCGCCCGACTGAGCGCCGAAGAGCGCGCCGGATGAGCGCGGCCGCCCGCCACGTCGATGCCCTGCAGGCCCGCATGGGGGCAGGGGTACTGGGGCTGGTCTATGACTATTCCCCGGTGCCCTTCTCGCCCGACCCGGCGCGCTTCACCCTGCCCGAGGTGATCGAGGCCCGAGGCGCGGCCGAGCGGCTGCTGGAGGACTGGTGCGGGCGGGCGCTCTATCGGGCGGACCCGGTGCAGGGTCGCGCGGCGCGGCTGCTGCACCCGTTCTACTGGAGCTACCACGCCGGCGAGCCCTCGGAGATCGGGCCGGATCTGGCGCGCGCCGATGTCGGCGAGGTGCGCGAGCGATTGCTGTCCTGGGGGCTGGGGCGCGGCATGACCGTGCCGCTGCACCTGCCGGGGCGGGGCTTCGCCACGCTCAGCGCCTTTCTCGATGCTCCGGCGGATGCCGACCGTCTGGCCCATTTCGCGCTGGACGCCTTCCGCCTGCAGGACCGGATCTCGGCCGGGCGGGCGCCGGATCGCGGACCGCTCTCTCCGCGTGAGGCCGAATGCCTGGCCCATACCGCCGAGGGGCTCTCGGCCAAGCAGATCGCCCATGCGCTCGGCCGGTCGGAAAGCATGGTGGTCAAGCACCTGCAGGCGGCAGGGGCGAAGCTGGGGGCGCGCAACCGCAGCCATGCGGTGGCCATCGCCACGCGTCAGGGCTGGATCGCCTGAGCCGCCGCCGCCATCGCCGCCCCCCGCAGCAGGCCCACATCCGAGGTGGCGCTGACCAGCACGTGACCGCGCGCGAAAAGGTCCTGGGGGCTTTCTCCCGGCAGGCAGGCGCCGCCCAGCAGGCAGCCGGTGGCGCGTACCCGGGCCTCGGCCTCGCGCAGCGCATCGGCCAGCGCGGCAGAGGCGAGGTCGCCGAAGGTCCCGTAGTCCGTCGTCAGGTCGAGCGGGCCGAGGAACAGCATGTCGATGCCGGGCACCGCGGCGATCTCCTCGATGGCCTCAAGGCCCTGGCGGCTTTCGATCATCACCGCGACCAGCAGCCCCGCATTGGCGCGGGCGGCGTGATCCGTGTCGGCCCCGTAGCGCGCAGCGCGCGAGACGGTGAACTGCGCGCCCCGCCGGCCCAGCGGGGCATAGCGGGCGGCCTCGGCGATGGCACGGGCCTGCGCGGCGCTGCGCACATCGGCCACCATCACGCCGTCGAACCCCGCATCCAGCAGCGGCTTGATCGCCCCCGCCGAGCCGTCCCGGGCCCGCGCCATGACGAAGGCGCCACTGACCGCGCGGATAGCCCGCAACTCGTGCAGCGCCCCCGAGAGGTCGGCGGCGGCATGTTCCCGGTCGACGATCAGCAGCGGGAAGCCGGCCAGGGCCATCACCTCGTCGACATCGGGGTTGCCGAGGAAGAGGAAGGCCCCGGGCAGGCGGGTGCCCTCAAGCAGTGTCTGGCGCAGGCTGGTCATGGGGATCTCCGCTGTTTGGCGCAGGCTAGCGGGGCGTGGCAGCCCGGGCACCCTGCAAGATCTTGCAGCTTACCTGGCGGGGCACCGATCGCGCAGGATCAGCCGAACGACCGACAGGAGAAACGGATGCCGCAAGACGTGACCCCCCAGGAGGGCTTCTGCCCCTTCCGCGGCCATCAGACCTGGTACAGGGTGACCGGAGACCTGGGCAGCCCCTTGCCGCCGCTGGTCATCGCCCATGGCGGCCCGGGCTGTACCCATGACTACGTCGATGCCTACAAGGCGCTGGCCGCGACCGGGCGCGCCGTGGTGCACTACGACCAGCTGGGCAACGGCCTCTCGACCCACCTGCCCGAGGCGGGGGCGGATTTCTGGACGGTCGAGCTGTTCCTGGCCGAGCTGGACACCCTGCTGGATCACCTCAGCATCCGCGACGGCTATTGCCTGCTGGGCCAGAGCTGGGGCGGCATGCTGGCGGCCGAACATGCGGTGCTGTGCCCGCAGGGGCTGAAGGCGCTGGTGATCGCGAACTCTCCCAGCTCTTTCCCGACCTGGGTGGAAGAGGCGCTGCGCCTGCGTCGTGATCTGCCGGGGGGCATTCACGAGACGCTGCTGACCTACGAGCAAACCGGCGATTTCGCGCATCCCGACTACCTTGCCGCCACCGATGTCTTCTATCGCAACCATGTCTGCCGCATGGACCCCTGGCCGCCCGAGGTGGTCGCCACCTTCGATGCCATCGCCGCCGATCCGACGGTCTATCACACGATGAACGGCCCGACCGAATTCCACGTCATCGGCACCCTGAAGGACTGGACCATCGAGGACCGCCTGCATCAGGTCACCGCCCCGACCCTGGTGCTGACCGGCCTGCACGACGAGGCCACCCCGCGTGCCGCCCGCGCCTATGCCGAGCTGATCCCGGGCGCCGAATGGGTGCTTTTGGGCAAGTCCAGCCATATGCCCCATGTCGAGGAACATGACCTCTGCATGGCCACCGTCGCCAGCTTCCTCGAAAGGGCCTGCGCATGACCCGTTTCGCCGCGATCCAGATGTGTTCCACCGCCGATGTGGCAGCCAACAACGCCGAGATTTCGCGCCTGGTGCGCGAGGCCGCGGGGCGGGGCGCCCGGGTGATCAGCCTGCCCGAGGCCGCCAACATCCTGCTGCGGAACCAGATGGCCTATCCCGCCACCTGCCTGCCCGAGGCCGAGGACACGACCCTGGCGCTCTGCCGCGACCTGGCGGCCGAGCTGGGGATCTGGCTGCACACCGGCTCTCTTCTGCTGCGCACCGAGGATGGCCGACGGGCCTGGAACCGGGGCCACATGATCGCGCCCGACGGGCGGATCTCGGCCCGCTACGACAAGCTGCACACCTTCGATGTGGCGCTTGGCGGGGCCGGGGATTTCATCGAGAGCCGCGCCGTGGCACCTGGGGAACGCGGGGCCGTGACCTGCGAGGCCGATGGCCTGACGCTTGGCCTGTCGATCTGCTACGACCTGCGCTTTGCCTATCTCTTCCGGGCTTTGGCCGGGGCAGGGGCCTCGGTGCTGATGATCCCGGCCTCGTTCTCGCCGATCACCGGGCCACTGCATTGGGAAACCCTGCTGAAGGCGCGCGCCATCGAGACCGGCTCCTACGTGGTGGCCGCCGCGCAATGCGGCATCCGCGATGGCGTCACCACCTTCGGGCAGTCGCGCATCATCTCTCCCATGGGTGAGGTGCTGGCGGCGGCGGAAGACGAGCCGGCCGTGATCCTGGCCGAGATCGACCCCGAACAGGTCGCCGAGACCCGCCGCCGCCTGCCGGTGCTGTCGCAGACCCGCGTGCTGGCAGCGGTGACCCATGAAGCCTGAGGCCCGGTCCGTGGCCGCCACGGGCGGCAAAGAATTTGACATGGCTCAAATTGGTGCCAATTTGGGCGACAAAGATGACGCCATTGGCGCCGCCGCCCCGACTCTCCCTTGCTGAAAGGCCCTGCATGACTTCCCCAGACGACACCGCGACACGGAACGACGCCGAAGACCGGCTGGCCGGGCTGCCCGTAGAGGGACTGCCCGGCACGCCGTGGCGCTACGTGCTGCGGCCCTCGCAGCGGCCCGGCGCGCCGCTGGTGATCGCCGCCCATGGCAGCGACCGCGATCTGCGCGGGCTGGTCGAGGGACTGGGGATGGAGGGCGATGTCACCCTGCTGGCGCCGGTCTTTCCCGCCCGGATCGGGGGCGAGGACACGGGCGATGACTACAAGTTCCTGACCGGGGGCGGGGCGGATTACCTGGCGCTGATGGATGCGATACTGGCCGATGCGTTGTCCCGGCTTCCGGCCGCGCCCGCGCGGACCTGGCTCTTCGGCTTCTCGGGCGGGGCGCAGTTCGCGCAGCGCTACGCGCTGTTCCGCGCCGCGCGGCTTGACGGCCTGATCCTGGCGGCCCCCGGAGGCGTCACCCTGCTGCGCCCCGATGTCGACTGGTGGCCCGGCCTGGCCGGAGCCGAGGCCGCGGTTGGCGCAAGCCCCGACCTTGCCGGGATGGCCCGGCTGCGCACCGCGATCCTGATCGGCGCCGAGGACCGCGCCGCGGGCCTTGTCGACCGCGCCCCCGGCACCCGCTTCGGCGCCGCCCGGGCCGGGCTGGCCGGGGCCAGCCGGCAAGAGCGCGCCCGCGCCCTGCACGATGACCTTGCGGCCCATGGCACGCCGGTCATCTTCACCGAAATTCCAGGCGTGGGGCACAGGCTTGCCCCCTGCGCCGAGGCTGCCGCGCAGATCCTGCGGGACTGGCTGAACGAAGAAAAAGCAAGCACCATCCAGACCACCAACAGGAGTGTCACATGACCCGTTACTGGATCACCGGGGCCGCCGCCCTTCTCGCCGCCTCTGCCGCCCAGGCGCAGGAGGTGCCCGCGGGCTATCCCGCCGACTATGCCGAACTGATCGCCCAGGCCCAGACCGAGGGCTCGCTGCTGATCTACACCAACCTCTCGAATGCCAACCTCGGCCCCGTGGTTGCGGCCTTCAACGAGGCCTACCCGGACATCGACGTGCAATCCATCGAGATGGGCCCCTCGGAGGCCTTCTCGCGCTACCAGGCCGAGACCGGCACCGGCGTCGAAAGCGCCGACCTGATCATCGCCAATTCGATCCCCGACTGGATCCGCGCCGTCGAGGCCGGGACCCTGGCCGACTATGCCTCGCCCGAACAGGCCAACCTGCCGGAATGGTCCTACCCCGAGGCGGGTCTCTATACCTTCTCGGCCGACCCGATGGTCACGATCTACAACAAGATCACCGTGCCCGAAGAGCTGCAGGTCAGCGCCATGGAGGACTACTTCGGCAATATCGTCGCCCACCCCGAGGTTTTCGAGGGCAAGATCGGCACCTATGACGGGCGCTATGCCTTCGGCGGCTCGATCGGCTATGCCTTCGCCAAGTTCCACGGCGATGCCGCATGGGACTGGTTCGCCTCGGCTGGTCCGCTGACCCGCCCCGGCGGCGGCGCGGGCGGCATGATCGAGCGCACCCTGACGGGTGAGCTGGCCTCCTCGTTCTTCGTTTCGGGCCCGGTGGTCTTCGGCAAGCTGGGCGATGGCCTCGGCGAGGTGCTGGGCTGGACCTTCCCCTCGGACGGCACGCCGGTCTTCCTGCGCGGCATGGGCATCACCGAGGGCGCACCGCATGCCGCGGCCGCCCGCGTCTTCCTGGACTTCGTCCTGTCCGAGGCGGGCCAGTACGGTGTCGCCGCCGGCAACCTGACGGCCTACCGTCCGGGCGTCGAACCCGAGGGCGAGAACGCCTTCTCGCTGGATGACGTGATCGAGGCCATCGGCGGCGAAGAGAACCTGATCCTCGTCGACTACGATCCCGAGATGGTCGCCAACTTCGAAGCCTTCAACGCCCGTTGGGGCGAAGCCTTCAAGATGTGAGACCAGGGACCGGCGCCCGCTCCCCGGCGCCGGTCCCCCCGTGAAAGGACGTATCCATGGCTCTCCTGCCTGTCACCGGAACCAGCCCCGGCGCCGCGCCGCCCTTCGACCGGGCGCGCCTGGCGCAGTGGCTGATCTTCGCCATCACCGCCGCGCTGATGCTGGCGCCCGCGCTGCCGATCCTGCTGCAGGTGGTCGTCGACCGTCCGCTCTACTCCGAGGGCTGGCAGTTCACGCTGGACAATATCGCCCAGCTTGTCCGCGACGAGCGTATCGGGCGCATCGCCCTGACCACCGGCCTGTTCGCGCTGTTCAGCGTCGTCATCGCCGAGGTGCTGGGCATCGCCGCCGCCCTGCTGATCGGGCGCACCGACATGCCCGGGCGCAAGGTCATGGGCGACGTGCTGATGTGGCCGCTCTACCTGTCGCACCTGATCTTCGCCCTGGGCTGGGTCGTGATGTACGGCCCCTCGGGCTTCATCACCCAGTCCATCGCGCAGCAGATGGGTGGCACCGCGCCCTGGAACCTCTATTCCATCGCCGGCATGTCCGTCGTCGCCGGTATCAGCCAGGCCCCGCTGGCCTATCTCTATTGCCTCTACGGCGCCGTCCGCTCGGTCGATGCGACGCTGGAGAGCGCGGCCCGCACCGTCGGCGCCGGCCCGCTGCAGGTGCTGCGCAAGGTCACCCTGCCGCTGATGATCCCCTCGATCATCACCTCGACGGCGCTGAATCTGGTGATCGCGGTCGAGACCTTATCGATCCCGCTCTTCCTCGCCCGGCCGGCGCGGATCGACACCCTGTCGACCTTCCTCTACGGCGAGGGCATCGCGGCCTCGAACCCGAACCACGGGCTGGTCGCGGCCTCGTCGCTGCTGCTGATGGCGCTGGTCGGCTCGACCCTGATCGTGCAACGCCTGCTGCTGCGCCACGGCCACCGCTACGAGACCGTCAAGGGCAAGGGCACCCGCCCCATGGTGCTGAGCCTCGGCAAGTTGCGCTGGCCGCTGGCGGGCCTCTTCGCCGCGGTGCTTCTGGCGACGGTCGTGGTGCCGATCGCGGGCATCATCCTGCGCGCTTTCACCTCGTTCCTGTCGCCGCTGGTGCCGGTTTCCAAGGTGCTGACCCTGAACAACTTCACCAAGCTCTTCGCGGATGAGGCCAATATCCGCGCGATCTGGAACACGGTTGAGATCTCGCTGCTTTCGGCCAGCCTCGGCACGCTGCTGGCGGTGGCGGTGGCGCTGGTGATCCAGAGATCCGACTTCCGCTGGGCCGGCACGCTTGAGGCGCTGGCCTATTCGCCGCGCATCGTGCCCGGCATGATCACCGGCCTCGGCATCTTCTACGCCGCGGTGATCCTGCCCCCGATGGGCTGGCTGCGCGGCAATATCGGCATCATCGTCGTGGCCTATGTCATGGCGACCCTGCCGCTGGCGCTCGGGGTGATCCAGCCCGCCATCGTGCAGATCGGCCGCGACCTCGACAAGGCCGCGCGCACCGTCGGCGCCGACTGGCTGGGGGCGATGCGCATCGTGCTGCTGCCGCTGCTGAAACCGGCGCTTCTTGGCAGCTTCATCCTGCTCTTCGTCTTCCACCTGAAGTCCTACATCATCGCCATCTTCCTGATGGCCCCGGGGCTCGAGGTCATGGGCGTGTCGATGCTCTCGCTCTGGACCAACGGGGACGTGGGGCCGCTGGCCGCCTTCGCCTCCTTCCAGATCGTGCTGATCGCCGTGCTGCTGATCCTCGCCCGCGTCCTCTTCAAGGTTAAGATCTATGACTGAACTCGTTCTCTCCGACCTCTCGCGCCGCTACGGCCAGGCGCTGGCCATCGACGGCATCAACCTCACCGTGCAGGAGGGCGAATTCCTTACCCTTCTTGGCCCCTCGGGCTGCGGCAAGTCGACGACGCTGGCCTCTGTCGCCGGTCTCGACCAGCCGACCGGCGGGCGCATCACCTTCGGCGAGCGCGTGCTGGCCGATGCCGCCACCGGGGCCTACCTGCCGCCCGAGGCGCGCGGTTTCGGCGTGGTGTTCCAGAGCTACGCGCTCTGGCCCCACCTGAGCGTCGAGGACAACGTCGGCATGGCGCTGAAGCTGCGCAGGGTGGGCGCGACCGAGCGCGGCCGCCGCATCGCCGAGGCGCTGGAGCTGGTCGAGCTGGGCCCGCTGGCGAAACGCTACCCGGGCGAGTTGTCGGGCGGGCAACAGCAGCGCGTGGCGCTGGCCCGCGCCATCGTCTTCCGCCCGCCGCTGCTGCTGCTGGACGAGCCGCTGTCCAACCTTGATGCGCAGCTGCGTCAGCAGGCGCGGATCTGGCTGAAGGACATCCAGCGCGAACTGGGCCTGACCACGATCTATGTCACCCACGACCAGGACGAGGCCCTGGCCATGTCCGACCGCATCGTCGTCATGCGTGGAGGCAAGGTGGTGCAACTGGGGACGCCGCAACAGATCTACACCGATCCCCAACACCCTTTCGCCGCCAGCTTCATCGGCAATGCCAACCTGCTGGCGGTCAAGGGCGAGGCCGTGGCCGAGCCGGGCGCCTGCACCGTCACGCTGCCCGACGGGCAGGCGATCCGCGGCCGCACCCCGACGGGTGCGCTGGCGACGGGCGATCAGCTTCTGGCAATGCGTCCGCATCTCGTCAGTTGCACCCCGTGCGAAAATGCGTCTGAAATCAACGTGGAGTTCGGGGCTGAAAGCTATCTGGGCGATCACTTCGAACAAGAGGCCCATGTGGCCGGCACCGCGATCCGGCTGAGCGTCGAGGTGCCGCAGCCGCGCGGGGCGGGACGGATCTGGATCCGGCAACAGGATGCGGTGGTCTTCGCCGCCGACCGCTGAGGAGAGAGGACGTGAGCAAGACCGAGACCATCGCCGCCGCCGATGTCACCGAACGGCTGCGCAGCGACATCCTGCTGGGGGCGCTGCGCCCCGGCGAATGGCTGCGCCAGATCGACCTGCAGGACCGCTACGCCTGCACCCGCTCGTCGGCGCGGGCGGCGCTGGCCACGCTGGCGGCGGGGCAGGT
>NZ_AFPM01000113.1 GCF_000220565.1 Oceanicola sp. S124 | reverse complement strand
TCATCATCCCCTCGACGCCGAGGTTCAGCACGCCCGCCTTCTCGACGATCAGCTCTCCGATGGCCGCGATCAGCACGGCGGTCGAGGCGACCATGAGAGAGGCCAGCAGCAGCGCGGGATTGATTGACGAGAAATCCATCAGGCGGCCTCTCCCAGGGTGATGCGGATGCGGTAGTTGGTCAGCACGTCGACGGCCAGCAGGAAGAACAGCAGCATCCCCTGGAAGACCTGGATCGCGGCGGCCGGCAGCTGCATTGTCGACTGCGCGGCCTCGCCGCCGATGTAGGTCAGCGCCATCAGCAGGCCGGCCAGCACGATGCCGATCGGATGCAGGCGCCCCAGGAAGGCGACGATGATCGCGGTGAAGCCATAGCCGACGTTGAAGCCCGTGGTGATCTGGCCCGCCGGGCCCGAGACCTCGAACATCCCCGCAAGGCCCGCCAGCGCGCCCGCCGTGCCCATGCAGAACAGCACCAGCCGCCCCGGCTTCACGCCCGAGAAGCGCGCGGCGCGGGGCGCCTCGCCGGTCAGCCGGATCTGGAAGCCCAGGAGGTGCCGGTTCAGCAGGATATAGGCCATGATCGCGGCGATGAAGGCCGCCGCCACGCCCCAGTGCATCCCCGACCCGGCGATGATCTCGGTGTTATGGGCGGAAGGATACTGTTGCAGGTTGCGCGACCCCGGAAAGCCGAAGCCCTCGGGGTTCTTCATCGCGCCGATGGCCATGGCCTTCAGGAAGTTCTCGGCCACGTAGACCAGCATCAGCGACACGAGGATCTCGTTGGTGCCGAATTTCACCTTCAGCAGCGCCGGGATCATTGCCCAGGCCCAGCCCCCGAGGGCGCCCGCGATGACCATCAGTGGGAAGATCCACCAGGCCTCCAGCGGGTAGAGCGCCAGCGCCACCCCGGCACCGGCGACGGCGCCCATGATGTACTGGCCCTCGGCGCCGATGTTCCAGATCCCCGCCTTGAAGCCAAGCGACAGGCCAAGCGCGATCAGGATCAGCGGCCCGCCCTTCACCAGCAGCTGCGGGCGGTAGTAGAAGGCGAACTCGCCGAAGACCGGATCCCAGAAGATCGTGCGGATCGCCTCGACCGGATCCTTGCCGAGGATGGCGAACAGCAGCCCGCCCGCCACCATGGTGATCAGCACCGCCAGCAGCGGGGTCACATAGCTCAGCGCGCGGGCGGGCTGGGGCCGTTTCTCAAGGTAGATCATGCCGCTCCCCCGACGGTCCGGGCCTGGCCCGTGTCATTCATCTTGCGGCTGCTGGCGCAGGCGCGGGCGCGCATCGGGTGGTCAGACATGAGCCACCTCCATGCCATGCGCGCCGCCCATCATCAGGCCGATCTCTTCCATGCTCAGCCCCTTGGCGGGCTTGATCTCGGAAAGCCGCCCCTCGTTTAGGGCGGCGAAATTGTCTGAGACCTCCATCAGCTCGTCGAGGTCCTGGCTGATCACCACCACGGCCGCACCGCCGGCGGCGAGGTCCAGGATGGCCTGCCGGATGGTCGCGGCGGCGGCGGCATCGACGCCCCATGTGGGCTGGTTGACCACCAGCACCTCGGGACGCTGCATGACCTCGCGGCCGATGACGAATTTCTGCAGGTTGCCGCCCGACAGGGCCCGGGCCGCCGTCTCGGTGCCCGGAGTGCGGACGTCGAAGCGCTCGATGATCACGCTGGCGAAATCGCGCGCCTTGCCCCATTTGAGGAAGCCCGAAGACATCAGCCCCTCGCGCTCGGCCCCGGTCAGCAGGGCGTTCTCGGTCAGGGTCATGTTGGGCGCCGCCGCATGGCCCAGGCGTTCCTCGGGGCCGGTCAGCAGGCCGCGTCGCCGCCGTTCCGCTGGCCCCTTGTTGCCGATCGCCACGCCGTCCAGCGACACCATGCCGGGCGCCGAGGTGATTTCCCCCGAGAGCGCCGCCAGCAGCTCGTCCTGGCCGTTGCCCGCGACACCGGCAAGGCCCAGCACCTCACCGGCGCGGACCTCAAGCGTGATGTTCTTCAGCGAGGTGCCGAACTGGCTGGGCGAGGCGACGGACAGGTCCTTCAGCGCCAGCCGCACCTCGCCGGGGGTGGTGGCTTCGCGTTCGGGGCGATGCAGCTCGCTGCCCACCATCATCTCGGCCATCTGTGCCGCCGTCACGTCGCGCGGGGTGCAGGTGCCCACCTTCTTGCCAAGCCGCAGGATCGTCGCCTCGTCGCAAAGCGCGCGGATCTCCTCCAGCTTGTGCGAAATGTAGAGGATCGAGGTCCCCTCGGCCTTCAGCTTGCGCAGGGTGGCAAAGAGGATCTCGACCTCCTGCGGGGTCAGCACCGAGGTCGGCTCGTCCATGATCAGCAGCTTGGGGTCCTGCAGCAGGCAGCGGATGATCTCGACCCGCTGGCGTTCGCCGGCAGACAGGTCGCCGACCAGCCGCCAGGGATCCAGCGGCAGCCCGTATTGTTCCGAGACCCGGCGGATCTGTTCCGCCAGCGCCCCGGTCTTCGGCGGGTTCGCCATGCCGAGCGCCACGTTCTCGGCCACGTTCAGCGCGTCGAACAGGCTGAAATGCTGGAACACCATGGCCACGCCGCGCCCGCGCGCCTCCTGCGGCTCGGCGGGTTCATAGACCTTGCCCTGAAAGACCATCTCGCCCCGGTCCGGCTTGACCAGCCCGTAGATCATCTTGACCAGCGTCGACTTGCCCGCGCCGTTCTCGCCCAGCAGGGCATGAACCTCGCCCTCGCCGATGCTGAACGAGACATCGTCGTTCGCCACGACCCCCGGGTAGGCCTTTGTCAGGCCCACGATTTCCAACAGCGTCCCCGTCACGCGCGTCTTCCCCCCCTGGCCTCTTTCCGTGCCGTTCTCGTCAGTAGCTCATGGGCGACCCCCACGGCAATCTCCTGCGGATGTTTCCCGAGATCCGGTTGACCAATTGGACAAGAAATGCCCGCAATCCGGGCAGGCTCATGGCCCATTGTGGCCAGCCGCGACCGGAAGCGGGCCCACTTGCTGGCCGAGCCGATGAGCCCGCAGAAGCCGAAGCCGCGCCGCAGCAGCGCATCGCAAAGCGCCAGGTCCAGCTGGTGCGAATAGGTCAGGATGAGGTGCTCGGCCTGCGCCGGGGCATGGGGGACCAGCCGCACCGGATCGGCGGCGGGCAGCAGGGTGACGCCCTCGGGGATCGCAGCCGGAAAACGCTCGACCCCGGTGTCGACCCAGGTGATCGCCAGCCCAGGCAGGGGCGCCAGCACCGAAACCAGCGCCCGCCCCACATGGCCCGCGCCCCAGATCCACAGCTCGCGTTCGGGCCGGGCCAGGGGTTCGACCATCCAGCCGGCGTGGATGCCGGCCACGGGCGGCACCCCCTGCGCCCGCGCCTCGGCCAGCATCCGCTTGACCGCGAAGGGCATCTCGAGGGGCGCGCCGGGCAGGGGGCGGGCAACGACCTCGCCCCCGATCCCGGCCAGCTTGGCACTGTCCCAGACTTCGAGAAACAGTGTCACCGCGCCGCCGCAGCACTGGCCCAGGTCCGGGCCAAGCGCCTGTGTCTGAACCTGGTCCGCCACCAGGTCTCGGGCCCGGCCAATCGCCTCATGCTCCAGCGTGCCGCCGCCGATGGTGCCGTCCAGCCGCCCCCGGGCGCCGACCAGCATCGCAGCCCCCACCTCGCGCGGGGTCGAGCCACGGGTCTCTGCGACCACCACCCGCACCACGCGGGCCTGCTGCGTCAGCGCGCGGCGGAGGGCGGCGAGGTCAAGCACCACGCACCCGCTCGACGGCGGCCAGCACGCGTTCGGGCGTGGCAGGGGCCTGCAGGTCGGGATAGGCAGTACCGCAGGCGGCCACCGCATCCGACAGCGCCAGCAGGGCCGAGATGCCCAGCATGAAGGGCGGCTCGCCAACGGCCTTCGAGCGGTAGATGGTCTGCGCCGGGTTCGGCTCGTCCCAGAGCGCCACGTTGAATACCCGGGGCCGGTCCGAACAGGCTGGGATCTTGTAGGTCGAAGGCGCATGGGTGCGCAGGCGGCCCTTGTCATCCCAGACCAGTTCCTCGGTGGTCAGCCAGCCCGCGCCCTGCACGTAGCCGCCTTCGACCTGGCCAACGTCCAGCGCCGGGTTCAGCGAACTGCCCGCGTCATGCAGGATGTCGGCGCGCAGGATGCGATATTCGCCGGTCAGCGTGTCCACCACCACTTCGGTCAGCGCCGCGCCATGGGCGAAGTAGAAGAACGGCCGCCCGGTGCCCCGCAGGCGATCCCAGCTGAGATCCGGGGTGCGGTAATGCCCCGTCGCCGACAGGCTGACCTGCGCCTGGTAGGTCAGCGCTGCGGCCTTGGCGAAGGACATCTCGTTGCCGCCCGCCAGCACCTTGCCGCCGGTGAAGGTGACCTCCTCGACCGCCACCTGGTGCAGCTCGGCCACCACCGCCGCCATGCGGTCGCGGATCGTGTCGCAGGCGGCCTTCACCGCCATGCCGTTGAGGTCCGATCCCGACGACGCCGCCGTGGCCGAGGTGTTGGGGACCTTGGCTGTATCGGTGGCCGTGATTTTCACGTCGGCCATGTCGATGCCGAAGCGGCTGGCCGCCACCTGCGCGACCTTCTGGAACAGCCCCTGTCCCATCTCGGTGCCGCCGTGGTTCAGGTGGACAGAGCCGTCCTGGTAGACATGCACCAGCGCGCCCGCCTGGTTCAGGTGGCTCAGCGTGAACGAGATCCCGAACTTCACCGGGCTGAACCCCAGCCCCTTCTTCA
>NZ_AFPM01000114.1 GCF_000220565.1 Oceanicola sp. S124 | reverse complement strand
GCAGCGCGGCGACGGCCTTCTGAGCCTCGGTGAGGCGGGCGGCGGTCATGCCGAGGTCGCCCTTGGCATAGGTCTCCATCGCGCTTTCGAGGGCCTCGGTGACAGGATCGGCCCGCAGCGGAGCCGAGGCCAGGACGAGCGCCAGCGCGGCGGCGGTGACAACAGAGGTCTTCATCGGAAATACCTTTCAGAAACATCCTGAAGCCGGGTGGAATGGAGCCCGGCCCCGGGCGGAACGGCCCGCCCGGGGGCATAGTGCACCAGCAGGCCCATTCTGGGAACTGTCTCTGCGCGGCCGGGTGTCAGTGGCAGTGGGCCCGGCCCGTCGCCTTCTCCATGTGGCAGCACTGGCCGGGCGGAGAGCTCTTGCGGCAGCCGCCGCCATGGGCCGAGGCCGGCAGGGTGGCGCCAAGGGTGAACAGGGCGGCCAATACCGCCACGAAGATCCTGAAATGCATGGTGTCCTCCACATCCCGGGAGCAGGATAGCGCGCAAGGGACCGCCCCAGTCAAGGGGCCTGCCTAGCCGCCGATGGCGTCGAACAGCGCCGAGCCGGCCGTACAGTCGCGCGCCACATCCGCACCGCAGGCCCGCGGTTGCAGGTCCTTCGTCAGGCAGATGCGGACCTCGCGGATGCGGTTGTCGCGGCAGGTGACGGTGACCCCCTCGGCGCTCAGCGCCGGGTTGGCCTCGAGGAAGGCCTCTTCGATCACCCGGGCGGGCAGGCGGATGTCCTCCGTCAGCGCGCGCAGGACCGGCGGGCGGGTGACGCTGTCGTAGGCACGCCGCGACAGGGCGAAGTAGTCCGCTGCCGGGAGGCCCGAGCAGGTGCCATGGGCCTGCCATTCATGCCAGGCCAGTCCGCCGGTGCCCATGATGTCGGCCATGGCGGCGGTCTGGCGGCGCGAGGGCGGGGCCTCGGCACTGCGGCAGTCACGGGGATAGCCTGTCTCGTGCTGGGGCCAGAGGCCGTGCAGGATCCAGCCCAGCCGGCGCGCCGGGGCGCATTGTTCGGGGTTGTCGCTGGTGGCGCAGTAGCCGGGCGACCAGCTCAGCGCCATGACGTAGTAGTCGAAGGCCCCCGCCCCATCACCGCCGGCCCGGCCTGTCGCCCCGTTTCCTTCGGCGTTCAGCACATGCGGCAGGAGCAGCAGAAGCAGTGACAGAAGGGTGCGACGCATAGGCTCTTCCATTTTCAGGCGTGGCCGACTATATAGCCGCCAAGTTCCCCGACAACGGAAACCTGCATTGCCCCGGCAATGCGCCCCGGCCGAAAGGCCAGGGCCCGGGAAAGACTTATCTTCCGGCTGGTCCGTTGCCGTCATTGTTCAGGAGTTGAGACATGCAGGGCAAACCGATCATGGCCAAGGCCACCGCCGTCTGGCTGGTGGACAACACCACTCTCTCGTTCAAGCAGATCGCCGATTTCACCGGCATGCACGAGCTTGAGATCCAGGGTATCGCCGATGGCGAAGTGGCGCAGGGCGTGAAGGGCTTCGACCCGATCACCAACAACCAGCTGACCCAGGAAGAGATCGACAAGGCCGAGAAGGACCCGCTTCACAGGCTGAAGCTGAAGTTCAACGCCGCCGCCGTCGGCGAGGAGAAGCGCCGTGGCCCGCGCTACACGCCCCTCTCCAAGCGCCAGGACCGTCCGAACTCGATCCTGTGGCTGGTGAAGTTCCACCCCGAGCTCTCCGACGGCCAGATCTCGAAGCTGGTCGGCACCACCAAGCCGACGATCCAGTCGATCCGCGAGCGCACCCACTGGAACATCGCCAATATGCAGCCCATCGACCCGGTGGCCCTGGGCCTGTGCAAGCAGACCGAGCTGGACGCCGCCGTGCAGAAGGCCGCCGCCGAGAAGGCCAAGCGCGGCGAGGCCATGACCGACGACGAGCGCCGCAAGCTGCTGTCGACCGAGCAGAGCCTGCACATGGAGGCCGAGCCGCGCATGCCGACCGCCATCGAGGGTCTCGAGACCTTCTCGCTCTCCGGTGACGACGACGAGGACACGCTGGTATCCGACGATGTGCCGGACGCCGACAGCTTCTTCAACCTGCCCAAGGGTGGGGACGAGGACGAAGACGACGAGGATTGATCCCCGTCGAGAGACGTGTCGAAGGACTGATCGAAAAGCCCGCCCAGGCATCGCCGGGGCGGGTTTTTTAATGCTTTGGTCCAAGGGCGGGACGCTTCTGTGGAAATTTCGCGAACTGCCTGTATGCTGACGCTATATTGAACGATATTTTCAGAGCCCGGTTTCCATGATGCGCATTCCTGCCACCCTGCTTTGCTGCCTTGCCCTTGCCGCCTGCGCGGCACCGCCCCGGACCGGCGAGGACGTCGACGTCGACGCCGTCGTCGTGGCCGAGGACACCGGCGGGTTCTTCGGCTGGCTGACCGGCAGGCGCGGTGGCCCGGCGCGCGAAGAGGGCAAGCTCTACGTTTCGCGGCTCTTTGCCTCCGGCGGCTCCCTGCCGCCCGAGGGCTTCCTTGGATATGCGGTTCTGGCCTTCCCCGACAGACCGGTGGACAAGGCAGACTACGACCGCTTCGAGATGATCTGTCGTGCCTTCCGGGGCAGCCTTTCTTCCGTGGCCGAGGTGAAGGATTATGGCGAGGGCAAGGCCGACGAGGACAAGCAGGTGGTGACCGTCCTGCCTGTCGAGAGCCAGAAGATCGCCGACCAGATCGAGGCGATGCCCAGTTACGCCAATGCGGAGGCCTGTGCGCTGGCAGCCAGGCACTATGGCCTGCAGGCGGCCCAGGACGCCGTGTCGGATGCGCAGCTGGCTGCCGGTCGGGCCGGCTTCGACTGGATCGATCTGGACCGGGGACGCGGCCCCTTCCTGCTGGCCTGGAACCCCGGCGCCGGGAAGGGGCACCGCGATGTGCTGGTCCTGGCGGCGGATCTCAGCAACACCAGCACCTATGCCCAGGCCAGGACCGATTTCCGGCATTGGCAGGCAGAAGTCGAGAAGCGTCCGGAGCTCTGGTTGCAGGGCCCGTGGAACGTCGAACTGGCACGGCGGGAAGCGCAGCGGTGGCTGGACCGGCGCATCGGGCTGGCGCTCGGGTTCCTGGGCAGCAGTGACGACGCCGGGTAGGGAGGCGGAAGATGGAACTCAGGACCGCAGGGCTTGGTACCGTGGTGGGCATCGTCCTGGGCTTCGCCCTGGCGGAGGTGCTGATCGAAGAAAATGATCGCGTCTACGCGGGGATCGTGACGATCTGCGTGGTGCTGTGCACCTCTGCGGGTGGTTGGTTCGGCCGCCACAAGGACTAGGGCCCGACGCGCCCGGCCCTTGCAAAGCCCCGGACCGGGGCGCAGAACGGGTCCGATACTCTCGGAAACGGACTTCCCCCATGCATATCGCCGTCATCGGAGCCGGAATGATCGGCTCGGCCGCCGCCCGTCACCTTACCGCCATGGGTCACCAGGTGACCTTGGTCGGCCCCGCGGAACCCGCGGATGCGGCGACCTGGGATGGCCCCTTCGGATCGCATTTCGACGAGGGGCGGATCACCCGCCAGCTTGATCCCTGGCCCTTCTGGTCGCGCGCCTCCCGTGCCTCCATCGCCCGCTATCGCGATCTCGAGGCCGCATCGGGGGTGCCCTTCTTCTCGGAGGTCGGCTCGCTGATGGCCGGGCCGGAAGGGGCGCCGGCGATGGAACGGCTGGAGCGGACGCGGCATCGCGACCAGGTGCCCTGCCAGAGGCTGCAGGGCGCCGAGCTGGCCGAGACCTTCCCCTGGTTCGCCTTCGAGCCCGGAATGGTCGGCCTCTACGAGCCGAAGCTTGCCGGGGTGGTCAGTCCGCGCGCCATGGTGAGGGCGCAGATCACGGCGGCGACGGCAGGCGGGGCCCGCCTGCTGCGCGATCACGTGACCGGCTGGGACGAGACGGGCGCGGGGGTCACCCTGCACGTTGCCTCGGGTCAGAGCCTTGCCGCCGACCGTGCGCTGCTGGCCACCGGCGGCTTCACCCGCGCCCTGCTGGGCGAGAGGCTGCCCTTCAAGGTCTATGCCCGCACCGTGGTCTTCTTCGAGGTCTCGGAGGAGGAGGCGCAGCGCCTTTCCGGGATGCCGACGCTGATCGCGCTGATGCCGGGGCTGGAGGATTCCTACATGCTGCCGCCGGTGCGCTACCCGGACGGCAAGCTCTACCTGAAGATGGGCGGAGATGTCGACGACGTGGCCCTGACCACCCCGGAGGAGCTAACCGCCTGGTATCGCTCGTCGGGCAATCCCGTGGTGGCGACGCGGCTGGAGGGGCTGATGCGGGCCCGGGTGCCCTCGCTGCAGATCCTGTCGACCACGTCCGCGGCCTGCGTGACCACCTTCGCACCTCGCAAGGTCCCGCACTTCGAGGCCCTGTCCGACCGCCTCTTCACCGCCTTCGCCGGCAGCGGCCGGGCGGCGAAGAACTCGGACGAGCTGGGCCGCCTCGGTGCGCTGCTGGCATCCGGCGAGGCCCTTCCCGACTGGGCGCTGGAATCGGCGGTCGAGGAATAGTCCAGGGGTTGCCCGTGGTGCGGGGAGCTGCTGCCAGGGTGTCGCGTGGCGCAGGGACCCGGGGTGCCGGAGAACTCCGGTGCCGTGCTGGACAGGAGCACCTGCCGCAACAGGCGGAAGGACGCAGGCCCCCGCGGCCCCTCGCTGCAGGGCGGTGGAGGGGGCCTTGGTCAATGGGCGACAC
>NZ_AFPM01000115.1 GCF_000220565.1 Oceanicola sp. S124 | reverse complement strand
ACCGAGGTCTCGGGCCAGATCACCAGGTCGGGGCGGCGCCCGTCCTCGCGGCTGGCGGCGGTGGCGTTCAGCAGGCGGCGCCAGAACAAGGGCACCATCTCGGGGTCCCACTTCTCGCGTTGCGCGGCATTGGGCTGGACCATGCGGACCAGCGGTGCATCGGGGCCGGCGGGCAGGGCGCGCGGCGGCAGCACCAGCGCCAGCGAGAGAGCCGCCACGAGGATGAGAGAGGCGAAGCCGGCCGGGATGATGCGGGGGATCAGGCCGGAACGGCTCAGCGCAAGGCCCAGCAGGGCGGCGGGCAGCAGCACCAGCAGGCCAAGGCCATGGGCGCCGCCGAAGGCCGCCAGCGGCAGCAGCGGGGAGGCGATCAGCCCGTGGCCGATCAGCGCCCAGGGGAAGCCGGTGAAGATCCAGCCGCGCAGCGCCTCGGCCAGCACCAGCGCGCCCGCGAAGGCCAGCGCCGCGCGCCAGTCCCGGGGTGCCAGGGCCTTCGCCCCCCAGAGCGCACCGCCCCAGAACAGCGCCAGCCCGGTGGACATCAGCACCAGCGCGAAGGGCGCCATCCAGCCGTCACGGGCGGCGTCGACCATGAAGGGCTCGACGATCCAGAACAGCGCGGCGGCGAAGTAGCCCGCGCCGAACAGCCAGCCCCGGACGGCGGCGCGGCGTGGCGTGTCGGCGGTCAGATGGGCATGGGCGAGGGCGGCAAAGCCCAGGAAGGCCATCGGCCAGAGCGACAGCGGCGCCTGGGCCGAGGCGGTAAGCGCCCCCGCCAGCAGGGGCCAGAAGCGCAGCAGACGGGGGGGCAGGGGCATGTTCAGATCAGGCTCAGGTCAGGCTCATTCCGCGGGTTGCGGTCCAAGGCGAACCCTCAGCCGCTTGATCCGGCGCGGGTCGGCGTCGACGACCTCGAACTCGTGGCCGGCCGGATGCACCACGACCTCGCCGCGCGCCGGCACGCGGCCCGCCAGCATGAAGACCAGCCCGCCGAGAGTGTCGATTTCCTCTTCGTCGACCGAGTCGTCTTCTGTCAGGTTGACCGCGGTGGCGGCTTCGAAGTCCTCCAGCGGAGCCTTGGCCAGGGCGAGGTAGCTGCCCTGCGCCTCACGGGTCCAGAGCGCATCCTCGTCAACGTCGTGCTCGTCCTCGATCTCTCCGATGACCTGCTCGATGAGGTCCTCGATCGTGACCAGCCCGTCGACTCCGCCGTATTCGTCGATCACCAGCGCCATGTGGCGGCGTTCGCTCTGCATCTTCTGCAGAAGCACCCCGATGGGCATCGAGGGCGGCACGAAGAGCAGCGGGCGCAGCAGGTCGGCCAGCACGAAGTCGGAATGGCCGTTCCAGCCGTGCTTCAGGGCGAAGTCCTTCAGGTGGACAAGGCCCTTTGGGCTGTCCAGCGTCTCGTCGTAGACGGGCAGGCGGGTCATGCCGGTATCGCGGAACACCGCCACCAGGTCATCCTGGCTGATGGTGGTCGGCACGGCGACGATCTCGACCTTGGGGATGGCGACATCCTCGACCCGCATGTTGCGCAGGTTCAGCAACGAATGCCGGCGCGCGGTCGGGGCCTGTGGCTGCTGCGTATCCGCGGCGACCTGAGGGCCGGTTTCGGCCCGGCGGGCGCCGAACAGGCGCGCCAGCCAGCCACTCTGATGCGAAGCGGGGCGGACGGCGACGGCCGCCGTGCCCTGGTCCGCCCTGGGCTGGGCAGGTCTGGCCGTGTCAGGCTTGCCGGCATCGGCCTTCGCAGCATCGCCCTTGGCCTTGCCGCTGCGATCCTGAGCGGCATGCTCCTGGGGCGCCTGGGCCCGGGCATTGGCGGCGGCCGGACCGGCCGAAGCACTTTCCTTTGCAGGGATCCCAGGAACGGAAGACGCTACGGTCGGTGAAGGCACCGCAATCGCTGCGGTGGTCGCCGTGGTTCTTCCCGTCGAATCGACCATGCGAGCCGCAGATTGCGGGGCGGGGTCGGGGGTCTGGAGACGCGCGCGCTGCGCTGCGTTAGAAGACCCGTCTATGCTGTCGCCCATCGTTCCTTTCCAGATAGCAGCCGCTTCGGCGCGGCCCTGCCCTATATGGGTACTAATATGGGTCAGCGATACCCATCTTGCCAAGTATTTCCGTCTCAAGTCCTTCCATCAGCTCCGCATCGCCGTCGCGGACGTGGTCGTAGCCCAGAAGATGAAGGATTCCGTGAACCAGCAGATGGGTCACGTGATGGGAAAATTCCAGCCCGCCCGCCGTGGCTTCGCGGGCACAGGTGTCGAAGGAAATGGCGATATCGCCCAGCTCTGCCGGCCCGAAGAGCGCGGCCTGGGGATCGGCCTCGGGCCGCGCGGGCGCAGCGCCTTCCTCTTCGGGGGCAAGCTCTTCGGCGGGCCAGGACAGCACGTTGGTCGGCAGCGGCTTGCCGCGGAATTCGGTGTTCAGCTCGGCGATGCGCGCATCATCGCAGCCCATGACGCAGAGCTGGAAGGCCGCCGGATCGAGATCCAGCCGGGCAAGGACAGCCAGCGCGGCGCGCAGGGCATGCCCGGAGAGGTCCGCGCCGTCCCAGCGGGGATCCTCGATCACGCAGTCGACGATATCGGGTGTTTCGGTCATGGCCCGGGCCATACAGCAAGCGCTCCGGGCCGCCAATCCTCGATCAGCGGCCCGGGAAGGCCTCAGCTCTGTTCGTCGGCCTCGTAGGCCTCGATGATCTTCGCCACGAGGTGATGGCGCACCACGTCCTTGGCGGTGAAGTAGTTGAAGCTGATGTCCGGGATCGCCCCCAGCAGGCGCTCGGCATCGCGCAGGCCCGACTGCACGCCGCGCGGCAGGTCGACCTGGCTGCGGTCGCCGGTGATCACCATGCGGGAGCCCTCGCCAAGACGGGTCAGGAACATCTTCATCTGCATCGTGGTGGCATTCTGCGCCTCGTCCAGCACCACGAAGGCATTGGCCAGGGTGCGGCCGCGCATGAAGGCCAGGGGCGCGATCTCGATCTTCTTGGCTTCGCGCAGCTTGCCCACGTCCTTGGCGCCGAGGAAATCGTTCAGCGCGTCATAGAGCGGTTGCATGTAGGGGTCGACCTTCTCTTCCTGCGTGCCGGGCAGGAAGCCGAGGCGCTCGCCGGCCTCGACAGCGGGGCGGCAGAGGATGATCTTGTCGACATTGCCCTCGATGAACTGGTTCACCGCAACGGCCACGGCCAGGTAGGTCTTGCCGGTGCCTGCGGGGCCGATGCCGAAGCTCAGCTCGTGCTTGAACAGGTTGCGGACGTAGTCCTTCTGCGCCTCGGTACGCGGCTCGACCATCTTGCGGCGGGTCTTGATCTCGACCTCGCCGCCCCGGAACATTTCCAGCTGGTCGCCATCCGGCGTGGCGGTCGAGGGCGTCTGGGCGCCGGGTTCGCGCATCCGCAACTCGCGGTCGATATCGGCGGGGCCGACCTCGCGGTCCGCTTCGAGGCGGGCGTAGAGGGCGCGCAGGACGGTCACGGTCTCCTGCGCGGCGGCGGCATCGCCATGGGCGACGAGGTGATTGCCCCGGCGCAGGATCTGGATGCCCAGTTGCTGTTCGAGATAGGCGAGATTGCGGTCGTATTCTCCGCAGAGTTCGATCAGCAGGCGGTTGTCGGGAAATTCGACGGCAACTTCAGCGAGAGGGGTGTCTTCCGCGTCAGGGGTCAGCAGGCTGCTTGCCAAGGAGCGCTCCTTAAGATCGGGCCGGTGCGCGGCACCGGCGTGCCATGTCCCCAGCGTGGCAGGGGCGGGGCCGGGGGGCAAGCGCCGATTGCACATGCCGTGCCCATGGGACGGAAAATGCCGCAAGCGGAGGCTTGCGGCATCGGGTGGTTTCCGTTGCGGCAGAGCGCCCGGGGCGCTGGCCGGCTGTTGCCTCAGGTGCCGGGCGCCTGGGTCGGATCGGGGATCGGCGAGCCACGCTTGAAGCCGCCGGTGGCGGTGTTCGGCGGGGCCACGCCCGAGCAGACGGGCTTGCCGTACTTGTCCAGGCGGGCGTCGGCATAGCCTTCCAGCCCGTCGTCGATGATCCAGTGGTCGCAGCCGTTGGGATCGACCCAGATGCCGGCCTTGAGGGTCGACAGGTGGTGGGCGTTGATGCCGCGGTCGATGCTCTTGTCGCCGGGCACGTTGGTCGGGTGTCCGCAGGCGGCGAGGCCGGCCAGCATCAGCAGCGCGGGGGCGGCTTTCATGAACTGCATGTCAGGTCCCCTCAGCGGATGCAGATGATTTCGACGCGGCGGTTGGCAGCCATGCCGGCGGAGGTGTTGTTGGGCTGGGCGGGATACCGTTCGCCATAGCCGCGGACATCCGAGATATTGGCGCCGACGGACTGCGCCACGCCCGCGACCGACTTGGCGCGGTTGTAGGACAGGGTCATGTTGTAGGCATCCGAGGCGCGGCTGTCGGTATGGCCGATGATCACATAGGCCGAGGCCGCGGTCTGACGGAAGAAATCGGCCAGGCGCTGCTTGTTCGCGGCGCTGATCGCATAGCTGTCGGTGGCGAAGAACTGGTCGCTCTGCATCACGCCGCAGACATTGCCGCGACGGCAGACCGGCAGGCCCTGGCGGGTCAGGTGCGGGGTCATGTAGCCCTCGGCGCCATCGTCCATCACCCAGTGCTCGCAACCGTCGGGATCGACCCAGATCGTCGGGATATAGGGTTCGTTCCAGCCCTTGCCCTGGGCCTGTGCGGCGCCGGGCAGAGCTGCCAGCATCAGCACCAGCGCCACGGCCACCAGGGCCAGGGCGTGGAACCGAGCGTTCCTCGCAGTCTCAACTACCACAACCATTTCCTTTCTGTCCCCCGGGGCTCTGCACCCTGTCTGTCCCGGCATTCGGCCAAGGCCCGGCAATCATTTGCACTTTCACCATGACGCAGGGAAAGGCGGTTGTGAAGGCCCAACCATCCGCAGGGGCAGGCAGATATGGCTTTGCGGCCACGCGGCGCAGCAGCGGATCAAGGTCGGGGCAGGTGGCTCAGAGAAGCACCCCGGCCAGAGAGTTCGTCCCGGCCTCGGTGATCCGCACCCGGCGCAGGTCGCCCGGTTGCAGGCCCTCGGAGGTGACATGGACCGCGTGCAGGTGGTCGGACTTGCCGACCATCTGGCCCGCATGGCGGCCCGGCTTCTCGAAGAGCACGCCGACCTCGCGGCCGACCATCGCCCGCATGAAGTCCTGCTGCTGGCGCCCCAGCAGGGCCTGAAGCTCGATCAGCCGGGCGCTGGCGACCTCGGCAGGAACCTGGCCGCCGCGATCGGCCGCCGGGGTGCCGGGGCGCGAGGAATACTTGAACGAGAAGCAGGCGGCGTAGTTCACCTGTTCGACCAGCGCCATCGTGTCACGGAAGTCCGCGTCGGTCTCTTCGGGGAAGCCGACGATGAAGTCGCCCGAGATGGCGATATCGGGCCGCGCGGCGCGGATGCGCTCGATCAGCGCCATGTAGCTGTCGCGGGTATGGCTGCGGTTCATCCGTTTCAGGATGCGGTCGCTGCCCGATTGCACCGGCAGGTGCAGGTAGGGCATCAGCTTCTCGCAATCGCCATGGGCGGCGATCAGGTCGTCCTCCATGTCGTTGGGGTGGCTGGTGGTGAAGCGGATGCGCTTGAGGTCGTCGATCTCGGCCAGCGCGCGGACCAGCCGCGCCAGGCCCCAGTCGCGCCCGTCCGGGCCCTCGCTGTGGTAGGCGTTGACGTTCTGGCCCAGCAGGGTGATCTCGCGCACGCCGCGCTCGACAAGGTCGCGGGCCTCGCGCAGCACCCGGTCCACGGGGCGCGAGACCTCGGCGCCGCGGGTATAGGGCACCACGCAGAAGGCGCAGAACTTGTCGCAGCCTTCCTGCACCGTCAGGAAGGCCGTCGGGCCGCGCTTGGCCTTGGGGCGGTGCTTCAGCTTCTCGAACTTGTCTTCCTCGGGCATCTCGGTGTCGAGCGCCCTTTCGCCCGAGCGCACCCGGGCCTCCATCTCGGGCAGGCGGTGGTAGCTCTGCGGGCCGACCACCAGGTCGACCATGGGCTGGCGCAGCATGATTTCCCGCCCCTCGGCCTGGGCGACGCAGCCGGCGACGCCGAACTTCAGGTCGGGTTTCGCCGCCTTCAGGTGCCGCAGGCGGCCCAGCTCGGAATAGACCTTCTCGGCGGCCTTTTCGCGGATGTGGCAGGTGTTGAGCAGGATCATGTCCGCCTCTTCGGGCGAGGCGACCTCGGTATAGCCCTGGCCGCCCAGGGCCTCGGCCATGCGCTCGCTGTCGTAGACGTTCATCTGGCAGCCGTAGGTCTTGATGAAAAGCTTCTTGGGCTCGGACATCTGGGCCTCTCCGGGGTGGCGGGTCAGGGCGTGTGCCTACACCGAAACCACCAGCGCTTGCAATCGCCGGGCGGGTCGGGCTTCCTGTGGGGCGATTGTTGCGGGGGCCGCCATGCAGTTCAACTCTCTTCCGACCTTCCTGCGCCAGGGGCGCGACCTGCTGGCGCGTGGACCCGTGGCCATGGTCTTTGCCGAGGACGAGGTCGAGCTGGACAGCACCCTGCGCCATCACCGCGATGCCGGCTTTGCCGAGGTGGTGCTGTTCGCCCCCGACAGCTTCGCCTTGCCCGCCGACCTGGCCGCCGACGTGCATCGCGTCCACTACGACATGACCCGCGAGCAGGCGCTGACCCGCGCCGTCAACGGGGCGATCGAGGCGGCGGCGCCCGGGACCTGGCTGTATTACTGTTACAACGCCGAATACCTCTTCCACCCCTTCTGCGAGACCCGCACCGTCGGCGAGCTGCTGACCTTCCACGCCGAAGAGCGGCGCGATGCCATGCTGACTTATGTCATCGACCTCTACGCCGACGACCTCTCGGCCTGTCCGGGGGCGGTGTCCATCGAGCGGGCGCACCTCGACCGGGCAGGCTACTACGCGCTGGCGCGGCTGGATGCGGAGGGAAACGAGCGCGAGCGGCAGCTGGATTTCCACGGTGGCCTGCGCTGGCGCTTCGAAGAGCATGTGCCCGAGGGGCGCCGCAAGATCGACCGCATCGGGCTGTTCCGCGCCCGGCCCGGTCTGCGGCTGAGCGAGCAGCACCTGTTCAACGAGCCCGAGTACAACACCTATGCCTGCCCCTGGCACCATAACCTCACCGCCTGCATCTGTTCCTTCCGCACCGCCAAGGCGCTGAAGGCCAATCCCGGCTCGCGCTTCGACATCCAGACCTTCGCCTGGCACAACTCGGCGCCCTTCGAGTGGCATTCCCGCCAGTTGCTGGACCTCGGCCTGATGGAGCCGGGCCAGTGGTTCTGAGGCCCCGGGGCACCGTCCGGCCGGGCTGAGCACCCGCCTCGCCGTCGGGGGCGGCGGGCGTGACCTCAGGCCGGGACGAGGACGTCGCGGGCGGCGCTGCGGATGGCGGCGGTCAGCGGCGCGAGGGCCGGGGCCAGCAGCCGCGAGACCTGCCAGAACAGCGGTGTGTCCCAGGGGCTGTCGGGGATCAACTCGACCAGCCGGCCGGCGGTGAGGCCCGGGCTCATCAGCGCTTCGGGGTTGAGACCCCAGCCAAGTCCCGCCTCGGCAGCCAGCACGAAGCCCTCGGTCGAGGGCAGGCGGTGCGTCGGCGGCAGCGGGCCGGGGCCGAAGTGATGGCGCAGCCAGTCCGATTGCAGCGCGTCCTTGTCGTCGAAGACCAGCATCGGGGCGCGGCGCAGGGTCGGGCCCGACAGCCCCTCGGGCAGGTGGTCCCGCAGGAAGGCCGGACTGGCGGTGGCGCGATAGCGCAGCGCCCCGAGGGCCAGCGCGTCGCAGCCCTGCAGGCTGGCCCCCTCGGAGGTGACTGCCGCCGAGACCCGCCCCTCGCGCAGCCAGCGGGCCGAGTGGTCCTGATCGTCGACCTCGATCTCGAAGGTGGTGCCGGGCATCTGCCGCTGCGCCCCGGCCAGGGCGGCGGGAATCCAGGTGGCAAGGCTGTCGGCATTGACCGCCAGCCGGATGCGCGCGGGGCCCGGAGTGAGCCCCATCCGGCGCAGGGTCCGGGCTTCGAGCAGGCCGATCTCTTCGGCGTGGCGGGCCAGGTGGGCCCCGGCCTCGGTCGCCGTCGCCGGCGGCCCCCGGCGCACCAGGGCCGTACCGATCCGCTCTTCCAGCCCGCGCAGGCGCTGCGAGACGGCGGACTGGGTGATCCCCAGCTCGGCCGCGGCCCGGTCGAAGGCGCCGTGGCGCAGGATGGCGGCAAGGGCGGCCAGCTGGCCGCGGTCGAGATGCATCAGTTTCTCTTATCTGGTCGGAAAATCATTCATTGGATCTATCCTGGCCCGGTCGTTACCTCCGTCGCAACAGGCAAGTGCAACCGGCAGGGGCCCCAGGCAGGGAGAAACGACATGACGGAAGCCTATTGGGCGGGGTTCGGACTGGGGCTGTCGCTGATCGTCGCGATCGGGGCGCAGAATGCCTTCGTGCTGCGCCAGGGGATCCTGCGCCAGCACGTGCTGCCGGTGGTGCTGTTCTGCGCCGTCTCGGATGCGCTGCTGATCGCCGCCGGGGTGGCGGGCTTCGGCGCGCTCAGCCGGGCGGCACCCTGGGCGGTCGAGCTGATGCGCCTCGGCGGCGCGGCCTTCCTGCTGGTCTACGGGGCGCTGGCCCTGCGCAGCGCCTGGCGCGGCGGGCAGGCGCTGGAGGCAGCCGCCACAGGCGAGCGAAGGCTGTGGCAGAGCCTCGCCCTCTGCGTCGCGCTGACCTGGGGCAATCCGCATGTCTACCTGGACACGGTGATCCTGCTGGGGGCGGTCTCGGCCGACTTCGCGCCCCGCCCGGTCTTCGCCGCCGGCGCGATGAGCGCCTCTCTCCTGTTCTTCTTCTCGCTCGGCTTCGGAGCCCGCCTGCTGGCGCCGCTGTTCCGCCGGCCGCTGGCCTGGCGCTGCCTCGATGCCTCGGTCGCGCTGGTGATGTGGAGTGTTGCCGCCAGCCTGCTCTGGCCCTGAGGGCGCCCCGGGCCTCTTGCCCCGGGGTTGCGAAGGCCCTAGGGAAATTGCATGACGCAAGCACATAAATCACGGCCCCTCGTGGCCATCGGCTGGATGCTGGCGACGGGGATCTGCTTTGTCGGGGTGACGGCGCTGGTCAGGACGCTGGGACCGGCGGTGCCGGCCAGCCAGGCGGCCTTCCTGCGTTTCCTCATCGGATCGCTGTTCCTGGCGCCGGCCCTGCCGCAGCTGTTGCGGGCGCGGTTGCAGCCGCTGCACTGGCGGCTGGTCGCGCTGCGCGGCGTGCTGCACACCTGCGGCGTGGGGCTGTGGTTCTTCGCCATGGCGCGGATCCCGATCGCCGATGTCACGGCGCTGAACTACCTCAACCCGATCCTGATCACCCTCGGCGCGGCCCTCCTGCTGGGCGAGAAGCTGGCCGCGCGCCGTCTTGGCGCGGTGATCGTGGCATTGTTCGGCGCGCTGGTGATCGTCCGCCCGGGCCTGCGCGAGATCGACCCGGGGCACCTGGCGATGATCGGTGCGGCCACCTTCTTTGCCGGCTCTTACATGATCTCGAAGCGGCTGTCGGATGATCTGGACGCGGCGGTCATCGTGGCGCTGATGTCGCTGACCGTGGCGCTTGGGCTGGCTCCGCTGGCGCTGCCGGTCTGGGTGACACCGACCCCGGTGCAGCTGGCCCTGCTGACCGGGGTGGCGGGCTGCGCCACAGCCGGGCACTACTTCATGACGCTGGCCTTCCGCGCCGGGCCGATGACGGTGACCCAGCCGGTGACCTTCCTGCAGCTGCTCTGGGCCGTCCTCGTCGGAGCGCTGTTCTTCGGCGAAAGTCCCGATCCCTATGTCATCCTCGGCGGCGTGCTGATCGTCGCCTCGGTGGTCTTCATCACCTTCCGCGAGGCGCAGCTGAAGCGGCGCGATGCCGGCCGCGCGGTCGAGGCGACGAAGCCCTGAGGCGGGATTGATCAAGGTCAATGTGGCGGCGCGGATTCGCCTCTACTCCTGTGCTCAGGAAATGAAGCGAGAGGACAGACCATGTCGCATACCCCCCACACGCTGGACCAGGAATTCCCCGAGTTCGCTGCGCAGATCGACGCGCTGACGGGCACCGACGCCCACTTCGCGCGGATCGCCGAGGAATACCACGAGGTCAACCGCAGGATCCATCGCTGGGAAACCAACGTCGAGCCGGTCGATGACCTGGTGCTGGTCGAGGCCCGCAAGCAGCGCGGTGCCCTCAAGGACGAGATCTACGCCGCCCTGCGCGCGGCCCAGACGACCGCCTGAAGAGCCGGGCGCGGCGCCCCGACCGCCGGGTGGGTCTAGCCCACCTGGTAGGGCAGGGTGCCGCGTTCGTTGCTGTCGATGGTCAGCCGCCGTTCCAGCGGCGGAACCGAGCGCTGGTGGCAATGCTCGCGCTCGCAGATCCGGCAGGAAATCCCGATGGGCTCGAAGCTGTCAGGGCCCGTCAGGTCGAGGCCATCCGCATAGACCAGCTTGTCGGCATGGGCGACCTCGCAGCCCAGCGAGATCGCGTAGCGCCGCACCGGCGCCCCCCAGCGACCGCCGGGCTTGGACACGTCGCGGGCCAGGCTGATGTAGCGGACCCCGTCCGGAGTCTCGGCGACCTGGCGCAGGAACTGGCCCGGGGTCTCGAAGGCGCGGTGCACGTTCCACAGCGGGCAGGCACCGCCGTAGCGGGCGAACTGCAGCCGCGTGGCCGAATGGCGCTTGGTGATCGTACCGGCCTGGTCGACGCGGACGAAGAAGAAGGGGATGCCCTTGGCGCCGGGCCGTTGCAGGGTCGAAAGCCGGTGACAGACCTGCTCGATCGAGGCGCCGAAACGCAGCGAGAGACGCTCCAGGTCATGCCGCATCTCCTGCGCGGCTTCCAGGAACCGCGTGTAGGGCATCAGCGCAGCGCCGGCAAAGTAGTTGGCCAGTCCGATCTTGGCGATGGACCGCGCGGTGTCCGACTGGAATCGCGCCAGATCCAGTGTCGCCTCAAGCAGCTTGTCCTGTTCCAGCAGGGCGACCTGCAACAGAAGCTGGAAGGTCTGCGTCTCGGGCGCGGCGCGCAAGGACAGCGTCAGCTCCTTGCGCGCGGGGTCGTACCGGCGCAGCTCGTGCATGTCGTCGAACCGGGTGCGCACCCCGAGGTTGCCGAGCGCCGAGACAGCCCGCACGCGGATGTTGTTCTCGTTCCGGACGGGGGTGGCGAAGCGTTCGGCGGCGCGGTCCACGGCGTCGATGTAGTTGTCGCAATAGTGGAAGAAGTCGCGCACCTCGTCCCAGGGGCTGGGGGTGGCGCGGGCATCGTCGCGCCCCAGGGCCTCGTCCAGCGAGGCGAGGCGTTCATGGGTCTGCCGGTAGGCGCGGTGCAGGTGCAGGAAGGCGCGGGCCAGCGCCGGAGCGTTGGAGGCCGTCAGCCGCAGGTCCGCCATCGGCAAGGACAGGTCGGCCAGGACCGGATCCGCCATCGCCTCCCGCATGTCCGAGACCAGCCGTTCGCCGTCGCCGGTCGACAGCTCGGTGACGTCGAAGCCGAACTCCTGCGCCAGCGACAGCACGACCGAGGTCGAGACCGGCCGGTTGTTGTTTTCCATCTGGTTCAGGTAGGGCAGCGAGATACCGAGCTTGGTGGCAAAGTCCTTCTGGGTCAGGCCCAGCTTCTGCCGCGTCTCGCGCAGCTTCGCCCCGGCGTAAAGTTTCTGGTTGCCCATGCCCCACCTGTCACGACGCCGCAAAGCCCCGGTGGCTTTGCAGATTAGCGCCCAGAGACGCTAACTTTGCAAAGGTTGGTTAACAAGCCGTAAGGCGGGATATGAGGGCAGCGTGTCAGAGCGTCGCGGCATAGGCCTCGAGCTGGCTGGCCACAGTGCCCCAGCCGTCGAAGAAGCCCATCTGTTCATGCTGTGCGCAGGCCTCGGGGGAGCGGTGCCGCGCGGTGGCGGTATAGCGGGTGCCTTCGCCGTCGTCCTCGAGGTCGAGGATCGCGGTCATGAAGGGATCCGGGGCGGGCTTCCAGCCCTCGGAATAGGCATCGGTGAAGACCAGCCGGCGGCCCTCGATCACTTCCAGGTAGACGCCCGTGTTCTCCATCACGTTGCCCTCGACCTCGAAGGTGGTGTTGAAGCGTCCGCCGACCCGCAGGTCGATGTCGCAGGCGGTGACCCTGTGCGGCGCGGGGATGAAGAAATGCGGGATATGTTCCGGGCGGGTCCAGCATTCCCAGACCAGCGCGCGGGGCACCGCGAGGTGGCGGGTGAAGCTGAGGTCGGTGCGCGGGCTCTGGTCGGTCATGGCTTTCTCTCCTCCGAAAGCTGGGTGACATAGGTGTCGAAACGGTCGAGGCGGCCCTGCCAGAGGGCGCGCTGTTCGGCCAGCCAGTCCTGCACCGGCGCGAAGGCTCCGGGCGACAGCGCACAGCTGCGCACCCGGCCGGTCTTCTCGCTGGTGATCAGACCCGCGCCTTCAAGCTTCTTCAGATGCGCCGTGAACGAGGGCAGCGACATGTCATGCGCGGCGTGCATCTCGCTGACCGTGGCGGGGCCGCGGGCGAGACGTTCCAGGATCCGACGGCGGGTCGGATCAGAGAGGGCCGCGAAGGCCAGGTCGAGGGCGGGATCAAGCTTAGCCATATGGCTAAGTAATCAGTGTGCCGCGAGTCGGGCAAGTGAAAACTTAGTTGTGTGACTAAGTGTTGTCAGGCCGCCAGGCCCATGCGGCGTTCGCGGCGCATGACGCCGGAGATGCAGAGCACCGAGGCGACGCCGCAGGCCAGCATCAGCCAGATCAGCGGGAAGGCCCCGGTTTCCGTGCTGAGCATGCTGCCCGCCGCGGCCGAAAGCGCCGCGCCGCCGCCGATCATCATCGCCCCGCCCAGCCCCGAGGCGGTGCCCGCCAGGTGCGGCCGGACCGAGAGCATGCCGGCGTTGGCCGAAGGAATGGTCATGCCGTTGCCGAAACCGACGAAGACCATCGTGCCGAAGAAGGCATAGGCGCCGCCGATCTCCGCCAGGGCGAAGAGCAGCGACAGCGCCATGCCGAAGGTGACGAAGCAGCCTCCGACCAGGATCATCCGGTTCATCCCGATGCGGGCGGCGTTGAGGCCGGTGAACCAGTTGCCGATGAAATAGCCCACGCCCGCGGCGGCGTTGAACATGCCGAACTGCGCCGGCGAGAGGCCGTAGACCGCGGTTGCCACGAAGGGGCTGCCACCGACATAGGCGAAGAAGGCCCCCGACGAGGTCGCGGCGGCCAGCGAGTAGCCCCAGAAGCGCAGGGATTTCAGCAGCTCGGGGTATTCCGCGAACTGGCGCAGCACCGAGAGGTCCGAGGGTTTCGCCGTTTCTCCCAGGTCGGCCCAGGTCAGCCAGAAGATCCCCAGGCCACAGAGGAACAGCAGCCAGAACGAGGCCTGCCAACCGAAGAACTCGTCCAGCACGCCGCCCAGCACGGGGGCGAACATCGGCACCATGGACATGCCCATGGTAACATAGCCCATCATCGCCGCGGCCCGGTCGGGCGTGTTGATGTCGCGCACCACGGCCCGCGACAGGGTCATGGCCCCGGCGACCGAGGCCTGCAGGATGCGGAACACCATGAAGGTGCCGAAGGTCGGCGCCATGAGGCAGCCGATGGTGGCCAGGATGAACAGCGCCAGCCCCCAGAGCAGCACCGGCCGCCGCCCGTAGCGGTCCGCCAGCGGCCCGATGAAGAGCTGCAGGAAGCCGCTCGCCGCGAGGTAGCCGGCCACCGAAAGCTGTACCAGCTTGTAATCGACGGTGAAATGCTCTGCGATCTTCGGCAGCGAAGGCAGGAAGACGTTCATCGTCATCGCCCCCACGCCCGAGAGCAGGATCAGCGTCGACAGATGCGGAGGGGTGTTGCGGTTCAGATACCGGCGATCTTGGGTC
Organism: Oceanicola sp. S124; assembly: GCF_000220565.1. Lineage (GTDB taxonomy): Bacteria > Pseudomonadota > Alphaproteobacteria > Rhodobacterales > Rhodobacteraceae > Pseudooceanicola. Next base: position 5,609 of record NZ_AFPM01000115.1, on the reverse strand, counting down.
TGGCTCATGCGAATGTGCTAGTCGCGTGCCTCTCGCATGTCCATGCGGATGACACGCGCTTTGCAGTTTTGCACTTTGCAGTGCGGGGTCTGCAGAGACTTTGCAAATTTGCCCCTTTTCCCTTTTTACCAAGAGTTTCGGATTCTATGCTTCCCCTGCATGCAGATGACCGGGCGACGGCCCGTATCAGGAGGACAGGCGCGATGACGGATATCCTTGAAGAGCTGACGACACGGCGCGAGACCGCCCGTCTGGGCGGTGGCGAAAAGCGGATCGCGGCGCAGCACGCCAAGGGCAAGCTGACCGCGCGCGAGCGGATTGACCTGCTGCTGGATGCCGACAGCTTCGAAGAATTCGACATGTTCGTCGCGCATCGCTGCACCGACTTCGGCATGGAACAGCAGCGTCCCTACGGCGACGGCGTGGTCACCGGCTGGGGCACGATCAACGGCCGACAGGTCTATGTCTTCAGCCAGGATTTCACCGTCTTCGGTGGCTCCCTGTCCGAGACGCACGCCCAGAAGATCTGCAAGATCATGGATATGGCGGTGCAGAACGGCGCCCCGGTCATCGGGTTGAACGACAGCGGCGGGGCGCGGATCCAGGAAGGCGTCGCCTCGCTTGCCGGCTACGCCGAGGTGTTCCAGCGCAACGTGCTGGCCTCGGGCGTGGTGCCGCAGATCTCGGTGATCATGGGGCCCTGCGCGGGCGGCGCGGTCTACAGCCCCGCCATGACCGACTTCATCTTCATGGTGAAGGACAGCAGCTATATGTTCGTCACCGGGCCCGACGTGGTGAAGACCGTCACCAACGAGGTCGTGACGGCCGAGGAGCTGGGCGGTGCCAGCACTCATACGAAGAAATCCAGCGTCGCCGACGGCGCCTTCGAGAATGACGTCGAGGCCCTGGCCGAGGTCCGTCGCCTGGTCGATTTCCTGCCGCTCAACAACCGCGAGAAGCCGCCCGTGCGGCCCTTCTTCGACGATGTGAACCGGATCGAGACCAGCCTTGACACGCTGATCCCCGACAATGCCAACAGTCCCTACGACATGAAGGAGCTGATCCTGAAGGTCGCGGACGAGGGGGATTTCTACGAGATCCAGGAGGATTTCGCCAAGAATATCATCACCGGCTTCATCCGGCTGGAAGGTCAGTCTGTCGGCGTGGTCGCCAATCAGCCGATGGTGCTGGCGGGCTGTCTCGACATCGACTCCAGCCGCAAGGCGGCGCGCTTCGTGCGCTTCTGCGATGCCTTCGAAATCCCGATCCTGACCTTCGTCGACGTGCCGGGCTTCCTGCCGGGCACCGGGCAGGAGTTGGGCGGCGTGATCAAGCATGGCGCCAAACTGCTTTTCGCCTATGGCGAGGCGACGGTGCCCAAGGTCACGGTGATCACCCGCAAGGCCTACGGCGGCGCCTATGACGTGATGTCCTCCAAGCACCTGCGCGGCGATTTCAACTATGCCTGGCCGACCGCCGAGATTGCGGTGATGGGCGCCAAGGGCGCGACCGAGATCATCCACCGCGCCGACCTCGGAGATGCCGAGAAGATCGCGAAGCACACGAAGGACTACGAAGACCGCTTCGCCAACCCCTTCGTCGCCGCCGAGCGGGGCTTCATCGACGAGGTGATCCAGCCGCGCTCGACCCGGCGTCGGGTGGCGCGGGCCTTTGCCAGCCTGCGCGGCAAGAAGTTGCAGAACCCCTGGAAGAAACACGACAACATCCCGCTCTGAGCGGGTCGGAGGCCATATGGCACGCAACGGCTGGCACATCCTGCGCGAGGCGGACCGGGTCACGGTGACCCGTCGCCTGCCCGTGCGCTTCGATCTCTCGGTCGAGGCGGTGCTGCCCTGCGACCGCGAGGTCTCGCTCAGGCGGGTGGCGCAGCAGGTGCGGCAGGACATGTGGCGCCGGTTGCAGGACCAGCGCGGCTTCGCCCCGGCGGTCGAGGTGCGGCGCGCGCCGGACGGGCTGGTGGTCCGGGCCGGGGGCGCCCTGCCGCATCCGGTGACCGCCAGCCTGCGCGACCGGCTGGCCGATCTGCTGGACAGCCCGGCCCACAGGACGCGCTGGATCGCCCATGCGGAGCGCCGTGCCGATGGCTGATTTCCGCCGGTCCGCGCCGCTCGGCATCGCCTGCAAGCCAAAGCGCTTGCGGCGTCGTGGCCCCCTGCAAACGCCGGATCTTGAGGCGGGCAGGGCCTCTCTACAAGATATTGCGTGTGCCCGGGCAAACACCTATCAGCCTGAGCTTTTCGAAACACAGGACGCTGCCGTGAACGCTCCCAGATATGAAATCCTTGGCCACTGGGCTATGATTCCACCATGCCGCCACCGCGCGGCGCAACCGGAATGTCCCGACTATCGAGGGCTGCCAAGGCCCCGCGGGACCCAGAGGCATATCAGGAGTTTTGAATGTCCAAGCCCCTCAACCTTCTTCTCGCCGTCGCCTTCCTCGGCGGCCTTGCCGCCTGCGCCAAGGAAGCGCCCGAGGAATACGTCGTGGTTGAACCCGCGCCGATCTCGAGCGAACCCATGTACACCGGCAAGTACAAGTAAGACGCCTGCCGTCTGCGCCGCGGGCCTGACCGGCCCGCGGATGCCGCGCGCCGCTGCTGTCGGGGGGATCCCGGCATGCTGAAGCACCGCGGCTTTCCCGGGCGCCTGCCCGGCACCGACTTCCAGTTCACCATCCGCCGCGCCAATCCCAAGGGCGTGACCCCGATCACCCGGCGCGAGCGTTATCGCGACCGGCGCGCGCCGGACAAGCGCGCCGACGAGGGCTTCATGGCCGCCCTCTGGGAGCATTTCGGAGACCAGCCCTTCGAGCGCGGCAACCTTGATGCAGGGCGCCTGTCGTGGCTCTTTGGCCGCGAGGTGCTGCCGGCGGAAGAGCCTTTCGATCCCGAGAGTTACGAGGCCCTGCTGGTCATCGACGAGGCCGCCGCCCGCAGCGCCTTCCCCGGCGCCTTCGAAGAGGGGGAGGACTGGGCGTGATCCTGCCTGTCCCTGCGATAGATGCGCGGCTTTCGGCCAAGCTTGCGACGTCCCGCACCAAGGGGCTTGCCGCGACGCGTTTCGCAGGCAGCTATGGGGATGCCGCTTGCCCGGGTGTCCTGCCCGGGGACGTGGCGCATGACTACCGTTACCCTTCCCCTCTCGGGCGGCCGTTCGTCCCCAATCCGCGGCCGCCCGTCTTTTCCAGAAAGCCCCCTGTTTCGGGCGCCACTGTCCCCTCAGGGGGACCTGTCCTTTCGTCGAAAAGCGGAGGCAGGGAAGTTCGGGCAGAAGGAAAATCGCGTAGATGCGTCGCGGCGGGGGAACTTTTGCGTATCGGCGGCGTTTGTCACCGCAGAACGCTCCAACACGAAGGTAGTTATTCATGTTCAAGAAATCCTGGATCCTCGCCGGTGTTCTTCTCACCGGTCTTGCCGCCTGCGGCGACACCCTCGGTGAACAGGCCGTTGTCGGCGGCGCAGCCGGCGTGGGCGCAGCAGCGGTCACCGGCGGCAGCGTGGGCACCGGCGCCCTGGTCGGCGCAGCCGGCAACGTCGCCTACTGCCAGGCAAACCCCGGCGCCTGCCGCTGAGGCCAGCCGGTCCGATAGCGGTCTGATCGCGGCCAGCGCCGCGCATCCTGCCGCATTGAAGCCTATTTGCCCTCCGTCCTGCCCCGTGCAGGGCGGGGGGCTTTCTTTTGCGCGCCGTAAGGGATCGGGTACAGGCCCGACGCGCGCGCCAAGACCTCGGGGAGGGGCCTGACATGTTCCAGAAGATCCTGATCGCCAACCGGGGCGAGATCGCCTGCCGCGTCATCAAGACCGCGCGCAAGATGGGTATCTCGACCGTTGCCATCTACTCGGATGCCGACCGCCATGCGCTGCATGTCTCCATGGCCGACGAGGCGGTGCATATCGGCCCGCCGCCGGCCAACCAGTCGTATATCGTCATCGACAAGGTGATGGAGGCCATCAAGCAGACCGGCGCAGAGGCGGTGCATCCGGGCTATGGCTTCCTGTCCGAGAACCCCAAGTTCGCCGAGGCGCTGGAGGCCGCGGGCGTGGCCTTCATCGGCCCGCCGGTGAAGGCCATCGAGGCCATGGGCGACAAGATCACCTCCAAGAAGATCGCCCAGGAGGCCGGGGTTTCCACCGTGCCCGGCTACATGGGCCTGATCGAGGATGCCGAAGAGGCGGTGAAGATCTCGGGAGAGATCGGCTATCCGGTGATGATCAAGGCAAGCGCGGGCGGTGGCGGCAAGGGCATGCGCATTGCCTGGACCGACGAGGAGGCGCGCGAGGGCTTCCAGAGCTCCAAGAACGAGGCGGCGAACTCTTTCGGCGATGACCGGATCTTCATCGAGAAGTTCGTCACCCAGCCCCGCCACATCGAGATCCAGGTGCTTTGCGACAGCCACGGCAACGGCATCTACCTGGGCGAGCGTGAATGCTCGATCCAGCGCCGCAACCAGAAGGTCGTCGAAGAGGCGCCCAGCCCCTTCCTGGATGAAGCCACCCGCAAGGCCATGGGCGAACAGGCCGTCGCGCTTGCCAAGGCCGTCGGCTATGCCTCTGCGGGGACGGTGGAATTCATCGTCGACGGCGAGAAGAACTTCTACTTCCTGGAAATGAACACCCGCCTGCAGGTGGAACACCCGGTGACCGAGCTGATCACCGGTGTCGATCTGGTCGAGCAGATGATCCGCGTGGCGAATGGCGAGCCGCTGAGCATCACCCAGGACGACGTGACCCTGACCGGCTGGGCCATCGAGAACCGGCTTTACGCCGAGGATCCCTATCGCGGCTTCCTGCCCTCCATCGGTCGTCTGACCCGCTATCGCCCGCCACAGGAGGTCGCCTCGGGGCCACTGCTGGAAAACGGCAAATGGCAGGGCGAGGCGCCCTCGGGCCCGGCGGCGGTGCGCAATGATACCGGCGTCTTCGAGGGCGGCGAGATCTCGATGTACTACGACCCGATGATCGCCAAGCTCTGCACCTGGGCCCCGACCCGCGAGGCGGCGATCGAGGCGATGCGCGTGGCGCTCGACGGCTTCGAGGTGGAGGGCATCGGCCACAACCTGCCGTTCCTGTCGGCCGTGATGGACCACGAGATCTTCATCAGGGGCGAGATGACCACCGCCTTCATCGCCGAACAATACCCCGAGGGCTTCGAAGGCGTCGCCCTGCCTGAGGGCGAGCTGAAGCGCATCGCAGCCGCCTCTGCCGCCATGCACCGCGTCGCCGAGATCCGCCGCACCCGCATCTCGGGCCGGATGGACAACCACGAGCGCGTCGTGGGCGCCGACTGGGTGGTCAGCCTTCAGGGCGCCGAGTTCGAGCTGTCCATCGAGGCGGATCGCGAGGGGGCCTCGGTCTCTTTCACCGATGGCGCCCTGCTGCGGGTCGAGGGCGGCTGGACGCCCGGCGATACGCTGGCCCGGATGACGGTGGACGGCGCGCCGCTGGTGCTGAAGGTCGACAAGATTTCCGGCGGGTTCCGCATCCGCAACCGTGGCGCTGACCTGAAGGTCCATGTGCGCAACCCGCGCCAGGCCGAGCTGGCGAAACTGATGCCCGAACGCGTGGCGCCCGATACCTCGAAGCTGCT
>NZ_AFPM01000116.1 GCF_000220565.1 Oceanicola sp. S124 | reverse complement strand
GATCGAGGCGCTGGTGGCCGGTGTGCCCGGCATGTCCGAGCTGCTGGCCGAGAGCGGTGGCACCCTGTCGAGCGTCATAATCGACCTGAACAAGGCCCGCGCCGCGACCGAGGTCACCCCCGAGACGCTGGAAGCCGCGCTGGCCGACATGTCCAACTGGACCGCTCTGGTGCCGGGCGAGGATATCGCCGGCCTGGGCGCGCGCCCCGATTACGCGCAGGTCTTCCTGCTGCGCGGCGGAGAGGGCATCTCGCTGATGCTGCTGCCGGTCTCCGGCGCGGGCTACAACGGGCGGATCGACGCCATCCTGGCGCTGCGCGGCGACATGCAGACCATCGCCGGGCTGGCGATCACCGGCCAGTCGGAAACCCCCGGCCTCGGCGCGCGGATCGAGGAACTGGCCTGGCTCTCGTCCTTCGGCGGGGTGCGGACCACGGATGCGCGCGGCGACATCCGCTTTGCCGTCGCCAAGGGGCCGGCCACCAGCGAATACGAGGTCGACGGCATCACCGGCGCCACCCGCACCTCTTCGGCGATGACGCGGATCATCCGCTTCTGGCTGGGGCCGCAGGGCTACGGGCCGCTGATCGAGGCCGTCCGGCGCGGGGAGTTCTAGGCCATGACTGCCCCGTCCCCCCTCTGGTCGACGCTGACCGATCCGCTGATCCGGCAGAACCCGGTGACCCTGCAGATCCTCGGCATCTGCTCGGCGCTGGCGGTGACGACGCAGCTGCCGACGGCGCTGACCATGGCCGCCTCGCTGAGCGTGGTGCTGGTGCTTTCGGCGGGGA
>NZ_AFPM01000117.1 GCF_000220565.1 Oceanicola sp. S124 | reverse complement strand
GGATCATCGGCCATATGGTGAGCCTCTACGTCGAAGAAGGCCGCCTTGACGCGGCGCAAGTCCCTCTTCCACGGCAGCCCCGACACAGCGAGGGCGCAAGGCTGGCCTGACCCGGCGGCCAGGCGGGGCGCAAGGGCCATGGGAGCGCTCGACAAACCACTTCGCCGCCGGGCGGATCTCGGCAGGTCAGGCCCTGGACCCGCCGAGCGCCGCACCGGATGGCCCACGGGGCAGATGCCGCGCCCCCGGCCCCGGCAGGCTGCGTTGCCCGCGATCTGACCGCATGGCCGATCCTGGCTCGGCAGGCGGGCGACATGCGTCAAACTGGCGACAGGAGACAGTAGGCAGCGGGCGACCTTTACCCTAAACAGAGGGAAAGACCGCGCAATGGATGGCTGCATGACCGGGCTCAACTTTCGCCTAAGACTTGTCCTTACCACTCTGGTCGCACTGGCTCTTCTGACCCCGTCGGAGGTGCCCGCGCAGGAGAGGGCAGAGGAACTGGTCGTGCCCTGGTCGCCGGTGACGGGCCTCTATGAACTGCGCGACGACGGAGAGCTGACGGGCTACTTCGCCGAGCTGGCGCGCGCCGTCGCCGCGCAGGCCGGGCTGAGCCTGCGATTTGAACGCAAGGAGGGCATCTCGGGCTACTTCGCCGCGCTCGCCAGCGGCGAGGCCGACATGCTGGCCGGCGTGGTCGAGCTGCCCGCACTTGGCGCCGACGTGGTCTATTCGGACCCGGTCGCGACCCAGGGCACCTACCTCTTCCTGCCCGCCGGGGCGCCCCTCGACCTGACGCCCGACACGATCTCGGGGATGCGGATCGGCACCATCGGGCAGGCCGCCGGCGCCGAAACGGCCTCTTTCGGGGGCCGCAACGAGGTGCTGGCCTACCCGGGGCCGCTCGCCCTTTTCGGGGCCCTGCTGCTCGGCGAGGTGGATGCGGCGGTGGCCCTGCAGAAAGCAGGATTGGACAGCCTGCAGGCGGCGCGGCTCGACCATCTGGTCCGGCTGGCCACGCCCCCCCTGCAGGTGCTGACACACCATGTCGCGCTGCATCGGAGCCGGGCCGACCTGATGCCCCGCATCAACGAAGCGATCGCCGCGCTTGAAGCCTCGGGCAAGATGGAGGCGCTGCGCCTGCAATGGAACATGACGCGCCCCGATCCGGTGCCCGAGGTGCTGACCGTCGGGATCACTCATTTCCCGCCCTATCAGGT
>NZ_AFPM01000118.1 GCF_000220565.1 Oceanicola sp. S124 | reverse complement strand
ATGCTTCTGGCGCTGTTCCTGTTCTTCGGGGCGGTGGTGCTCTGGGTCTTCCGGCCCGGCGCCCGCCGCACCTACCAGAGCACGGCAGGCATCCCCTTCCGTCACGAAGACCGTCCCGCCGCCGCTTCGGCGCCTGCGGAAGCTCAGGCAGGAAAGGACCTCCCGAAATGAGCGATGACCTGAAAGACAAGCACGGTACGACCGGCCACAGCTGGGATGGTATCGAGGAGCTGAACACGCCGCTGCCGCGCTGGTGGCTCTATACCTTCTACATCTGCATCGTCTGGGGGATCATCTACACGATCCTCTATCCCGCCTGGCCGCTGGTGAACCGCGCCACGGCCGGTGTCCTGGGCTATTCGACCCGGGCCGAGGTGGCCGAGCATATCGCCGAGGTCGAGGCCGCCAATGCCGGCATCAACCAGCGTCTCGCCGAGGCCGATCTGACCGCGATCGCCGCCGACCCCGAGCTGAACCAGTACGCCGTTTCCGCCGGGGCCTCGGTCTTCCAGACCTGGTGCGCCCAGTGCCACGGATCGGGCGCGGCTGGCGCGACGGGCTATCCCAACCTGCTGGACGATGACTGGCTCTGGGGGGGCTCGATCGAGGACATCCACTACACGGTGACCCACGGGATCCGGAACGAGGATGATTTCGACGCCCGCTACAGCCAGATGCCGGCCTTCGGTGCCGACGAGCTGCTGGAAGACGCGCAGATCGACGCGGTGGTCAACTTCGTCATGTCGCTGTCGGGCACGCCGCAGGATGCCGCGCTGGTCGAGGAAGGCGCCGTGGTGTTCGAGGAGAACTGCTCGTCCTGCCATGGTGTCGACGGCACCGGTGACCGAGAGCAGGGGGCGCCCAACCTCACCGATGCCATCTGGCTCTATGGTGGCGACTACGCGGCGATCCAAGAGACGGTCGAGAATGCCCGTTTCGGCGTGATGCCCAACTGGGGCAGCCGGCTGAGCGAGGCGCAGATTCGCGCCGTGGCCAGCTATGTGCACCAGCTCGGCGGCGGTGAGTAACCGCGCCTGACAAGATCGGTCGGGGGCGCTGGCCCCCGGTCCCCAAGATCCCCGCCCCCGTGGCGGGGCCGGCACCGGCCGCTTCGTCCTGTTCGCGCGTTTCCTTGAACGGTCGGTGCCATTTTTCTTCCCTGCCCCTGGCAGCAAGGCCCGCCCCGGATCATCGGGGCGGGCCTTTTCGCATCTGCGGCAGGTGGGTTGTCACCCACCCTACGCCTGCCGGAGGCGCCGCCCGTGAAGCCCGCGTAGGGTGGATGAAATCCACCTTCGCCCGGCCCCGGGGCGGGCCTCAGCCAAGCGGCCCGTCCGGCCAGCCCGGCCACCAGCGCGGACCCAGCCAGCCCAACCGTTCGCGCAGGGAAAACTTCGGACGCGCCGCTTGCTGCTGCGGGCGCGGCTGATGGCGCTGGTGTTCGCTGGCGCGGCGGACCCGTTCGTCCAGAGCGTCGAGGGGGCGGTAGAGGATCGGATCCATCAGCTGGCCTCCCCCGTGATGTCGCGGGGCTCGGCCCGTCGGGCCGCCTCGCGGGCGATCCGACCCCGCAGGGCGGCGGCCTCGAGACGGGGCAGGGTTTCGGCGGGGCGGTAGCCGCGGGGCAGGGGCGCCGGGTCCGTGCGGGTGGCTGTCATGTAGGTTTTCGCGTAGATCTGAAGCATCGGGGCTACTCCTGTGACTTCATTTGCCCCTTGTTTTATGCCTCCTGACAGAATCTACCTATTCAGGAATGCTGCCAACATGTAAGTCTGACTTACATGATTGACTGGCTCTCCCTCCCTTCGCTCACCGCCCTGCGCGCCCTCGCGGCCCTGGCCGAGACCGGCTCCACCGTCGCTGCGGGCAACCGTCTAAACGTCAGCCATGCGGCGGTCAGCCAGCAGGTGAAGGCGCTGGAAGAACACCTCGGCCTTGCGCTGGTGCGCCGTGGCGCCCGGTCGCTGGAGCTGACGGAGGAGGGGCGCCTGCTGGCCGACAGGGTGCTGGACGGCATGGCTGGCATCGAGGAGACGGTGCAGCAGCTGCGCGGCGAAGAGCAGGCCCGCCCGGTGCTGGTGACCTGTACGCCGACCCTGGCCAGCTACTTCCTGATGCCGCGCCTGGCCGAGTACCAGCAGGCTCATCCCGAGGTCTCGCTTATGATCGACCCGACGCCGCAGCTGCGCGATCTCGGGCCCGGCGGCGCCGATATTGCCCTGCGCTACGGCGACGGCAACTGGCCCGGCCTGACCACCGAACTGCTGGTGCGCAGCCCGGTCGCCGTCCTCGCCTCGCCCGAGCTGATTCCCCACGGGATCGACCCGGGACCGGCCGAGCTGGCCGACTACCCCTGGTTCCAGGAGCTGGGCACCAACGAGGCCAGCGACTTCCTGCAATGGCAGGGCGCGCGGCTGAACCCGACCCGCGGCGTGACGTCGCTGCCGGGCAACCTGATGGTCGAGGCTCTGCGATCGGGGCGCGGCGTGGGTGCCATGGCCAAGGCCTTCGCCGAAGAGGACATCCGCGCCGGCCGCCTGCGCCTGCTGCACGAGGACGCAAGAAAGAAAGGGTATTTCCTGCTGACCCGCCCGGACCGCCTGCGCCCCGCCGCGCGGGATTTCGCCCGCTGGCTGCGGCGGCAGGCCCGCGACGCCTGGGGGGATGCGACATAGGCGCGCAATAGGTACAGTGAAAATGTCGCATTTGATGCAAGTCAATGTTCCGCAAGCCTCTCCCTGCGAGAAGACTGCCAAGCACTGTCCGAAGGAATGCCGAAGTGACTGCCCCCGATACAGACCCCCCCCAGCTCTACGCCGCCAGGGAACCGATCTTTCCCCGAAGGGTAAAAGGGCGCTTCCGCAACCTGAAATGGCTCATCATGCTGGTGACGCTGGGGATCTACTACGTCACCCCCTGGCTGCGCTGGGATCGCGGCCCGAACCTGCCCGACCAGGCCGTGCTGATCGACCTCGCCAACCGCCGGTTCTTCTTCTTCTGGATCGAGATCTGGCCGCATGAGTTCTACTTCATCGCCGGCCTGCTGGTGATGGCGGGCCTGGGGCTGTTCCTGTTCACCTCGGCGCTTGGCCGGGTCTGGTGCGGGTATGCCTGCCCGCAGACCGTCTGGACCGACCTGTTCATCCTGGTCGAGCGCTGGATCGAGGGCGATCGCAACGCCCGCCTGCGCCTTCACCGGCAGAAAAAGTGGGATCTGCGCAAGGCCCGCCTGCGGGTGACCAAGTGGGTCGCCTGGCTGTTCATCGGGCTGGCGACCGGCGGGGCCTGGGTCTTCTACTTTGCCGATGCGCCCAGCCTGCTGCGCGACCTGCTGACCTTCAGCGCCCATCCGGTGGCCTATACCACCATGCTGATCCTCACCTTCACCACCTTCCTCTTCGGTGGTTTCGCGCGCGAGCAGATCTGCATCTACGCCTGTCCCTGGCCGCGCATCCAGGCGGCGATGATGGACGAGGACACGATCACCGTCGCCTACCGCGACTGGCGCGGCGAGCCGCGCGGCAAGCACCGCAAGGCCGAGGGTGCCGACCGCCTGGGCGACTGCATCGACTGCAACGCCTGCGTCAACGTCTGTCCCATGGGCATCGACATCCGCGACGGTCAGCAGATGGCCTGCATCACCTGCGCGCTCTGCATCGACGCCTGCGACGACGTGATGGACAAGGTCGGCAAGCCGCGCGGGCTGATCGACTACATGGCCCTGACCGACGAGGTCAGCGAACGCGCCGGCAAGGCACCCCGCAAGATCTGGAAGCATGTCTTCCGCCCCCGCACGATCCTCTACACGGTGCTCTGGGGGGCGGTCGGCATCGGGCTGGTGGTGGCGCTGTTCATCCGCTCGGATATCGACATCACCGTCGCCCCGGTCCGCAACCCGACCTACATCACCCTCTCGGACGGCACGATCCGCAACGTCTACGACGTGCGCCTGCGCAACAAGCTGGGCGAGGAACGGCAGTTCCGCGTCAGCGCCGCCGATGTGCCGGGCCTTGAGGTTCAGGTCGAGGGCAGCGAGGATGCCCTTGTGGCGGTTGCCCCGGACAGTACGCACCTGGCCCGGGTCTATGTCACCGCAGCGGCGGGCACGGCCCCGGCGGTCGCCGACCGCACCGGCTTCACCCTTTGGGTCGAGGACCTGGACAGCGGCGATCGGGCCAGCGAGGGCACGGTCTTCAACGGAAAGGAACAGTGATGAGCGAGACCATCGAGCCGCAGGGCTTCACGCTGAAGGGCTGGCACGTGCTGGCGGGCTTCGTCGCCTTCTTCGGGGTGATCATCGCGGTCAATGTCTACATGGCCAGCCAGGCCATCGGCACCTTCCCCGGTCTGGAAGTCGACAACACCTATGTCTTCAGTCAGGAGTTCAACGAGCGGGTCGCCGACCAGCAACGGCTGGGCTGGGTGGTCGGGGCCGAGACCCGCGACGGCTGGATCCACCTCTCGGTCACCGATGCCGCGGGCACCCCGGTGCGCCCGCAGGAGATCCACGCGGTGGTCGGACGTCCGACCGATTCCACCGACGACCTCGTGCCGCAGCTGGCCTGGAACGGGCAGGGCTTCGAGGCTCCGCTGGCGCTGACCGAGGGCAAGTGGATCGTCCGCTTCTCGGCCATCGCCGCCGACGGGACCGAGTTCATCCAGCGTCTCGACCTGCATGTGACGCGCTGAGGGCACCACCATGGCCGAACTGACCGGACATATCGGGACCGAGCGGGGCGGCCTTGCCGCCTGTCCCGCCTGCGCCGTCGCCCCGGCGGCCGAGGACCTGGCCGCCCGTGCCGCGCAGGTCGAGGGGGCCACGCTGGCGCTCTCGCTGCCCGGCATCCACTGCGCCGCCTGCATCGACACGGTCGAGCGTGCGCTGTCGCAGGCGCCGGGGGTACGCGAGGCGCGGGTCAACCTGACGCTCAGGCGGGCGCAGGTGAAGGCCGATCCCGAGGTCAGTGCGGAGGATCTGGTGCGGATCGTCGAGGGCGTCGGCTACGAGGCCCATGAGCTCGACCCGGGCACCATCGCCGCCACCGCCACCGACCGCGCGGGCCGGGCCCTGCTGATGCGCCTCGCGGTGGCCGGCTTTGCCAGCATGAACGTCATGCTGCTGTCGGTCTCGGTCTGGTCGGGCGCGGCGGATGCGACCCGCGACCTGTTCCACTGGATCAGCGCCGCGATCACCCTGCCGGCCATCGCCTTCTGTGCCCAACCTTTCTTCGTCAGTGCCTTCGCGGCCCTGCGGGTACGCCGCCTGAACATGGATGTGCCGATCGCCCTGGCCATCGCCCTGGCCCTCGTCACCTCCCTCTGGGAGACCTCGCTGTCGGGCGAGCACGCCTATTTCGATGCCGCGCTGACGCTGACCTTCTTCCTGCTGGCGGGCCGCTACCTGGATCACCGCACCCGTGCCGCCGCCCGCTCCGCCGCCGAGGAACTGACCGCGCTGGAAGTCCCCCGCGCTCTCGTGCGCCGCGACGGGGCCGAGGTGCAGCTGCCCGTGGCAGAACTGCGCATCGGTGATCTGGTGGTGGTGCGCCCCGGTGGCCGCATGCCGGTCGACGGAGAGATCGCCGAAGGGTCCTCGGAGCTGGACCGCTCGCTGCTGACCGGCGAGACGCGGCCCGTGGCGGCCCTGCCCGGGCAGGCCGTGAGTGCCGGAGAGGTCAACCTGACCGGCCCGCTGGTGGTGCGTGCCACGGCCATCGGCCGCGATACCTCGCTGGCGCGGATGGCCGATCTGGTGGCCATCGCCGAAAGCGGGCGGTCGCGCTACACCTCGCTGGCCGACCGGGCGGCGAAGCTCTATGCGCCGGGGGTGCATATCCTCTCGGCGCTTTCCTTCCTTGGTTGGTTCCTCTGGTCCGGTGACCTGCGCGTGGCGCTGAACATCGCCGCTGCGGTGCTGATCATCACCTGCCCCTGCGCCCTCGGCCTCGCCGTGCCCGCGGTCACCACGGCGGCCTCGGGGCGGCTGTTCCGGCGCGGCATGCTGGTCAAGCACGAGACTGCGCTGGAGCGCCTGGCGCAGGTCGATACGGTGGTCTTCGACAAGACCGGCACGCTGACCTCGGGCAAGCCGCGGGTGGTCAACCTTGGCGATCTTCCGGCCGAGGCGCGCGGCGTCGCGCTGGCACTGGCCTCGGCCTCTGCACACCCGCTGTCGCAGGCGCTGGCCGGGGCGCTGGCGGCAGAGACCCCCGCCCCCCTCAGTGATCTGCGCGAAGTCCCGGGCCATGGCACCGAAGCGCTGCTGGCCGGGCGGCGGGTGCGTCTGGGCCGCGCCGAGTGGCTGGGCGCCACGGCGGGCGACGAGACCGCCACCTGGCTGCAGACCCCCTCGGGCCTGACCGAGATCCGATTTGCCGACAGCTTGCGCCCCGGCGCCGCCGAGGCCGTTTCCGAGCTGCTGGCGCAGGGCCGGCACGTGGCGCTGATCTCCGGCGATGCCGAGGGGGCCGTGGCCGCCCTGGCGGCGCGTCTGGGGATCACCGACTGGCAGGCCGGCGCGCTGCCCGGCGACAAGGCGGCGCGAATCGCGGCCCTGCAAGAGGGCGGCGCGAAGGTGCTGATGGTCGGCGACGGCCTGAACGACACGGCCGCGCTTTCCACCGCGGATGTGTCGATTTCCCCCGCCTCGGCGCTGGATGCTGCGCGGGTTGCCTCCGATATCGTGCTGCTGGGAGGCGACCTGTCGCCCATTCCCGGGGCGCTGCAAACCGCCTCTCGCGCGACGCGGCGCATTCGTGAGAACTTCCGCATAGCGACGTTCTACAATGTGATCGCGGTGCCGCTGGCCGTGGCGGGGCTCTGTTCGCCCCTGATCGCGGCGCTGGCCATGTCGACCAGCTCGATCACCGTATCGCTCAACGCCCTGCGGCTGCGATAGGCAGTCGGGGACCGGGGCAGAGAGCCAGGGGCCCGCGTGGCCCGGAAGGGGACAAGGCAATGGATATTCTGGTCTGGCTGATTCCGATCTCGCTGTTTCTCGGCGGACTCGGACTCGTGGCCTTCATCTGGACGGTGCGCAGCGATCAGTACGAGGATCCCGACGGCACCAGCCAGCGCATTCTCTCGGATCAGTGGGACGAACACCCCAAGCCGTGACAGGGGCGGGCCAAGCCTTGACAGGGACAGGCCTCGGGCGCCCGGGGCGCGCTCACCCGCCGCCGATCAGGCGCCGGGGCTTACCATGAAGCAGGTCATGTTGCGGGCGTTCAGCCTGCGGCAGGTGCGGTCCGCCGCGTCGCGGGTCAGCCCCCTGAAGTTCGCATCGAACCCGGTGGTCGAGCGGACGACGGCGCGGTCTGCGCCTTCCAGCGTCTCGATCTCGGCCAGGGCTGTGGTCAGCAGCACGCGCTCGGCGGCGCCTTCGCTGGGATAACGCCCGACGTTCACGCTCCAGTTCGGATCCCCGGCAGAGGCGCTGCGGGTGACCAGCTGCACCTCGGGTTCGGGGGCAGGGGCGGGGGCGCTGTCGGCCGGCACTGCGCGGGAGAATTGCTGCAGCAGGTCGCCGGGGCGGGCGCGCGGCGAGATCGGGTTGTCCACCGGCCCGGCGGGCAGCGCTGCTGCGGCGACCTCGGCCACGGCTTCCTCGCCGGGGCTGATGGCATCGCTGCGCAGCCCCGTGGCGGCGAAGGCCAGCGCCTCGGCGGCAGCGGCATCGAGGGTGCCCGCATCCGGTCCTGCGGCCTCGGCCAGAAGCATCTCCTGCGAGGGCAGCACGTCCTGGCCAGTGTCGGGCTGGCCTGCGTCGGGGCGCGCCTTCGGGCGCAGCGAGCTGCGCGGCGCGGGGTTCACGCGAATCGTCTTGCCGGCGGCCATCAGCAGCGGATCACCGGGGTTGTAGGCGGGCTTGCCGGGGGCACGGACGGTGGCCGAGGCCGGTGCCCGCGAGAAGCCCAGGTCCAGCAGCTCGGTCATCTTGGCATTGCGCCAGGCGGTCGAGCGGCCACCGAAGACCGTCGCGATGATGTGCTTGTTGCCGCGATGCGCCGAGGCGGTCAGGTTGAAGCCGGCGGCACGGGTGTAGCCGGTCTTGATGCCGTCGGCGCCGTTGTAGGCGGCCAGGAACTTCCGGTTGGTGTTGTAGATCGTCCGGCCCTCGACATCGGCGGTGATGGACGAGAACAGGTGGAAGTACTCGGGGTAGTCGAAATAGAGATGCCGGCCCAGCGTGGTCATGTCGCGGGCCGTCGACAGGTGGCCGTCACGGGTCAGGCCATTGGCGTTGTTGAAGGTGGTGCGGGTCATCCCGAGCGCCTGGGCGGTCCGGTTCATCCGCCGGGCAAAGGCCGCTTCCGAGCCCTCGATGGCCTCGCCGATGGCGGTGGCGGCATCATTGGCCGACTTCACTGCCGCCGCGCGGATCAGGTAGCGCAGCTTGATCCGTTGGCCTTCGCGAAGGCCCAGCTTCGAGGGTTCCTCCTGTGCCGCATTTCTGGACACGCGCACCATGGTATCAAGCGAAATTTCGCCGTGCTCCACCGCTTCGAAGGCGATGTAGAGGGTCATCATCTTGGTCAGGGAGGCCGGATGCAGCCGCGTATCGGCATTGCGCGAGCGCAGCACCTCGCCGGTTCGGGCGTCGATCACCATCTCTGCATAGGGCGCGGCACGGGCTGCCGACGGCAGCAGTGACGTGCCGGCAAGAGCCAGTGCAATCATAAGAAATCTAAGGAAAAGCCCGGTAAGAGCCGGCCTCATGCTCCGCCCTGCCACATCAGTCACCATCTGCCTCGTCGCCACCGGTTTTCCGGTTGGTCCATACTGCCTCGCCGTTTTCGGCGTAGTCATCTTCTTCAAGTGTTATCACAGGGCTCCCGGGGGACAAAGTGACCATTTCTGGGCGAGGGGATGCCACCTGTGTACATCTTCCAGATGTAGTTATCCACACGGACTTACCCACAAGACAGGCGATTTCCGGGCGGATCCCAGGGGGCAAAGGCGGTCTTGTATTTGTGCAAATGTGCAGGGTTTTCAGGCTGCTGCGAGCCGAAGCTGAGACTTCCGGCGGAATCCGGCCGCCTCAGCCCAGGCGGTGCACCAGTTCGGGCAGCCCCGAGAGGTCCGGCAGGCTGTGGAAGCGCGGCTCGTCCTCGGGGGCATCGGCATGTTCCAGCGCCCAGGTCTGGCCATGCGGCACATGCACCCCGTGACCGCCGGCGCCGATCGCCGGCAGCACGTCGGACTTCATCGAGTTGCCGACCATCAGCGCCTGGTCCGGTCCGGTTCCGTGGGCGGCGAAGATGCGGGCGTAGACCGGGACGGTCTTGTCCGAGACGATCTCGACGCCGTTGAACAGATCTCCCAGGCCCGACTGGGCAAGCTTGCGTTCCTGGTCCAGCAGGTCGCCCTTGGTGATCAGCACCACGCGGTGGCTCTCGGCCAGGGTCTCGACCGCCTCGCGGGCATGGGGCAGAAGTTCGATGGGATGGGCCAGCATGTCCTGCCCGGCGGCGATGATCTGCGAGATGACCTCGCCCGGGACGCGCTGTTCGGTGACTTCCAGGGCGGTCTCGATCATCGACAGGACAAAGCCCTTGATGCCGAAACCATAGCGCCCGAGGTTGCGCCGTTCGGCCGCCAGCAGCCGTTCGGACAGGTGTCCGGCCTCGGCGTGATCGGCCAGAAGCTGGGCGAATCGTTCCTGCGTCAGCTGGAAGAAGCGTTCGTTGTGCCAGAGAGTATCATCCGCATCGAAACCGATTGTTGTGATTTTTCGAGTCATTTTGTCCCTGTACTCCCGGCTGGGCCTTCCCTGAGGCGTGGCTGACGTTATATAGAGCAGCCTGACCCCGAAACCTCAAACTGACCGCCGGCAGCCTCCTCTCAGCGTAGTTCACTGCTGCCAGGGCCTCCGGGCCCGACGCGAACCGGCGGAAGCGACGACCGACGTGACGATGTGTGATGAGATGATGACCCCGATGTCCGGGCGGGTTGACCCCGTGGCAGTTGTCCCCGTGGCGGATGCGCTCTCGCAGGCGGGCCGCATTGCGGCGCTGCGCCTTGCCGGCAAGGATGACGAGGGCGGTGATGACGGCGACCTGTCGGTGGTGCTGGACACCAAGCCGAAGACCCGGCGCCCGCCGCTCTACAAGGTCCTGCTGCTGAACGACGACTACACGCCGATGGAATTCGTCGTGCTGGTGCTGGAACGGTTCTTCGGCATGACCCATGCCCAGGCCTTCGAGATCATGCTGACGGTGCACAAGAAGGGCGTCGCCGTGGTCGGGGTCTTCAGTCACGAGATCGCGGAAACGAAGGTGGCGCAGGTGATGGATTTCGCCCGCAAGCACCAGCATCCGCTGCAATGCACCATGGAAAAGGAATAGGGCAGCCGATGCTCGGAACCCGTCTCACCCTCGCGATCGAGGGGGGCCTGCCGCTTCCCGAAGCGGGCAGGATCGCCGTTTTTGCCCCCCGCGCCGGGGCTGACCTCTCGGCCCTGCCGAAGGACCGGGTGGAGGTCGTGACCGGCTTCCGCCCCGACCATGTCGCCTTCGAGCGTCAGGGCTATGCGGTGAAGACCGCCGCCGAGGGGCCCTATGCCGCCGCCCTGGTCTGCCTGACCCGCGCCAAGGCCGAGGCCCGTGACCTGATCGCCCGGGCCTGCGCGGTTTCCGAAGGGCCGGTGATCGTCGACGGCCAGAAGGACGAGGGCGTCGATTCGATGCTGAAGGCCGCGCGCGGGCTGGGCCAGGTCTCGGTCCCGCTGTCCAAGGCCCATGGCAAGCTCTTCGTGATCGAGGGCGGCGATTTCTCGGGCTGGCGCGCGCCGTCCGGGCAGGTTGTCGACGGCTGGCAGACCGCGCCGGGCGTCTTCTCGGCCGATGGTGTCGACCCGGCCTCGGCGCTGCTGGCCGCGGCGCTGCCGCCGCTGTCGGGCCATGGCGCCGACCTTGGTGCGGGCTGGGGCTACCTCTCGGCCGAGGCGCTGAAGGCCTCTCCCAAGATCGCCGCGCTTGCGCTGGTCGAGGCCGACCATGCCGCGCTGGACTGCGCGCGGTTCAATGTCACCGACCCGCGCGCCAGCTTCGACTGGGCCGATGCCACCACCTGGAAGCCGGCGCGGATGCTGGATTTCGTGCTGATGAACCCGCCCTTCCACCAGTCCCGCAATGCCGACCCCGAGCTGGGCCGCGCCTTCATCCGCGCCGCGGCCGGGGCGATGACGCCGCGCGGCGTGCTCTACATGGTCGCCAATGCCCACCTCGGCTACGAGGCGGTGCTGGCCGAGAACTTCGGCGAGGTCGAGCGCATCGGCGGCGACCGCAGCTTCAAGCTGTTCCGGGCCGAGAGGCCCTCTCGCCAAAGGACGCCCGCCGGTCTAGGGTCCGGCAAGGGACGTCAGAGGGGACAAGCATGAGTTTCTCGATCGCTGGCAAGACCGCCATCGTGACCGGCGCCGCGCATGGCATCGGTCTGGCCATCGGTAAGCTGTTTGCCGACAAGGGCGCGAACGTCATGTTCGCCGACATGGACGAGGACCGGCTGCGCGAAGAGCTGGGCGAGGCCGTGGAAGAGGGCAACATCCGCTACTTTGCCGGCGACCTGCGCGAGAAGCTGACCATCGCCAACCTGCTCTCGGCGACCATCGACGCCTTTGACCAGGTGGATATCCTGGTCAATGCCTCGCGGCAGGTGCTGGTCTCGGACCCGCTGAACCCTGATGACGACGCCATGGAGACCATGCTGCAGCAGAACCTGCTGACGGCACTGAGGGTCACCCAGACGGTTGCCAAGCGGATGATCAAGCAGGCCGAGGCCCCCGACGGGCCACGCGGGGGCGCCATCGTCAACCTGTCCTCCATCGCCGCGCGGCGGACCCATCCCGACCTGATGGGCTTCTCGGTGGCCACGGCGGCGCTGGACCAGATGACCCGCTCGCTGGCCGTAGCGCTGGCGCCGCACGGGATCCGGGTCAACGCGCTGGCCTTCGGGTCCGTCATGTCCTCGTCCCTGCAGGAGGCGCTGCGCGACAACACCGATTTCCGCGAGGACATCGAGGATCACACCCCGCTGTCGCGCATCGCGCCGCCCAGCGAACTGGCCGAGGCGGTGCAGTATCTCGCCTGTGATGCCTCTTCCTTCATGACCGGCCAGATCGTTACCGTCGACGGTGGCCGCACCCTGCTGGACCCGGTCGCCGCGCCCGCGCACTGACTTTCGGGCAGCTCTCCATACCCTTTCCCCATCCGATGGCTGAAAATACTGCCCCGGAGGCATGGCCCCGGAGGGGCCAACCCCTTGCGGGCCTGGTCAATCGGCGCTCCTGCGGAGCCCCGAGCCTCCGGCGGCAGTATTTTTGGCCGTCGGATAGATGAAAGGGGGCGCCCTCTTCTGCCCGCGCGCGCTGGCTGCTAGGGAGTGGCATGCAGTGACAAGGAGCGGTTCATGGCAGAGATGACGGATGAGAAGGCACGCGCCAGCGCATGGTTCCGTGAGCTTCGCGACCAGATCGTCGCGGCCTTCGAGGGGCTTGAGGACGCCCAGGTCGCGGGACCTCTGTCGGATCAGCCTGCGGGTCGTTTCGAGGTCACGCCGACCAAGCGGACCAGCGAGGACGGCTCCGACGCCGGTGGCGGGCTGATGTCGGTGATGCGCGGAGGGCGGGTCTTCGAGAAGGTCGGGGTGAATGTCTCGACCGTCTTCGGCACCCTCGGGGAGCGGGCGCAAAAGTCCATGGCGGCGCGCAAGGGGCTGCCCGGCATGGCCGAGGATCCGCGTTTCTGGGCCTCGGGCATCTCTCTCGTCGCGCATATGCAGAACCCCCACGCCCCCGCCGTCCACATGAACACCCGCATGTTCTGGACGCCGCACGGCTGGTGGTTCGGCGGCGGCTCGGACCTGAACCCCTGCATCGAATACGCCGAGGACACCGCCCATTTCCACGCCGTGCAGAAAGAGCACTGCGACAGGCATGACGCCACCTATTACCCGCGCTTCAAGGAGTGGGCGGACGAGTACTTCTATATCCCGCACCGCAAACGGGCGCGCGGCGTCGGGGGGATCTTCCTCGACGATCACAACACCGGGGACTGGCAGGCCGATTTCGCCTTCATCCAGGATGTGGGCCGGGCCTTCCTGCCCGCCTTCCTGCCGCTGGCCGACAAGCGCCGCGCACAGGCCTGGGGCTCTGCGGACAAGGACGCGCAGCTAGTGCATCGCGGGCTCTATGCCGAATACAACCTGGTCTATGACCGGGGCACGAAATTCGGGCTGGAAACCGGGCATGACGCCAATGCCGTGTTGATGTCCCTGCCGCCGCTGGCAAAGTGGGTCTGAACCGGCAAACCCAGGGGGCGCAATGGACTACCTGAAGAGAGCCTGGACCGTGCTGGCGGGGATCTTCGCCCAGGTGGGCGAGATCAACATGGCGCTGGTCGCCGCGGGGGTGGCCTTCTACGCCATGCTGGCGCTGTTTCCCGGCATCGCGGCGCTGATCGCGCTCTGGGGGATCATCTCGGACCCTTCAGTGGTGATCGAGCAGTTGCAGCTGGTCCGCGAGATCATGCCGGACGAGGTCTATTCGCTGGTCGCGGCGCAGGTCTACAAGATCTCGGCCTCGTCGGGCTCGACGCTGGGCTGGGCGGGGGTGGTGTCCCTTGCCGTGGCGATCTGGTCGTCGCGGTCGGGCGTGGCGGCGATGATCCTGGGGCTGAACACCATCCACGGGCAGGAGAACCGCAGTTCCCTGCGTCACTACCTGACCGCGCTGCTGCTGACGGTGGCGCTTCTGGGGGTCGGGCTTGTCGCGCTGAGTTCCGTGGTGGTGCTGCCCATCGTGCTGACCTTCATCCCGCTGGGGCCCGTAGCCTCCTTCGCTGTCGAGGCGCTGCGCCTTCTCTGCGCCGTCACCGCCGTCATGGTCGGCCTGTCGCTGCTCTATCGCTTCGGGCCGAACAACCGCGGAGAGCGCATGTCCTGGGCCACCCCCGGCGCGCTGCTCAGCGTGGTGCTTTGGATGGGGGCCTCTTACGGGCTGTCCCTCTATTTCAGCAATTTCGCCAATTACAACGAGGTCTACGGCTCTCTCGGGGCGGCCATGGCGCTGCTGTTCTGGCTCTATGTCTCGGCCTTCGTGGTTCTGCTGGGGGCTTCGCTGAACGTGCAGATCGACCGGATGCGGGCGAAGTTCGCCGGTGCCCCGGATCCGGCCCCGCAGCGGGCCGAGACGGATACGGTGCTGACCGGCAAAGAGGCCGACGGCAGCGCCGTCGATGCCCCGGCCGTCGATGCCCCGAAGGAAGACCGGCTGGTCGAGGAGGGCCCGCTGCACGAGGCCGCAGGGGCTCCTGAAGATGTGCCGCAGGCCCCCGAGCACGATCCGCGCCCGGAGAAGGCCTGACAGCGTCCTGGGTCCCGGCTTCAGATCTTGCCGCGCACCGCGTCGATCATCAGCTGGACGTTCTCGGGATCGGCGTCCGGCGTGATGCCGTGGCCAAGGTTGAAGATATGCGGGCCCTTCGAGAAGGCCTTCACGATCTCCCTGGCTTCGGCCACCAGCGCATCGCCGCCCGTCACCATGTGCTTCGAGGCCAGGTTGCCCTGCACGCAGCCGTCGACCTGCACATTGGCCGCCGCCCAGTCGGGGCTGACCGAATTGTCCAGCGCGACGCAATCCGCCCCCGTGGCCCTGGCGAAGCCGACGTATTTCTCTCCCGCCTCGCGTGGGAAGGCGATGACGGGGATGCCGGGGTGGCGCGCCTTCAGCTCGGCGATGATGCGGCGGGCGGGTTCCAGCGCGTAGCGGTCGAAATCCGCACCCGAAAGCGAGCCGGCCCAGCTGTCGAACAGCTTCACCACCTCGGCGCCCGCCTCGATCTGCTTCGAGAGATATTCGATGGTGCCCTCGGTCAGCCGCTCCAGCAGCGCTTCGAACAGCGGACGGTTCTCGGCGATCAGCGCGTGCGCAGGGCCCTGGTCAGGGGTACCACGCCCGGCGATCATGTAGGTGGCCACGGTCCAGGGGGCGCCGGCGAATCCGATCAGCGTGGTCTCGGCGGGAAGTTCGCGCGAGAGGATCTTCACGGTCTCGTAGATCGGAGAGAGCACCTCGTGCACCTCCGATGCGGGTTTCAGCACGTCGAAATCGGCCTGGGTGGTCACGGTCGACAGGCGCGGCCCCTCTCCGGTGACGAACCACAGGTCGGCGCCAAGGGCCTGGGGCAGCAGCAGGATATCGGCAAACAGGATCGCCGCGTCGAAGCCGTAGCGGCGGATCGGCTGCAAGGTGACCTCGGCGGCCAGCTCGGGGTTGTAGCAGAGCGACAGGAAATCCCCGGCCTGGGCACGGGTGGCGCGGTATTCCGGCAGGTAGCGGCCTGCCTGGCGCATCATCCAGATCGGCGGGGTCGGCAGCACCTCGCCCTTGAGCGCGCGCAGGATCGTCTTCTCGGCCATGTCGTCCCTCTCGGTTTGTCGGTCTCTCTGGTCGCGTTCCGGGGGCTGAAAGTCAAGCGCGCGGCCTGCGACACCTCGGCCCGGTCGTGCCGCTTGCCAGCCTGCGCGGGCGCGCGTAACCAAGGGCCATGACGCAGACATTCCCGACCCCCGCCAAGCCCCTGAAGATCGGCACCCGTGGTTCTCCGCTGGCGCTGGCCCAGGCGCATGAGACCCGCGACCGCATCGCCGCCGCCTTCGATCTGCCGCGCGAGGCCTTCGAAGTCGTGGTGATCTCGGTGGCAGGCGACCGCATCCAGGACCGCGCCCTGCGCGAGGTGGGCGGCAAGGGGCTGTTCACCAAGGAAATCGAGGTGGCGCTTTCGGACGGAGAGATCGACATCGCCGTTCATTCGATGAAGGACATGCCGGTCGAGCAACCCGAGGGGCTGGTGCTGGATTGCTACCTGCCGCGCGAGGATGTGCGCGACGCCTTCGTCTCGCTCAACCATGCCTCGCTGGCCGATGTGCCCGAGGGCGCGGTCATGGGCACCTCGAGCCTGCGCCGCCGGGCGCAGTTGCTGGTGCGCCGTCCCGACCTGCAGGTTGTCGAGTTCCGTGGCAACGTGCAGACCCGGCTGCGCAAGCTGTCGGAAGGCGTGGCCGAGGCGACCTTCCTCGCAATGGCCGGGCTGAACCGGCTGGAGATGGCCGAGGTGGCGAAGAGCCCCATCGAGCCGGACCAGATGCTGCCCGCCGTCGCCCAGGGCGCCATCGGGATCGAGCGCCGCAGCGCCGACAGCGCCACGGCTGCGCTGCTCGAGGCGATCCACGACAGGACCACGGCGCAGCGGCTGGCGGCGGAACGGGCCTTCCTGACCCGGCTGGATGGCTCCTGCGAGACTCCGATTGCCGGGCTGGCCGAGCTGTCGGGCGGCACGCTGCGCCTGCGTGGCGAAATCCTGCGTCCCGATGGCAGCGAGGCACTGGCCGATGACCGCAGCGCTGCCGTCGAAGATGGCGCATTGCTGGGCACCGAGATGGCCGACGCCCTGCTGGCGCGCGCCGGCGCCGGGTTCTTCGATTTCAAGAGCTGAAAGGGCGGGCCGCGCGGACCCGTGCGCTCACTCGGAGGCGGTGCAGGTGCCTGCCGCGTGGCAGGCTTCGACCGCCGCGACCTGCTCGGGGTCGGGTGCGGCGAAGTGGTGGCCTCCGCAGGGGCCAAGCCCAAGGACGAGGCCCGTCGCGGTCTTCTGGACGAAGGCCAGCGCCTCGCCCGGGGCGGGTTGGCCGGCGCACCAGGGGCCAAGGCAGTTCAGCGTGACGGTCATGTCGAGGGCATAGTCGCCGCCAAACCCGCCCTTGCCGAGCGCTTCGCCGGTGAACCGGGCGGGAAAACTGATCTCTTCGGGGTTCGGATCGCTCAGATCGCGCTCGGGAAGGTCGAGCACGTCGAAGTCGAAGGTGCCGTGCAGCACGACATAGGTTTCGCGCGCTTCGGCGACCTGGGTGTAGCTTTGCCGGACGTCTGCGGGCAGGCAGGACAGGGCCAGGGCGGGACCGCCCGCAAGGGTGGCCACGATGCCCGTCACGAGGGAGATCGCGAGAACTGGTGCATGGGTCTTCAAATTCTGTCTCCTAGCAACTCAAGCACACGGGCGTAGACCGCGCGCTTGAAGGGGACGATGTTTTCCACCAGCTGTTCCGGCGGCATCCAGCGCCATTCGCTGAACTCGGGGTGCGGGGTTGCGATGTTCACATCCGCATCCGTGCCGTGAAAACGCATCAGGACCCACTTCTGTTCCTGTCCGCGATACTTGCCACCCCAGACCTTGCCCAGCAGGTGGTCGGGCAGATCGTAGGGAATCCATTCCTCTGTCTCGGCTTCGACGGTGACCATGCTGGCCTGAACGCCGGTCTCTTCCCAGAGCTCACGCAGCGCGGCGACCTCGGGGGTTTCGCCCTTGTCGATGCCGCCCTGGGGCATCTGCCAGGCGGGCACATCGGAATCCAGCCGCTGGCCGGTGAAGACATGGCCATCGGCATTGACCAGAACGACGCCCACGCAGGGACGGTAGGGCAGGGCGGCTTTCTGTTCGGGGGTCATGGATACCTCTTGCGATGTGCAGGGGGCATCCTACTCCTGCCGATGGCGAAGGCCAAGGCGCGCGCGGCGGGCGGCGCCCCTCCGCCCACCCTGTCCGAGGGCCGGAAATACTGCCGCCGGAGGCATGGCCCGGCACGGGCCACAGCCTGGCTGGCCTAGGCCCAGATCCCCGCCAGCTCGGCCGCCAGCCAGTCGCGGAAGCGGGCGAAACCGGGCAGCGCCTCGGACCGCTCGGGGTGGATCAGCATATAGGCCTGACCGGTGTCGAGCTGCCGCTCCGAGGCCAGTTTCAGCCGTCCCTCGGCCAACGCGCGCCCGGCGATCACCTCGGGCACCAGCCCGACGCCCAGCCCGGCTGCGGCGGCATCCACCACCATGTCGAAATGATCGAAACGTGCGCCGCGCAGGGCCTGGCGCGGATCGACCCCGGCCTCGCGGAACCAGTCCGGCCAGAGGGTCGGGCGGGTCGACTGCTGCAGCAAAGGCAGCGAGAGAAGTGCGGCGTCCGACAGCACCCCGCCGCGCACCAGCGAGGGCGCCGCCACGGCCACCAGCACCTCGTCCAGCAGATGCAGGTGCCGCGCCCCGCTCTGGCGATGTGCCGTGCGCTGGATCGCGAGGTCGAAGGGATCGGTGTCGAAGTTCACCGGCGCCAGCCGCGCCGCGACGTCGAAGCTGATGCCGGGCAGGGTGGCGCGGAAGGCGCCCAGGCGGGGAATCAGCCAGGAACGCCCGAAGGAGGGCAGCACCGAGATCCGCAGCACGCTGTCCTGCCCGCCGAAGGCCATGACAGAGGTCGCCGCCGCATCCAGCCGCGCCAGCAGGGCCTCGGCCTCGACCCGGAAGGACCGGCCCGCATCCGACAGCGCCAGCCGTTGCCGCGCCCGGGTGAACAGCGCCACCCCCAGCCGGTCTTCCAGTGCCGCGATCGAGCGCGAGACGGCGGATTGCGTCAAGCCCAGTTCTCGCGCCGCCCCGGTGGTGGTCCCGACGCGGGCGCATGCGCAAAAGGCTTCAAGCTCTCCGACGGAAGGTATGTAGGGCTTGCGCATACTTGGAACGCCTATTCGCCAAACTCATAGCTTTGCAAGAATTACGCGTTATCGCCGCCGCCGTCCATGGCCTAGATTGCCGCCAAAGGCCAGGGCCTCGCACGGCCCCCGCAACCCGAGGAGAGATCTCATGGATACCCCCAACCGCCCCGTCCTGAAGGACAAGGACCGCCCCAACATGTCCAGCTTCTCGTGGGAGGATCCCTTCCTGCTGGAGGACCAGCTGGAAGAGGAAGAGCGGATGATCCGCGACACCGCCCATGCCTTCGCGCAGGAAAAGCTGATGCCGCGGGTCGAAGAGATGTACCTGAACGAGGGCGTCGAGCCCGGTATCTTTGCCGAGATGGGCGAGATGGGTCTGCTGGGCGTCACTGTCCCTGAGCAATACGGCGGCATCGGTGCGGGCTATGTCAGCTACGGCCTCGTCGCGCGTGAGGTCGAGCGCGTCGATTCGGGCTACCGCTCGATGATGTCGGTGCAGAGCTCGCTGGTGATGTATCCGATCTACGCCTATGGCTCGGAAGAGCAACGGATGAAGTATCTGCCGAGACTGGCCTCGGGCGATTGGATCGGCTGCTTCGGCCTGACCGAGCCCGATGCGGGCTCTGACCCCGCCGGCATGAAGACCCGCGCTATCAAGACCGAGGGCGGCTACCGCCTGGTCGGCTCGAAGATGTGGATTTCGAACGCGCCGATCGCCGATGTCTTCGTTGTCTGGGCCAAGTCCGAGGCCCATGACGGCGCCATCCGTGGTTTCGTGCTGGAAAAGGGCATGAAGGGCCTGTCGGCGCCGAAGATCGGCGGCAAGCTGAGTCTGCGCGCCTCGATCACCGGCGAGATCGTGCTGGACAACGTGGAAGTGGGCGAAGAGGCCCTGCTGCCCCATGTCTCGGGCCTGAAGGGGCCCTTCGGCTGTCTGAATCGCGCCCGCTACGGCATCGCCTGGGGCGTCATGGGTGCCGCCGAGGATTGCTGGCACCGCTCGCGCCAGTACGGCCTGGATCGCAAGCAGTTCGGCAAGCCGCTGGCCGGCATGCAGCTCTACCAGAAGAAGCTGGCCGACATGCAGACCGAGATCGCCCTGGGCCTGCAGGCCGCCCTGCAGGTCGGTCGCCTGTTCGACCGCGCCAAGGCGGCGCCCGAGATGGTCTCTCTCATCAAGCGCAACAACTGCGGCAAGGCGCTGGATATCGCGCGGATGTCGCGGGACATGCACGGCGGCAACGGCATCCAGATCGAATACCAGGTGATGCGCCACGCCGCGAACCTCGAGACGGTGAACACCTACGAGGGCACCCACGACGTGCACGCGCTGATCCTCGGCCGCGCGCAGACCGGGTTGCAGGCCTTCTTCTGATCCCACGGGGCAGGTGAGAGATTGAAGGGCGTCGGGATACCGGCGCCCTTTCTGTTGGGAGCTTGGCGCTCTCTCCATCGCATGGCGCCAGATGGAAAGGGCGCGGGGGCTCTGCCCCCACCCGCCTGCGGCGGGCTCCCCCGCAGTATTTTCAGCCATCGGATGGGAACAGGGCTTTTCCTGTCGTGAGGGCGTGGCAGGATGGGTGGATGCTGAGCCATGTGACCATCGCCGTTTCCGATTTTGACCGTGCGCGGGACTTCTACCTGCCGCTGATGGCGCGGCTGGGGTTTGACGAGAGCTGGCTGGAGCCGGGGCGCGAAGCCGCCTTCCGCGAGCCGGGCACCTCGCGGCCGCTGTTCTTCCTGACCAGACCCTTCGAGGGCGAGGCGCAGCCGGGCAACGGGCCGATGGTGGCCTTCCTGGCGCGGGACCGGGCGACGGTGGAGGCCTGTTTCGCCCTGGCCATGGCCGCTGGCGCCAATGACGAGGGCAGGCCGGGGCTGCGCCCGCGCTATCATCCGGATTTCTACGGCGCCTATTTCCGCGACCCCGACGGCAACAAGGTCTGCGTCGCCTGTCACGCCGAGGAGAGCTGAGGCAGCATCTCGGCCAGAAGGTCCCAGGTGATGCGAAGGCGGCGGGCATGGGCCAGGTCGCGGTGCGCCACCAGCCAGACCGGGAAGGGAATCGGCGGCAGCAGCGGCGCGCGGGTCAGCTGGGCGTCGCCCTCGGCCCGGGAGAAGGCGCCCAGCCCCAGCCCGGCGTGACACATCTGCCATTGCACCAGGTGATTTGCGGTGGTGATCGGGAAGTTTGCTGGTCCGGTTTCAACGCCGAAGCCGCGCAGCAGGGCGGGTAGGCTGTCCTCGTGATCCCAGGCCAGGAAGCGGGCGCGGGAGAGGTCGGCCACCTCGCGCAGGTCTCCGAGCGAGGCGATATAGGCGGCGCTGCCGTAGAAGTGGCCGGTGTCGTCGGGCAGGCGCCTGCCGATCAGCTCGGGATCCTCGGGGCGGGTGTTGCGCAGGGCGATATCGGCTTCGCGCCGGGCCAGGTCGCTGATGTCGTTGGCGGCGCGGACCTCGACCTCGATACCGGGGTGAAGGGCCTGAAGGCGGGCGATCACGGCGGGCAGGCGGAAGGCGGCGTAGAACTCGGAGGCTGTGATCACAACGCGCCCCTCGACCTGATCCGAAAGCCCGGCAGCCGAGCGCGAGAAGGCCAGCGCCGCCTCGGCCATGGCGCGGGCGCGGGGCAGCAGGGCACGTCCCGCCGGGGTCAGCACCAGGCTGCGCCCCGTCCGGTCGAAAAGCGCGAGGCCCAGCTCTTCTTCCAGCGCGGCGACCTGGCGGCCGAGTGTCGGCTGGGTCAGCTTCAGCGCCCGCGCGGCCGCCGAGAAGGAGCCGGTCTCGGCAGTGGCGAGGAAGGCGCGGGCGCGGCCCCAGTCGAAGGTGATGCGGGACATATCCATGCATATTCGTATGGATGATCTGCGTATTCAGTCAATTATATTTGTGTCGTCCCGGGACTATCTCCCTGGCCAGCAGTGATGGAGCGAGATCATGAAAGCAATTGTCTACAGGGACTACGGCGGCCCCGAGGTTCTGTCGGTGGCCGAGATCGAGACGCCCCGGCCCGGTCCGGGGGAGATGCTGGTAAAGGTCGAGGCGGCGGCGGTGACCACGGCGGACTGGCGCCTGCGCGCGGCGGCCTTTCCGGGCATCCTCGGGCCCGTGGGGCGGGCGATGTTCGGCTGGCGGCGCCCGCGCAACCCGGTGCTGGGCAGTGCCTTCGCCGGAGAGGTCGTCGCGGCCGGGGCGGGGGCGGATATCGCCGCCGGCCCGGTGCTGGGTTTCGTGCCGGGCGGGGCGCATGCAGAGTACCTGATCGTGAAACCCGGCCAGTGCGTCGTCGCGCGCCCCTATGGGCTGGATGCCGAGGCGGCGGCGGCGCTGCCTTTCGGCGGTCTGTCGGCGCTGGTCTTCCTGCGCGACGTGGCGAAGGTCACGCCGGGGGCGCGGGTCCTGGTCCTCGGCGGCTCGGGCGAGGTCGGGGCGATGGCGGTGCAGGTCGCCCGTGCCATGGGCGCCCGGGTGAGCGCCATGGCCAGCGCACCGAACCTGGCGCTGCTGCACGAGCTGGGCGCCGAAGAGGCGCTGGACTACCGCAGCCAGCCGGTGACGGGGCTGGGGCGGCGGTTCGACCTTGTGTTCGATACCTTCGGGGCCTGCGACCTGACCCAGGCGCGGCAGGTGCTGGTGCGGGGCGGGCAGTTCGTGCCGCTGAACTTCGGGCTGCGCGAGATGCTGCAGGCACTGACCAATTGCCTGCGCGCCCGCAAGCTGCGGCTGCATGTCAGCACGGACCGGGCAGGGGACCTGGCGGAGCTGGTGGCGATGCAGCAGGCCGGGCAGCTGCGCCCGCTGGTCGGGCAGAGCTTCCCGCTGGATCAGGTGCGCGCGGCCCATGCGCTGGTCGAGAGCCGCCACAAGCGCGGCGCGGTCGTGCTGCGCATGGGGTGAGGCCACTAAAAACCCCTCGCGGCGGGACCGCGAGGGGTGATGATTGCACGATGGGGCCGGCCTTACTTGTCGGCCGGCGCCGCCATGACCGTGGTGCGGTACTCGGGTCCGAGGGCGGCGAGGCCGCGCAGGATGTCGATGGCATAGGCCAGCTGGTAATCCTCGTCGCGCAGCTCGGCGGCCTTCTCAGCCTTCTCGCGTTCTTCCTCGATCTGGCGGATCTCGTCCTCGCTCAGCGAGTCGTTGTCGAGGGTGCCGCGCAGGTCGGCCTCGGAGCGGCGCGGGGTATCCGCGGGCTCGTCCTCGTCCTCGGCATTGGGATCGACGCGCGGCTGATGCACCACGATGTCGGGCGAGATGCCGAGGTTCTGGATCGAGCGGCCCGAGGGCGTGTAGTAGCGCGCCGTGGTCAGCCGGATCGAGCCGTCGCCGCGCAACGGCATCACCGTCTGGACCGAGCCCTTGCCGAAGCTCTTGGTGCCGACGACGATGGCGCGGCGGTGGTCCTGCAGGGCACCCGCGACGATCTCTGAGGCCGAGGCGGAGCCGCCATTGACCAGCACCACGATCGGCTTGCCCTCGACCAGGTCACCCGAGGCGGCGTTGTAGCGTTCGCCCTCGCCGGGGTTGCGGCCCCGGGTCGAGACGATCTCGCCCTCTTCGAGGAAGGCGTCCGAGACCTTGATCGCCTGCAGTAGCAGACCGCCCGGGTTGTTGCGCAGGTCCAGCACCACGCCGTTGATGTTGTCGAGGCCGCTGGCCTTCTCGATCTCTTCTGCCAGGCCCGCTTCCAGGTTGGGATAGGTCTGGTCGTTGAAGGCCGAGATCCGCAGCACCACCGTATCGCTTTCGGTCCGGGCGCGGACGGCGGTCAGCTTGATGGTGTCGCGGACGATGGTGATGTCGAAGGGCTCGGGCTCTCCCTCGCGCACGACGGTGATCACGATCTCCGAACCGACGGGGCCGCGCATCATCTGAACAGCGTCATCCAGCGTCAGGCCCAGCACCGACTCGCCGTCGACATGGGTGATGAAGTCTCCGGCCTCGACACCGGCCTCGTAGGCGGGGGTGTCGTCCATCGGGGTGACGACCTTCACGAAGCCCTCTTCCTGGGTCACCTCGATGCCGAGACCGCCGAATTCGCCGCGCGTCTGCACACGCAGGTCATCGGCCTCTTCCGGCGGGTGGTAAGAGCTGTGCGGGTCGAGCGAGGTCAGCATGCCGTCGATGGCCGCCTCGATCAGCTCGGAGGGTTCGACCTCTTCGACGTATTGGCCGCGGATCCTTTCGAAGACATCGCCGAAAAGATCGAGCTGCTCGTAGACCGAGCTTTCGCGGGCCTTGTCCTGCGCCAGCAGCGGCGGGGCAATCTGGGTGGTGGCCACGATGGCCACCGTCATGCCGCTGACCGCTGCCATGGCGAATTTCTTCATCATTGCGTGTCCTTCGTGACTGCGAACCAGGTTTCGGGGTCGCGGGGCGTGCCGCCCTCTCTGACCTCCATGTAAAGCGTTTCCGAGCGGTCTTGACCAGAGCCGTCCCGGGCCTGTGCCAGAATGGCGCCCGGTTCAGGGACCTGCCCGCCCATTAGGCCAAGCGGTGCCCCTTCCGGCAGCACCTCTCCAATCTCTCCGTAGACGATATCCAGCCCGGCCAGAACAAAGAGTAAACCCGCCTGCGGTTCAAGTACCATCACGTTTCCGTAGTCCATCAGCGGACCCAGGTAGCGGATCGTCGCCGGCACCGGCGTCGTGACCAGGGCGCGGGGGCGGGTGGCCAGCAGGATGCCGGGCCGGGCGACGCCGGCGGCGTCTGCCTCCTCCGCGCGGCGCAGCAGGGTGCCCTGCACCGGCAGCGGCAGCCTGCCCTTCAGGGCCTCGATGTTCTGCGAGACCGGGTCCTCGCCGTCGCGGGTGATGTCGGGCAGGCCGTCCGCGAAGGCGCGCAGGGTCTCGGCGGTGGCGACCAGCAGCTGGGTCTTCATCGGGTCGGCGGTGAAGCGGCGCGGAAGGTC
>NZ_AFPM01000119.1 GCF_000220565.1 Oceanicola sp. S124 | reverse complement strand
CCATCCGAAGAGGTGGTGATCGGCAGCGCCCCGAGCTCGGTGATATCCTCGCGGAAGCTGGCCGGCAGACGCACCGTCACATCGACGGAGCGGCCCTGCGGGTCGGTCCATTCCGACACCGTCGACCCGCCCAGCATCGGGTTCAGCGCCCCGGCCACCTGGGCCAGCGAGACGCCGAGATCCGAGGCCGCGTCGCGGTCGATACGGATGCCGACGGTGGGCTGAGGGTCGTCCAGCGGGGTGCCCACGTCGACCAGCCCCCCGACCTCTTCCATCGACACCCGCAGCTCGTCCGCCAGGCGGGCCAGCACGTCGAGGTTGTCGCCGAAGATCTTCACCTGGATCGGCGCCTCGACCCCGCCCAGACCGGGATCCGACGCGACGTTGAACTTGGCGCCCGGGATCGTCTTCAGCGCCTCGCGCACCGGGCCGGTGATCTGTTCGGGCGTCCGGTCACGCTCCAGCGGCGGGGTCATCTTGGCATAGATGGTCGCCACGTTGCTGCCCGAGGTAGTGCCCGAGTTGACCGTGGCATAGGTGCCGATGATCTCGGGGAAGGTCTCGCGCAGGACCTGGTCGACCTGGGCGATCTTCTGCGAGGTCCTCTCGATGGTCGAGCCCACCGGGGTGGTCAGCTCGATCTGGATTTCCGAGTTGTCCGCGGGGGGCACAAATTCGGCCCCGACAAGCGGGAAGGTCATCAACCCGCCGACGAAGGCCAGAAGGGCGGCCACCAGCGTCATCTTGCGCCAGCGCAGGCAGATCCGCAGCAGGCCGGCGTAGCGACGGCCCAGCCATTCGAAGAAGTGCTCGAACTTGCCGATCTGGCGCCCGATGAAGCCGCGCTTGACGTTGGGATCCGCCGAGGGGTCATACCAGACCGAGGACATCATCGGGTCCAGCGTGAACGAAACGAAGAGCGAGATCAGCACCGCGACCGAGACGGTCACCCCGAACTGCAGGAAGAAGCGGCCCAGGATGCCTTCCATGAAGGCCACAGGCAGGAAGACCGCGACGATGGACAGCGTGGTGGCCAGCACCGCCAGGCCGATCTCGTTGGTGCCGTCCAGCGCCGCCTGCACGTGGCTCTTGCCCATGTGCAGGTGCCGCATGATGTTTTCCCGTACCACGATGGCGTCGTCGATCAGGATGCCGACGGCGAGGCTGAGCGCCATCATCGACATCATGTTCAGCGTGAAGCCCAGGAAGTAGATCACCGCCATGGTGCCGATGATCGAGATCGGCAGAGTCAGCCCGGTGATCACCGTCGAGCGCCAGGAGTTGAGGAACAGGAAGACGATTGCGGTCGCCAGCAGCGCCCCCTCGATCATCATCGACTGGACCGAGTGGAAGCTCTCCTCGACCGGCTTGGCATTGTCGCGGATCACCTCCAGCGTGACGCCGTCGAACTGGCCTTCGGCGGACATCTTCTCGATCTCGTGGCGCACGGCCTCGGCCACGGCAACGGTGTTGGCGCCTTGCGTCTTGACCACGTCCACCGCCAGGGCGCGCTTGCCGTCAAGCATGGCGAGGCTCTCTTCCTCGGCCAGGTCGATGCCGATGTCGGCCACGTCGCCAAGGCGCACCGGCTGGCCGCCACGACGGGCGACGATGACGTCCTCGAAGTCCCGCAGGCCGGGGATGCGCCCCTGCACCTGCACCGACTGGGCCGAAGCGCCCTGATTGATCTCGCCCGCCGGCAGGTCCGAGTTGTCGGCCTGCAGCGCCGAGATCACCTCGGACACCCCCAGGCCAAGCGCCGACTGCCGGTCGGGGTCGATGCGAATCTGCACCTCGCGCGGCAGGCCACCGACGACCGAGGCCCGCCCCACGCCCGAGACATTCGCCAGCCGGGTCGAGATCACGTCATCGGCCAGCCGGGTCAGTGCGCCCTGCGACAGCTCTTCGGAAGAGATGCCGATGGACAGCACCGGCAGCTCGTTCGGGTCAAAGCGCAGGATCTGCGGCTCGTCCGCCGCATCGGGGAAATCGCCCTGGATCTGGGCCAGCTTGTCGCGGACCTCCTGCGCGGCGGTGGCGCTGTCGACCTCGAGGTCGAAGATCATCAGGACGAAGGAGGCGCTGGTCTGGGCCGTTGATTCGATGGAATCGATGCCCGAGATGGTCGAAACGGCGTCCTCGATGGGCTTGATGATGTCGTTCTCGACCGCCTCGGGCGTGGCGCCCGGGTAGGAGGTGACCACGGCCACGACGGGGAAGTCCACGTCGGGCAGCTGCTCGACCGGCAAACGCTGGTAAGAGAACAGGCCGATGACCAGCATGGCCACCATGACCATGGTGGCAAAGACCGGCTGACCGACGGAGATACGCGTCAGGATCATGACTTACTCTCCGACGACGAGGATCTTGGTATCGGGGCGAAGCTGTTCCAGCGGCTGCGAGACAATGATGTCGCCGGGCACCAGCCCGGAGGCGATCTCGGCCATGCGGCCACCTTCCCAGCTGCGCGCCACCTCGACGCCCTGGCGGACCACGCGGTCGCCCTCGCGCTTCAGCACATAGGCTCCGGCCTCATCCTCCAGCACCGCGTCGGCGGGCACACCGATGGCGGCCTCCGTCTCGTCCAGCACCACCCGCCCGGCGGCGAACATGCCGCCGCGCAGAAGGCCTTCGGGGTTCTCGATCGAGACATAGACCGGCAGCATCCGGGTGCCCTCGATCGCCACCGGGGCGATGCGGTCGACCGTGCCGGTGAAGCCCTGGGTGCCGACACCCTCGACGGTCAGCTCGACCCGCTGGCCCGCCACAAGGCGCGGCGTGTAGCGCACCGGCACCGCGGCCTCGAATTCCAGCGTGGTAAGGTCGACCAGCGAAACCAGCGGAGAGCCGGTCGCCACATAGGTGCCCGGATCCACGTCGCGGGCCGAGACGACACCGTCGAAGGGCGCCGTGACACGGGCGTGGGCCAGATTGTCCTCGGCATTGGCCACGGCTTTTTCCTGCGCGGCGAGGCTGGCAGCCAGCTGGTCGGCATTGGCCTGACCGGCGTCCAGCTCGGACTCGGGCGTCAGGCCGCGTCCCAGAAGCGAGCGGGTGCGTTCCAGCTGGGTCTGGGCGAGGCGAAGCTGGGCGCGTGTTGCCTCGGCAGAGGCGCGCTGCTGGTCGAGCTGGTTGGTCAGGCTCTCGATATCCAGCTGCACCAAAAGATCACCCGCTGCGACCCGGTCACCCGACCGCACGGTGACCTCGGTCACCCGGGCCGAGACCTCGGCCGAGATCTGCGCCTGCTGAGAGGGCGAAAGCGCCCCGGTGGCCTTGACGGTTTCGCGCAGGCGCATGGGTTCGATTTCGGTCAGTTCACTGGCGAGAAGCTGCATGACCTGCTCTGCCGGGGCCTGCTCCTCGGGCGCGGCGGCCACGGCCTCTTCGCCCTCATCGGCCGGCTGCATCGCCGCCAGGGTCTCGGAGCCGCCGTTCATGAACCACCAGCCGCCCCCTGCGAGGATCACCAGCAGGATCAGCGCCACCAGCCAGCCGCGCCGCTTCTTCGGCGGCAGGCCGGCCTCGGCCCGCGCACGGGCCCTGCGTTCGCGCCGGTTCAGCGCCCAGTCGGGCTTTGCCGGTTCGGCACCGGACGCAGGAGGCGTCCGGGTCTGGTCGGTCTTCGTCACGGCAGCTGTGTCCTTGGTCGTCTGGTCGCGGGATGCGGTCTCAGGTTCAGGTGTCCGGGGCGTATCGTCCGGCGACTGCGGCGCAGCCTTGGCCGTCTTGTCCTTCTTGGCCATGGTCAGTCCTCCTCTCCGGGGGTTTCGCCCTGAGCGGGCGCGATGCGCGCCGTCCACGCGTCCATGAAATCGGCTGTTTGACGGTAGAACTCGGCGAAGGCCCCGACCCTCTCGCGGGCGTCTTCCCGTTCCTCGGGGAAGCGTGCAGAGATGACCGATATCTCATCGGCCTGTCCCCGCAGCCGGGTGGCGACGCTCTTCAGCAGCGAATGCGAGGGATGCGGCACCGCCAGGAAGCCGTCCTGCCGCGAACCGACCGGGTGCACCCGCCGCACGACGCCCTTGGACTCGAGCAGCCGCGCATTGGTCGAGGCCGAGCCCTTGGAGATCTGCAGGGCCTCGCACATCTGCGCCAGCGTGCGCGGCTCGCCCTCGATCAGCAGATAGCCAAGGATCTGCCCCGCGATGCGGGGGCCGCCTTCGGTGCTCCACATCAGGCCCATGGTCTGGATGAAATCGTCAATCGGAGAATCGCTCATGGCAAAATCCCTGCCATGGCGTCAAAGTTCGTTCAATATGAAATGAACGAACTGAACGCAAACGTCACGTCCCGGTCATGTGACTGTCATCTTCCGCCGATGGCTGCCGGGAAATGCGGCGCACCCGCCCTGCGGTCAGCCCGAGGCGCCTTCATGGGCGCGGCGCAACTCATCTGCGCGGGCGATCAGCGTGCCCGGCGGCGCTTCCAGCTCCCGGCCCGGGGTCTGGGCCAACTGCGCGGCCTCGTCCGGTGCGACGCCGAGACACCGCAGGACGGCAGCGACGACATCGCTTGCGTCGCTGGCCTCTCCCACGCCGCCGATCAGACGCATCATGACCGAGATCACCCCGGTCTTGAGGAAGGTGGTGATCAGCCAGCAGGGCATGTCGCAGAAGCGGCCTTCGGCCACCCCCCAGGACATGTAGTCGGGCACCATGTCGTTGATCAGCTCGCCGGGACCCAGCCCCATGTTGGCCGAGAAGCGCCCGATGGTCCGATAGCGCCGCACGGTCAGCACGAAGCACTTGATGTCATGGGCCAGCGCCGCGGCAGGGTCGTTGGAGGAACGCTCCTGCGATGCGACCATGGTCATCACTTCCTGGGCGATGGTCATCTTCACCAGCACCAGCAGTTCGTCGAGGCTGTCGAAGTACTTGTAGAAGGTCCCGCGCGACACCTCGGCACGGGCGACGATGTCCTCGATCACCACGTCGCCCTGCGGCTTGGTCGCGAAGACGGCCACCGCCGCCTCGACGAGGCGGCGGCGCATCTTCTCGCGTCGCTCGGCGGCTACCTTGCTGCGATGGTCCTGGCTCACGCCTTGCTTGCCTCCTCGAGTTTGGGGCGACGCACGCCGAAGACCGCACAGTAGAGCGCCGGCGCAAAGAGCAGCGTGATCAGCGTTCCCGCAATGATGCCGCCCATCATGGCGAAGGCCATCGGGCCCCAGAACACCTGCCGCGAGATCGGGATCAGCGCAAGCGAGGCCGCCGCGGCCGTCAGCAGGATCGGTCGGGCGCGGCTGTCGGAGGCCTCGAAGACCGCTTCCCAGCGGGTGCGGCCACGCTCCAGCAGGTCCTTCACCTCCTGGAAGAGGATCACCGAGTTGCGGATCAGGATGCCGATCAGCGCCAGGACGCCCAGGATCGCCACGAAGCCAAGCGGTGCCCCGGCAGGCAACAGCGCCGCAACCACGCCGATCAGGCCGAGCGGCGCCACCGCCAGCACGACGAACATCAGCCGGAAGCTCTGCATCTGCACCATGACGAGGGTCAGCATGACCAGCACCATGATCGGGACCACGGCGACGATCGGCGCCTGGCTCTCGGTCGAGCTTTCGACCGAGCCACCGACCTCGACGCTGTAGGCCGCGGGCAGCGTGGCACGGAAGTCCTCGACGGCTCCGGCCAGGTGCGACACCACCGTGTCCGGCTGGTCCGCCGTCACGATGGCCGCCTTGACGGTGATCGTCGGCACCCTGTCGCGCTGGTGGATCACCGGCTGCTCGGTGCCCCATTCCAGCCGTGCGAAGGCCGAAAGCGGGATCGGCGTGCCGTTGGAGTTGCCGAACTGCAGGTTCTCGAGGGCCGCAAGCGTGGTACGGTCCTCTTCCACCCCGCGCGCCAGCACCGAGATCAGCTTGGTGCCGCTGCGCAGCTCGGTCACCGCGGCGCCCTCGAACAGCGAGTAGAGGTTCTGCGCCACGTCCTGCTGGGTCAGACCCAGCTGGCGCAGCCGCGCCTGGTCCAGCACCACCCGCACCACGCGGGCCGGCTCGTTCCAGTCCAGCGTGATCGAGGTCAGCCGGTCGTCCGAGGACAGCACGCTGGCCAGGTCCCGGGCATGGTCGCGCAGCTCTTCGTAGTCGGGGCCCGAGACACGGTATTGCACCGGCTTGCCGACGGGGGCCCGAGTTCGATGTACTTGGGGAAGTACTCGGCCGAGACGCGGGTCCGGTCGAAGGCCAGGATCTTGGCTTTCAACGCGTCGCGGCTGGCGTTGTCGGGGGTCATGATGACAACCTGGCCGATGTTCGGCGTGGCCGTCAGCGCATCCAGCGTCAGGATGAAGCGCGGCGCGCCGCGACCCACGTAGGTGCTGAAGAACTCGGCCTCGTCCTGTTGCTTCAGCCAGTCCTCGAAGACCTGGATCTCGGCATCGGTGGCCTCGAAGTCGGCGTTCTGGCGCAGGGTCACGTCGACCAGGATCTCGTTGCGGTCCGAGGTGGGGAAGAACTGCTGCTCGACCAGACCGAGCCCGACGACCGAGACCGCGAAGGTGCCCACGGTCAGCAGGATGGTCACCCATTTGAACCGCATCGCGGCCCGCAGCACCACGTGGAACCCGCGCCGCACGCGACCCGGTTCATGCTTCTCGTGCTTCATCTTCTTCGGCAGGAAGGTCGCCCCCAGCACCGGCGCGAAGAGCACCGCCACCACCCAGGAGATCACCAGCGAGATGGCGATCACGTAGAACAGTGAGCTGGTGTATTCCCCCGCCTGGGAAGAGTTGAGGCCGATCGGGATGAAGCCCGCCACAGTCACCAGCGTGCCGGTCAGCATCGGGAAGGCGATGGAGGTCCAGGCATAGGAGGCCGCCTTGGCCAGGCTTTCGCCCAGTTCGAGCCGGCTGATCATGGTCTCGATGGCGATCATGGCGTCATCCACCAGCAGCCCGAGCGCGATGATCAGCGCCCCGAGCGAGATCCGCTGCAAGGTGATGTCCATCATGTCGAGGATGACGAAGGTGATCGCCAGCACCAGCGGGATCGACAGCGAGACCACCAGCCCCGCCCGCACCCCCGAGCGAAACGAAGGAGACCGCCAGCACGATCACCACCGCCTCGACCAGCGCCTTGACGAAGTGGTTGATCGAATGATCCACCACATGCGGCTGATCGGCCACCAGGTGCATCTCGATGCCCACGGGCAGCTCGGCGGCGACACGCTCCATCAGCGCGTGCAGCTCCTCGCCGAAGTCGAGGATGTTCTCGCCCTCGCGCATGCCGATGGTCAGGGCGATGCCCTCTTCGCCACCGAAGCGGAACAGCGCGCCGGGCGGATCCTCGTAGCCCGAGGTGATCTCGGCCACGTCGGCGAGGGTGAAGAAGGTCTCTCCGGCCCGCAGCGGCGCATAGGCCAGGTCCTCGGCCGAGGCGAACTGGCCGGTGACCCGCACCAGCACCTGCTCGGCGCCGGTGTGGATGAAACCCGAGGGCACGATGGCGTTCTGTGCCGCCAGCGTGTTCATCACGGTCTGCTTGTCCAGGCCAAGGGCCGCCAGCCGGGCCGAGGAGAACTCGATATGCACCACCGGGTCGCGCACGCCGACCAGCTCGACCTTGCCCGCGGCATCCAGTTGCAGCACCGCCGAGCGCACCTCGTCGACCCGCTCTTCCAGCTCGCGCGGCGAGAAGCCGTCCGAGGTGAAGGCGTAGATCGAGCCGAAGACATCGCCGAAGTCATCGTTGAAGTAGAAGCCCGCGAATTCGTCCGGCATCTCGGATTGCAGGTCCGACATCATGTTGCGGACCTTCAGCCAGGTCGCGTTCACCGCTTCACCGCGGGTGGTGTCGGTCAGGTCGATGTAGACGATGGTCTGCCCGGGGTAGGTCACCGAGCGGGTGTTCTTCAGGTTGTCCAGCTCCTGCAGCTTCTTCTCGATCCGGTCGGTGACCTGGGTCACCGTCTGCTCGGCCGTGGCGCCGGGCAGCGCGGCCGAGACCACCATGGTCTTGATGGCGAAGGAGGGATCCTCCTCGCGGCCCATCGAGACATAGGAGACGGCGCCCGCGACGAGGCTGACGATCATCAGGAACCAGACGAAGGAGCGATGGTTCAGCGCCCAGTCCGAGAGGTTGAAACCCTTCTTCATTCTTCTCGCGCTCCGACTGTCTGTCCGTCTTCAAGTGAGCGGGCGCCCTTGACGATCACCTCGTCGCCCACCTCGATACCGCTGCGGATCTCGATCCGATCTCCGATCCGCACCCCCGGGGTCACCGGCACCGGGTGCACCACCCGGCTGCCCGGCGTGACCCGCCAGACCTCGGGCGCCCCTTCGCGCCCGGCGATGGCCGAAAGCGGCAGGGTGATCACCGGCTCGCTTTCCGCCGCATAGGTCGCGGTGATCAGCGAGCCGATGCGGAAGGCCCCCTCGTTGCCCTCGATGGCCAGCCGCAGGCGGCGGCCGCGCAGGATGTCGTCGGCCACCGGCTCGACCAGCCGCAGGCGCGCCGGCACAGGGGCGGCGCTGCCCGCGTGGCGGCGCAGCTCGAACATGGCGTCCGAGGGCAGCAGCGAGAGGAACTCCGTCGGCACGTCGATCACCGCCTCGCGGCCCGCAAGCTCAGCCACGGTCAGCACCGTCGTTCCTGCCGAGACCACGGCCCCCGCTTCGACCTCGGTCGACAGCACCACGCCGTCCATCGGCGCGGTCAGGCTGCCGTAGGTCAGCGCATCCTCGGCGGCGGCCAGGTCGGCCTCGGCCGCGACGACCTTTGCGGCGGTGGCATTGCGCTGTGCCTCGACCTGCTCGACCGTCGCCTGGCTGGCGATGTCACGGTCGGCCAGGGCGCGGGTGCGCGAATAGCTCTGCTCGGCGAACTCCGCCTCGGCGCGGGCCGAGGCCAGGGCCGCCTCTGCCGCGCGCAGATCCTCTTGCAGCGACACCCGGTCCAGCACCGCCAGCACGTCGCCTTCGGACACCACATCCCCGGGCGAGACATCCAGCCGCGCAATCCGTCCGATGGTCTGGAAGGCCAGCTGCACCTCGTGGCTGGCCTCGATGATGCCGGGGAAGGCGCGCTCGTCGGTGGGATCGGCGCTGACGATCTCGGTGATCACCGGACGCGGGCCATGGTCCGGGGGCGCTGCGTCGTCTGCGGCAAGGGCCGGCCGCACCGCAAGCGCGGCCAGCATCACCAGCACCAGCAGGACGACGCGCCTGGGATGCGCCGCGCGCGACAGTTTCCGGGACAGGGTCATCTTCATTCCGCATCCTCCAGGACGATCACCGGGCGATCCGGGTAGAGCGCATGAGAGCCCGAGGTCACCACCTGCACCCCCTCTTCCAGGCCCGAGGCGATCTCGACCTGGTCGCGGGTGAAGGCGCTGATCTCGACCGGCACCAGCCGCACCCGGTCACTGCCCTCGGGCAGGATCCAGACCGAGGGTTGCCCCGCCGACGCATTCAGCGCCGTCCAGGGCAGCGAGATGACCGGGGCATCCTGAAGTCGCAACTCGCCCACCACCGGCTCGCCGATGGTGAAGCCACGCGCAGCCTCGCCGGTGATCTGGGCCTTGGCGGTGACGGTGCCGGTTTCGGCGACCACCGGCGAGACTTCGGTCACCGGCACGACGATACGGGCGGTATCCCCCTCGAGCGGGCGGATCGCCACGTCCGAGCCGAGCGCCTCGCCCAGACGCGGATCGTCGGGGGTCAGGAAGACGGCCTCCCGGCCCTCGAGCGAGGCGAGGGTGACGATGGTCTGTCCGGCGCCGACGACCTGCCCCGCCTCGGCACTGCGGTCGATCACGATGGCGTCGCGGGTGACGGTCAGCACGGTGTCCTCGACGGCACGGCGGGCCGTGGCAAGCTGGGCCTCGGCCTGATCCCGGGCCGCCCGGGCGGTC
Source organism: Oceanicola sp. S124 (assembly GCF_000220565.1). Lineage (GTDB taxonomy): Bacteria > Pseudomonadota > Alphaproteobacteria > Rhodobacterales > Rhodobacteraceae > Pseudooceanicola. Next base: position 4,562 of record NZ_AFPM01000119.1, on the reverse strand, counting down.
AGGTAGCTTTCACGCGCCTGGTCAAGCTCGGCCTGGGTGCCCGAACCGCGCGCCAGCAACCCTTCGGCCCGTGTCTGCGCCTGCTCGGCCTGATCCAGCGCGGCATTTGCCGCTACCAGCGAGGCCTCGGCCGCGCGCAGGCTGGCGTCGGTGCGGGCCGGATCGACCCGGGCGATCTCGTCGCCCTCGTGCAGCACGTCGCCCACGTCGACCGCAACCGAGATCACCCGGCCACCGTCCCGGAACCCTGCCGGGTAGCTGTCCAGCGCCTCGATCGTTCCGGTCAGCCGGTAGCTGCGTTCGGGCGCGACGATCGTCGTCGTGACCACGTGGACGGGCAGCGGACTCTCTTCCGCGCGCGCCACCCCAACCCCGGCCACCCCCAGGGACACGAGGGCAAGCCCCCTGATGAATGCTGTCACCGCCATGAGGCCTCCTGACTCGCGCTCTTTGAAACGTCATCCGCCATAGTGACACACTTGTCAACATGAGACTTCTGTCACGCGACCTGCACATCCCGCCCCGAAGGGGCCTTGCCCCGCTGCAGATCAGCGAAGCCATCACATCAGGTGAAACGCCGACCGACGGGCCATGAAGATACCTCATGAAAGCGGGCCATGGAAAAGCCCCGCCGGTATCAGTCCGGCGGGGCTCTGAGCCGTGATTTCCGAGGTGATCAGAAGGTCTTGGCGACGGTCAGCTTGATCGTCCGACCCGGGGCGTTCCGCTGCGCCAGATGGGGCTTGTAGACCTCGTCCAGCAGGTTCTCGATGCCGACGCGAAGCTCTGTCCCTTCGAACACGCCGGTCTGCGGCCTGAAGGTGGCGCGCAGGTTGTGCACCACGTAGCCGTCCGACGGCGTGCTGCTGCGGTCCATATCGCTTGCCATCACCGCTTCCCACGACAGATCCAGCTTTTCGCCGAACTTGCGCCCAAGGGTCAGCCGCAGCTCGTCATTGGGAATGCCGGCCCAGTCAGCGCGGTTCCCCGCACGTTCGGTGCGGCCCCGGGCAATGTTGGCGTTGGCATCGACATAGATGCCGTTCTGCATGGAGTAGCTGGCTTCCAGTTCCACGCCCCAGAGATCAACGGCGTCAAAATGCAGGGTCGTCATGCCGACCCGTTCGCCGTAAGACGTCACGTCCCAGACGTGGGTATCGTAGGCCACGGCCTTGAACGACAGCGCGTCCCCTTCCCCGAACAGGTCACGGCCCTCATAGGCAAACCCCGCCTCGATGGTGGTGGCCTTCTCCGAGGTGGTCATCATCTCGTCCGCGGTGGCTTCGGCGATATCGTCGATGATCGGCAGGTTCTCGTTGTAGTGCAGTCCGCCCAGCACCGAGAAGCCACCGCCAAGGTCATAGAGCGCCGACACGCCCCCCATCAGCGCGGTGTTGTCGTAGCTGCCATACCCATAGTCCGTGCCATCCACATCCTGGGTTACGTACCGCAGCTGCGGAGTCAGGGTCAGCGCGCCCATCGTGATGTCGTCAACCACGAAGACCGACACGCGCCTGTCCGTGCCGCCAGGCGCCGAAGATGCCGAGTCGACGCGCTCGCGCCGTTCGACCTCGATGCCGGTCCGCAGGTCGTGCGCGGCGAATGCACCATCGAAATAGGCCGTGTTCTTCACCAGAAACTTGGTGGTCTCATAGCGATACTCGGTGTCGTTCAGACCCAGCGGAGGCCCGGAAATGTAGTCGACATCGATGTACTGATCGGAATAGCTGAGTTCGGCACGAAGGTTCAGCAAGCTGGACGTCGGCGAAGCATAGTCATAGCGCAGCACGGCGGTGCGATCTTCGACGGCCCGGTCGACATTGCCCAGTTGCGTGCCATCCCAAGAGAAGGAGTCGAAGGGCACGTCGAGCTCTTCACTCTGTGTCTCGGACAACAGCAGGCTCAGCTGATGCTCGCCGCTGTCGCCGAAGGTGACGCGGCTGTTGATCAGCCACGACGGCAGCTCCGACCCCTCGTCCATCAGGGCGACACCGTCGCCGTCCTCTGGCGTGCCGGTGTCGCGCCAGGTGTAGTTTGCCAGGAACTCGACCCATTCACTGGGCTGCCAGGCGAGGGTTGTGGACGAGACCAAGCCATCCCCGTTCGAGGAATACTGCAGGGTCTGGCGCAGCTTCACGCCCGGCTCGCCTCCGGTCAGATCCGCCGCCTGGATCGGCTCGAGCATCAGCAGGCCGCCGAAGTAGCCCGAACCGTATTCAAGCGTGCCCCCCATGCCCCGCAACACCACGGCTTCGCGGTAGAGGCTGGGGTCGGTATAGAGCTGCGTGCCGATCCGGTAGAGCTCCTCGGACCCCTTGGTCGCGCCTCCAACGACAATGCCGACCTTGCTGTCGGTGCCGTAGGTGCCATTGGCACCGAAGCCGCGGATGTTGATCCCCGACCCGACGGGCGAGCCACCGTTGATCAGGTTCACCCCCGGCGCAGTTTCGATCAGGTCGGCGATGGTATCAGCCTGGCGATCCTGGATTTCCTCGGCATCGACGATGGTCTGGGATAGCGCGGTATCGGTCTGCACCTCGCGCTTGGACTCGACGGTGATCGGCGCGAGCAGGATCGCGGCCTCCTCCTGGGCGAAGGCGGACACGGGAAGGGTAAGAGCGGCGCTGCACAGAAGCAGCGCGCGCACGGAGTGACGTGCGGGCATGGGAATCCCCTGGCTCATTATGATGTTGTTGTTGGAGAGCTGGCCTGAGGGCTGGCGCGAAGGAGGAGACACCGGCCGCAAGTCCCCCCGGGCGGCAGGGTCTTGCGTCGCCTATTTTATCCGAGTAATTCTGTCAACAACGCCCATATCAGCCAGCTCCGCAGTGTTGCGTTCGTGCCAGCCTCCTCCTTTCGCGGGATCCTCAAGAGGTAACTGACACATGAAGACCGCCCCCCAGAAACCGAGCCCGGCACAGATCCGGCAGGCTCTCGACGACACGACGCAGAGGCCGCGCGACCTTGCCGCCAGCCTCGGCGTATCGGAGGCGGACCTGCTGGCAGCGCGCGTCGACGGTGACAGGGTGGTGCGGATCTCGGCGGATCCCGACGCCCTGCTGCCGGGCGTCGAGACGCTGGGCGAGGTCATGGCCCTGACCCGCAACGACAGTATCGTCAGCGAGGTCGAGGGCACCTTCGGCGGCTACCGCCCCGGCGAGCACGCCGGGCTGGTGCTGGGCCAAGGCATCGACCTGCGCATCTTCCGCCGCCACTGGGTGCATGGTTTCGCCGTGGTGGCCGAGACCAAGGCCGGCATCCGGCTGTCCTTCCAGGTCTTCGATGCCGCCGGCGACGCGGTGCACAAGATCTACCTGCCCAAGGGGGCCGAGGCCTCCGGCTGGGAGGCCCTGCGCGAGGCGCTGCGGATCGAGGACCAGTCCGACAGCCTGGTGACCGACGCGCGCGCGCCCGTCGAAGCCGCCATCCTGCGCCCCGAGGTGGCCGCAGCGCTGCGCGCCGACTGGGCCGAGATGGGCGACACCCACAAGTTCCCCGCGCTGATGCGCAAACATGGCATCAACCGTCTCGGCGCCTACCGGGTGGTCGGGGCGCCCTGGGCGCGGCCGCTCGCGGTGGCCTCTGTCGGGCGCATCCTCGACCGGCTGGCCGAGACCGGGACCCCCTCGATGATCTTCGTTGGCAATGCCGGCTGCGTCCAGATCTTCTCGGGACAGATCGGGCCGATCAAGACCATGGGCCCCTGGCTGAACGTCCTCGACCCCGGCTTCGACATGCACCTGCGCGGCGATCACATCGCCGAAGTCTGGGCGATCGAGAAACCGGCCCGGCGCGGCCCGGCCATCTCGCTGGAATTCTTCGATGCCCAGGGCGCGCTGATCTCCCAGATCTTCGGCCATCGCACCGCCGAGGTCGACCACAACGCCGCCTGGAGCGCCCTGGTGGAAGAAGAAGTCGCACGCCTGTCCCAGGAGGAGCCCGCATGAGCCTGTCCCGCCGCTCCCTCGTCGCCTCCGTGGCCGCCGTCGCGACCCTCTCGCTGACCTCCCTGCCCCTGCTGGCGCAAGACACCCCCAGCCGGATCGTCTCGATCGGCGGCGGGGTGACCGAGATCGTCTTCGCGCTGGAACAGGAACACCGCCTGGTCGCCCGCGACACCACGTCGACCTTCCCGACAGAGGCCACGCTGCTGCCCGACATCGGCTATATCCGCCGCCTTTCACCCGAGGGGGTGCTGTCGGTGCAGCCCGACATGATCCTGACCGACGAGGGCGCGGGCCCGCCCGAGACGGTCGAGCTGCTGGAAAAGGCCGGCATCCCCTTCGAGGAGGTGCCCCAGGGCTATGACCGCGACGCGATCCTGACCAAGATCCGCACCGTGGGCGAGGTGCTGGGCCTGCGCGCCGAGGCCGAGGAGCTGGCGGCCCGCGTCGGTGCGGACATCGACGCGGCCATGGCCGAGGCCGATGCCGCCGGCAAGCGGGTGCTCTTCATCATCTCGCTGCAGGGCGGACGGGTGATGGCCTCGGGCACCGGCACCGCCGCCGACGGGATCATCACCATGGTCGGCGCCGAGAACGCGGTCAGCGACTATCCCGGCT
>NZ_AFPM01000120.1 GCF_000220565.1 Oceanicola sp. S124 | reverse complement strand
GAAATGCTCGAAGCCCTTTTCCTGCCGTCGCACCTGGCCCCGGTCGATCCACAAGGTGGCGCGGGTCAGGGCGCGCAGGAAGGCGCGGTCGTGGGAGATCAGCACATAAGCGGTGCGGGTCTGGCTCAGCTCGGCTTCCAGCCAGGCGATGGCCTCGATGTCGAGGTGGTTGGTCGGCTCGTCCAGCAGCATCAGCTCGGGCGCCTCGGCCATCAGCTTGGCGAGCGCCGCGCGGCGGCGCTCGCCGCCCGATGCCGTCTCTACCGGGCGCGCGGGGTCGAACTTCAGCCCCTCGCCCGCGATCTCGACTTTGTAGTGCTCGGCCAGATCCAGCTGCGAAGTGGCGAAATCGCCAAGGGTCGCGAAGCCGGACATGTCGGGCTCCTGCTCCATGTAGCCGACCGAGGTGCCGGGAGAGAGCACGACCTCGCCCCGGTCCGCCTCGACCAACCCGGCCATGACCTTCATCAGGGTCGACTTGCCGGAGCCGTTGCGCCCGACAAGCGCCACCCGGTCCCCTGGCTGGACCGAGAGGGAAAGGTCGTCGAAAACCGGATCGCCGCCAAAGGTGAGCGAGATCTGCGAAAGCTGGAGAAGGGGTGCCTGTGCCATGGCGCGCAGCTAATCAGGCGGCGGGTCGGCGTCAAGCGGACTTGGAGGGCGTGAGGGGGCTCTGCCCCCCGGCTGCGCCTCCCCCCGCAGTATTTTCAGCCGTCGGATAACAGCAGAGGGCCCCTACCCATCCTGAGGCCGGAAATACTGCCGCCGGAGGCGGACGGCGAGGGCGCCGACAGAGCCGGGGCTTGGCAGTGGCGACCGCATCGCGTTAGCTGCGCCCAAGCCGACCGGAGCCTGACATGATCGACCAACCGCTTCTCTTTGCCGCCGACGTGCTGGCGACGCTGGTCTTTGCCACCACGGGGGCGCTGGTGGCCTCGCGCAAGCAGATGGATATCTTCGGCTTCATGTGGTTCGCCGCCGCGACGGGGGTCGGGGGCGGCACGCTGCGCGACCTCCTGCTGGGGGTGCCGGTGTTCTGGATCGAGGATCCCTTCCCGCTGACCCTCTGCCTGGGCGTGGCGGTCTTCCTGCATTTCACCGCCAGTTCGTTCCAGTCGCGCATGAAGGTGATCCTCTGGCTCGACGCCTTCGGGCTGGGATTCGCGGTGACCGCCGGCACGCTGAAGGCGCTGGATCACGGCACGGCCGGGATCATCGCCGTGGTCATGGGGGTGTTCTCGGGCACCGTCGGCGGGATCATCCGCGACACGCTTGGCCAGGAGCCCTCGATCATCCTGAAGCGCGAAGTCTATGTCACTGCCGCCGCCCTCGGCGCCTTCACCACGGTGATGGTGCTCGGTGCCGGAGAGACGCGCTTTCTGGCCGCGGCGGCCGGTTTCGCGGTGGTTTTCGCCCTGCGCGGCGCGGCGGTGCTGCGCAACCTCGCGCTGCCGGTCTACAATCCCCGCGCCGGGCGGGACTATCGCTGAGCCGGAACGGCCCTCACCTGCCTCAGCCCGCGACCGCGCGCAGCAGGCGCTTGCGGGCGGGCGGGATGGCACCGATCTCGAGGCCGGTGAAGACATGCAGGGTGTTCATCTTGGGATCGACCACCGCGTGGTCCGAGACCCAGCCCCCCATCAGCAGGTAGGTGCGCAGCAGCGGCGGCATGCCCAGCATGGCGCGCTTCGCGTCGGGCTTGCGCCGCAACTTCTGGGCAAAGCGGAAGACCTTCGGCGCCTTGACCCGCGGCAGGAAGCGCTTCGGCGCCAGGTGCCGTTCCTTCAGCATGGCGAAGGCATCCAGGTAGGCCTCGGCATCGGTGCCCTTGAAGGAGGAACAGCCGAACAGCATCTCGACCCCGTTGCGGTCGACATAGGCGGTCATCGCGCCCCAGGCGACGCGCAGGATATCAGGGTCGCGACGCTCGGGATGGATGCAGAAGCGGCCCATCTCGACCATCGGGCCCTCGAAGCTCTCCAGGCCTGACAGCTCGTAGTACTGCGCCGAGTAGGAGCGCGAAATCTCGGCCCCCGCCGCCAACGGCAGCATGCGGAAACAGCACACCAGGGTGCCGTCGCGCTGATCCTCGACGAGGATATGGGCGCAGACCTGGTCGAAACGGTCGGCATCGGGAAGATCGGCGCTGCCGAGGAAACAGAGGGCGCGCAGCCGTTGCGCCGCCTCTATGTCTTCGGGGGTTACGGCGATACGGGCGGCATAGCGCCCCTTCTTCAGACCAGGCATGACAGGCACTCCGGCGAGCATCGGCGAAAGGTTTCCGCCCCGATATCATGCCAGATGTGACCGGATCGTGACATCTGCAAGGGGCGCGCCGCGAAGAGGCGCCGCGCAGCCCCCGGCGCGGTCACTCGCCGCCGATGATCCCCGCTGCGTCGAAGCGGCCGATATTGCCCAGAAGCTGCCGGATGAAGGTCTTGTCCTGGTTCGACGAGCTGGTCACACGGCTTTGCAGGCGCACCACCTGGCCGTCCTGCAGCCCGAAGGTCTCGATGTTGCTGACCACGTTACGGCTGTCGAAGCTGATCGCAAGCACCGTGCGCTCGACCACCTCGGGACGCTTGTAGGCGAAGCGCTTCACCCGGCTGCGGATGTAGTAGTAATCGCCGCCGTCCAGCACGCCTGCGGTGGTCGGGGCACCGATCACGTCCAGCACCGTATCGCGGGTATCGACGCCCACGACCACCTGTTCCAGCTGATCGGGTTCGGGCATGTAGCCGTGATTGCGGTACTGGGCGGTACAGGCCGAGAGGCCGATCACGGCCGCAAGTGCCACGATCCGGCTCGCTGCTTTGACTTTCTGCCCCATCCTGCCCCTCTTGTTTTCCAGTCCTCAGGCTTCTACCTCGCTTACATAACGAACCCGTCCGCCGCAAGAAAGCAAGAAAGGTCCTCATGAGCGCCCCCTCTCCCACTGCCCTCGCCGTGGCATCGCTGCCCAAGTCGCATCCGACCGCCTTCTCGATTGCGCCCGAAGCCGCCGAGACCGCCGCCCTCGCCGAGGCGCTCGACCTGCTCGCCCTGCGCAAGGTCTCGTTCCGGGGCGAGCTGAAGGCCGCCGGCAAGAACGACTGGCTGCTCACCGGGCGTCTCGGCGCGACCGTGGTGCAACCCTGTTCCGTCACGCTGGCCCCGGTGACCACGCGCATCGAAGAAAACGTGACGCGCCGCTTCATGCCGGTCCTGCCCGAGGCGCAGACCGAAGAGGACGAGATCGAGATGCCCGAGGACGAGTCGCTGGAGCAACTGGGCAGCCATATCGACCCGGCCGAGGTCATGGCCGAGGCGCTGGCGCTGGCCCTGCCCCTCTATCCGCGGGCCGAGGGGGGCCGAGATGGAAGTCTCCGCCATCACCGAGCCGGGCCGCAGGGCAATGACCGACGAGGACGCCCGTCCGATGGCGAATCTGGCCGACCTGCTGGCCGCCCGCCGCAAGGATGGCGCCGGCGAGCCCGACAAGGAGTAGCGCCGGACCGGAGATCGGGCGCCGTCAGGGCCCCGACACCACCGGACAAGGATTGACGAGGCGCGCGGCAAGGATCATACCCGCAAGGAATCGGTTGCGTGGTACGATTTTCGCAGTATTTTCGCGCCTCCATCCGAATTTTGGGTTGAATGCTGTGGGCTGCACCGACTAAGAGCCTCGCATCCACGAGAAACCGGGCCTGGTGCTTAAGCACGGGCCCCCGAATACGATAGGTTGTGACATGGCTGTCCAACAGAACAAAGTCTCCAAGTCGCGCCGCAACAATCGCCGCGCACACGACGCGCTGACGGCTGCGAACCCCAACGAATGCCCGTCCTGCGGCGAGCTGAAGCGTCCGCACCACGTCTGCCCTTCCTGCGGCCACTATGCCGACCGTGAAGTGGTGGCATCGGCCAACGAAGTCGATCTGGACGAAGACGCGGCCTGAGCCCGTGAATGCCGGGGGCGTGCGTCCTAAATGACCGCGACTGATCCGTCAGACCAGGACAGGGACGGCTCCCGGCCCGGCCTCACCGTTTCGCGACGCGTGAAGCTGTCGATCGACGCCATGGGCGGCGATCGGGGCCCGGCCACCGTGGTTGCCGGCATGGCGCGCTCCGCGCGCAAGAACCCTGACATCGACTTCATCCTGCATGGCCCTGCCGAAGAGCTGGGGCGCCTTGTGGCGCGCCGCAAGCAGCTGGCCGGGCGGGTCGAAATCCGCGATGCCACCGACGTGGTCACCATGGCGGACAAGCCCAGCCAGGTGGTCCGCCACGGCAAGGCCACCTCCATGTGGTCGGCTCTGGATGCGGTGCGCGAGGGCGAGGCAGAAGTCTGCGTGTCCTGCGGCAACACCGGCGCGCTGATGGCGCTGTCGATGATGCGGCTGCGCAAGCTGCCCGGGGTGAACCGCCCCGCCATCGCGGTGCTCTGGCCATCGCGCAATCCCCAGGGCTTCAACGTGATGCTCGACGTCGGCGCCGATATCCGCGCCGACGAAAAGGACCTGCTGCAATATGCGCTGATGGGCGCCTCCTATGCCCGTAACGGCATGCGGCTGGAACGCCCGCGCATCGGCCTGTTGAACGTCGGCACCGAAGAGCACAAGGGCCGGCCCGAGCTGAAGGTCGCCCATGAGCTGATCGAGAGCGCGGCCGAGAACGCCAACTTCGATTTCGTCGGCTTCGTCGAGGGCGGGGACATTCCCGGCCAGCGTTGCGACGTCATCGTCACCGATGGCTTCACCGGCAACATCGCGCTGAAGACCGGCGAGGGCACGGCCTCGCTGATCGGTGATTTCCTCAAGGAAGCCTTCAAGTTCTCGCCCCTGTCGCGCTTTGCCGCGCTGCTGGCGCTGACCTCGCTGCGCCGCCTGCAAAAGCGCATCGACCCGCGCCGGGTCAACGGCGGCGTCTTCCTCGGGCTGAACGGTCCGGTGGTGAAAAGCCATGGCTCCGCAGACGCCATGGGGGTTTCCGCCGCGATCAAACTGGCCTATCAGCTTGCAGCCAGCGGCTTCCAGGAGAAGATCGCGGCACGGGTTGCATCCGCCGTTTCGCTGGCACAGGATGCCGCGGAACGAGGGACGGGGAACGCATGACTATTCGCGCAGTGGCAACGGGTATCGGACACTACCTTCCGGACCGCGTGGTCCCCAATGCCGAGTTCGAGAAGACCCTCGACACCACGGACGAATGGATTCGCACGCGCTCGGGGATCGAGCGCCGCCACTTCGCCGCCGAGGGCGAGACCACCTCGCAACTGGCCGTCCGCGCCGCCCGCAAGGCGCTGGAGATGGTAGAGCTGTCCGCCTCGGACATCGACTGCGTGATCGTCGCCACCTCGACCCCCGACCTGACCTTCCCATCCGTTGCGACGATGGTCCAGGAAGGCCTGGGGATGGAGAGCGGCTTCGGCTACGACGTGCAGGCGGTCTGCGCCGGCTTCATCTTTGCCCTCGCCAATGCCAACGGCATGATCCTGTCGGGACAGGCCGAGCGCGTGCTGGTGATCGGCGCCGAGACCTTCTCGCGCATCATGGACTGGACCGACCGGTCGACCTGCGTGCTCTTCGGCGATGGTGCCGGGGCGCTGGTGCTGGAAGCCCGGACTGGATCGGGGTCTCCCGATGATCGCGGCATCCTGTCGGTCGACCTGAATTCGGACGGACGCTATCGCGAAATGCTCTATGTCGACGGCGGTGTCTCGACGACCGGCCAGGCGGGCAAGCTGCGGATGCAGGGCAACCCGCTCTTCCGCCAGGCGGTCGGCAAGCTGGCAGAGACCGCCGAGAAGGCGCTGGAAAAGGCCCGGCTGACGGCGGATGACGTCGACTGGATCGTGCCGCACCAGGCCAATATCCGCATCATCCAGGGCACCGCCAAGAAGATGGGCCTGCCGATGGAGAAGGTGATCGTCACCGTCCAGGACCATGGCAATACCTCTGCCGCCTCGATCCCGCTGGCCCTTTCCGTCGGCGTCGCCGAGGGCCGCATCCAGCCCGGCCAGCTGCTGGTCACCGAGGCCATCGGCGGCGGGTTGGCCTGGGGATCCGTGGTGTTGCGCTGGTAAACTGCCCCGGGATCAACAGGGCTTGGCAAACCGTTAATATTGACTCGGAAAAACGCGCGCGCCTATGCTCGCTTCAACCAGAAAGGGACCGGCGATGAGTGAAACGACACTGACCCGAATGGATCTGAGCGAAGCCGTCTTCCGCGAGGTCGGTCTGTCGAGGAACGACTCGGCGCAGCTCGTCGAATCCGTTCTGAACCACATGTCCGATGCGCTGGTGCGCGGCGAGCAGGTGAAGATCTCTTCCTTCGGCACCTTCTCGGTGCGCGAGAAGGCCGCCCGCGTCGGCCGCAACCCGAAGACCGGGCAGGAAGTGCCGATCAACCCGCGCCGCGTGCTGACCTTCCGTCCCTCGCACCTGATGAAGGATCGCGTGGCCGACGGCAACAAGGGCTGAGGCCCTTCCCCATGTCGAAGTCCGCAGATGCGTTCCGCACCATTTCCGAGGTCGCCGAATGGCTGGAGACCCCGGCCCATGTGCTGCGCTTCTGGGAAAGCAAGTTCAGCCAGGTCCGGCCGGTAAAACGCGCCGGCGGGCGCCGGTACTATCGCCCTGCCGACATGGAATTGCTGGGCGGAATCAAGCGGTTGCTTCACGAAGAGGGGATGACCATCAAGGGCGTGCAGAAGCTGCTGCGCGACCGGGGCACCTCTCATGTCGCGGCCATGTCGCCGCCGCTGGAAGACCTTGCCGTGCCGCTGGAAGCCGAGATCGTGCAGCTCAAGCCGCGCAAGGCTCCGACCGCCGCGACCGAGCCCGCCCCGCTTCCCGCCGCGCCCGAGGTGATACCCACCGAGGCTCTTGGCAAGATGACCCCGCCGGATGGCTCCGAAGCCGGGCCGCTTGCTGCGGGGTCGGGCGAGGGAGCCATCGTGGCGGGTCACGGCACCGAGCCACCCTCGCAGGGGACCGAAGAACCGGGCGAAGAGGTCAATCTCTTCTCCGACCTCGAAACCCCCGACACGGCAGAGACCGACGCCCCGGAAGCCGGGGCCATCGCCGCTGTGCCCGAGCCAGCGGCCCAGCCCCTCTCCCGCCCGGTGATTCCCGAAGACCCCGAGGATGACGCCATCGACGTTGCCCCCGGCGTTCTGGCGCGACTCGCCGCACGCAGCGCCCCCCTGCCCGCCGCACAGGCCGCCCGCGCCGTCGCGCTGGCCCGCCGGCTGCCCGGCCTCGGCTGAGGCATCGCGGCCGTTTTCCCGAGCGTTTCATGGCCCCGGCCATCGTCCCGGGGATCGCTGAAAAATTCCCGCGCGGCGGTCGGAAAAACCCCTTGCCCTCACCCGCAGATCGGATAGAAAGCGCGAACCGTCGGGCTATAGCGCAGCCTGGTAGCGCGTCCGTCTGGGGGACGGAAGGTCGCAGGTTCGAGTCCTGCTAGCCCGACCACTTCCTCCAAGGATCATGCCTGACGCGGGACTCTCTTCCCGCGTCGGCATGTCTTCCTCCTTCCCTTCGATGGTTTCAGGTTCTACCCTCCGCTTTCGAGAGAGCACCGCCGGGTGACCTCTGACGAGCGAAGGACCAAGCATGACCGGCATCCTGCCCAGCCAGCATCTGAAACGCATGATCGCCGCCGGCGAGATCTCCGGCAGCCCGGCGATCACCGAGGCGCAGGTGCAACCGGCCAGCCTGGATCTGCGGCTTGGCACCACCGCCTGGCGGGTCCGGGCCTCTTTCCTTGCCGGGAAGGGCCGCAGCGTCGCCGACCGGCTGGCCGAGTTCGAGATGCACCGCGTCGACCTCTCCGAGGGGGCGGTGCTGGAGAAGGGCTGCGTCTACGTCGTGCCGCTGATGGAAAGCCTTGCCCTGCCCGCCCATGTCGCCGCCATGGCGAACGCCAAAAGCTCGACCGGGCGGCTGGACCTGCTGACCCGGCTGATCACCGACGAGGGCACCGAGTTCGACCGCATCCCCGCCGGCTACACCGGCCCGCTCTATGCCGAGATCTGCCCGCGCAGCTTCTCGGTGCTGGTGCGGCCCGGCATGCGGCTGAACCAGATCCGCTTCCGTGCCGGTCAGGCAACGCTGTCCGATGACGCCCTGCGGGCGCTGCATGCCCAGACGCCGCTGGTCGACGGCACGGCCGTGATCGAACAGGGCCTCGGCTTCTCGGTCGATCTCTCGCCCGGGCCGGACCGTCTTGTCGGCTACCGCGCCAAGCCGCACACCGGGGTGATCGACCTCGACCGTATCGGGCAGTACGACCCGCGCGAATTCTGGGAGACGGTGCGCACCGAAGACCGCCAGATCATCCTCGATCCCGGCGCCTTCTACATCCTCGTCAGCCGTGAGGCCGTGACCATCCCCCCCGATTATGCCGCCGAGATGGCGCCCTACCTGGCCATGGTCGGCGAATTCCGTGTCCACTACGCCGGGTTCTTCGATCCCGGCTTCGGCCATGCCGAGGCGGGCGGCGCCGGGTCGCGCGGGGTGCTGGAAGTGCGTTGCCACGAGGCCCCCTTCGTGCTGGAACACGGGCAGGTCGTCGGGCGGCTGGTCTTCGAGACCATGGCAGAGCGGCCGGAAATGCTCTACGGCGCGGATATCGCCTCGAATTACCAGGGCCAGGGGCTGAAGCTGTCGAAGCATTTCGCCGCGCCCTGAGGACTGAAAGACCGCAAGACCCATGCCCGTGATGACCAAGCCCCTTGCCCTGATGACCGGCGCGATTGCCGTTGTCGGGGCCAATTCCATGGTGCTGGCCCCGATCACCGCCGCCGTGGCGCGTGACCTCGGCGGCGACCCGGCCGAGATCCTGCAGGCAGCGGCAGCCTATGGCGGCACCACGGCGCTTTCGGCGCTGCTGCTGGCCCCGCGTGCTGATCGCATCGGCCCCGGACCGGCGCTGATGCAGGCGCTGCTTCTGCTGCTGCTCTCGCTGATCGGCTCGATCTTCGCGCCGGGCAAGTGGACGCTGGTGCTGTTCCAGGCTGTCGGCGGCCTTGGCGCTGGCATGGCGATCCCGGCGATCTACGCGCTGGCGCCGGAGCTGGGCCCCGAGGGCGAAGAGAAACGCTCGATGGGGATCGTGCTGTCGGGCTGGACGCTGGCGCTGGTGGCGGGCGTGGCCGGCTCGGGCTTCCTGGCCGAATGGGCGGGCTGGAGGGCGGTCTACGTGGCGCTGCTGGCCTGCATGAGCCTGCTCTACATCGCCCTGCGCCGCACCGACCTGTCCGTGCGCACCGTTGGCAGCGCCAGCACACCGCTGACCGCCCTGCGGGTGCCGGGCATCGGGCGCGGGCTGATGGCGGCGGGGCTTCTGATGACCGCCTTCTATGGCACCTATGCCTTCATCGGGGCCCATGTCGCCGAGGGGTTGGGCCGGGGCACTGATGCCGCCGGTTTCGTCACGCTCTGCTATGGCGTCGGCTTCGGTCTGTCGAGCTTCCTCGACCGCTACCTCGACCGCCTGCCGCAGCACCTGGCCGGGGCGCTCTCCTTCGGCGGGCTGGGACTGGTCTACCTCGCGATGAGCGCCGGCGTGGCGCATTTCGCCCTGCTGTCGGCCCTGGCGATCCTCTGGGGCGTGATCCAGCACCTGGGGTTGAACTTCGTCGTCAGCCGCCTTGCGGGGCTGGATGCGCGGCAGCGGGGCGCGATCCTGGGGCTGAATTCCTCGGTCACCTACCTGGCGGTGCTGGGCGGCGCGCTGAGCTTCCGCCTGCCATACGAGGCGGGCGGGCTGGCCTGGTGCACCATGATCTCGGCGCTCTGCTGCGGCATCGGGCTGGCGGAATGCCTGGCCCCGCGCCGGGTCGCGACCTGAGGCCTCAGAACTTGCCCAGACGGCGGATCACCCGCTGCGCCTGACGGGCGTTGCGGGCCATCTTCCTACCCTGCCGCGCACGCTGACGCGCCTTCGGGTCATCGCGCGCCACACGGTCGATCCCGGCGTTCATGCCCTTGCGCAGCAGGCGGTTGAAGATCATGCGGAACAGGCCGTCCATGGGAAATCCCCTCGCTTTCACCTGCGCACCCTAGCACGGCGCGGCGGCGATTTCAGCCGCCGTCACGCAGAGGTGAGAGCTAGTCGTCGTCCTCGAACATCTCGGCCTGTTCCTCGTCGGCCTCGCGGTCCTCGTCCTCGCCCAGGCGGCCCGGCGGCGGGCGACTGTCGAGCAGGCCGGCGGCGCGCAGGTCCTTGAGGCCCGGCAGATCCCGCGGACTCTCCAGCCCGAAGTGATCGAGGAACGAGGGCGTGACCACGAAGGTCACCGGGCGGCCCGGGGTCATGCGGCGGCGGCCGAAGCGGATCCACTCCAGTTCCAGCAGCAGGTCGATCGTCCCGCGCGAGACCGAGACACCGCGGATCTCTTCGATCTCGGCGCGGGTGACGGGCTGGTGGTAGGCGATGATGGCCAGCGTCTCGATCGCCGCGCGGCTCAGCTTGCGGGTCTCGACGGTTTCCTTCTGCATCAGGTAGCCGAGGTCGGGCGCCGTGCGGATCGCCCAGGCCTCGGCCACGCGCACCACGCGCACGCCCCTGCCCTCGTAGCGCTTGCGCAGGTTCTCGACCGCCACGGCACCGTCGCAGCCATGCGGCAGGCGGGCGTTCAGGTCGGGGATCGAGACCGGCTCGGACGAGGCGAAGAGGATGGCTTCGACCATGCGCTCCTGCTCGGCCAGCGGCGGCGCCTCGAAGAGGCTGTCGCGCGGCGGCGCCTCGCCTTCGGCGGCGGTCTCGTCCTGCACCTCTTCCGCGGGCATCTGGTCGTCGGTCATCTTCGGGTC
>NZ_AFPM01000121.1 GCF_000220565.1 Oceanicola sp. S124 | reverse complement strand
GTGGCTGCACTTCTCCCCCCGGCGCGGGAGGGATATGGCGGCAGCGAACGGCACGAAGGACCTCTTCCATGACAGATCAGCCCCCCTGGCGCGGACGCGCGTTGCAGCTCTTCCTGGCGGTTGCGGCGGCGCTCGGGCTGGCCTGGATGCTGGGGCTCAGCCATCCCTTCTGGGCGGCGATGCCGGTCTGGGTGGTCAGCCAGCCGGCCCGGCAGGATCTGGTGATCCGCGCCGTGCTGCGGGTGCTGGGCACCATGGCGGGGGCCGGGCTGGGCCTGCTGATGCTGACCCACCTGGATAACCCGGTTCTGCTGGTCGCCGGATTCGCCCTTGGCGTCGGGGTCGGCACGGCGGCGGCCTTCTGGATCGGCACCGTCTATTCCTACGGCGCCCTGATGGCGGCGATCACCCTGGGGGTGGTGATCCTGCCCGCCGTGGCGACGCCGAACGACCCCTGGGTACTGGCGGTCGACCGGGTCTGGTGCACGCTGATCGGGGTGGTCGCGGTGACCCTCGCCACCTTCGCCTTCACCCCCCGCCGGGACGAGAAGCTGCCGCTGCGACTGAACCACGGCGGTCCGCGCGCCCTGCGCAATGGGGCGCTGGCCATGCTGCTTTCGGGGGCGGGGCTGGTGGCGCTGCTGTCGACGGGTCAGTTCTGGGCCATGTCCGCCGCCCTGTCGCTGACGGTCTTCTCCACTCTGATGGGGGCCATGCCGAACCCCCGCCCGCTGATCCGCTACCTGCCGCCCGCCACCGCGATCGGCATTGCGGCGGCCATCGCCTACCGGCTGGCCGGGGACCATCTGGGGCTGGGAGATGCAGGGCTGGGGGAACTGGGCCTCTACCTGCTGGCGCTGCCCTTCATCGCCTGTGGCGCGGTGCTGAGGGCGCATCCCCAAAGCGCGCCCTTCGGCCTCGATTCGAACATGTGCTTCCTGCTGACCGCCGAGATCGGGACCGCCGGGCACGGCCTTGGCGCCGAGTTGCAGGGCGGCCTTGCCATGCTGGCCTGCGGTGTGCTGGTGGCACAGATCCACCGCCGCCTGCTGCCGAAGGAAGCCGCCACTGCCACCTGAGCCGGCCTGTTAGCCGTCGCGCGGCGCCCCGCCCTGAAAGGCGTTGTCCCCGTCATAGCGGCAGGGGGCTTCCTGCATCTGCAGGTGCAGGTGGTCGCCGTCGAAGGGATGGGCGCGGGCCAGCGCCTCGTCGACCTCGATGCCCAGCCCCGGCGCATCGGACAGGCTGACATGGCCTTCCTCGACCCCGATCGCGCCCCTGATGAGGGCGTCGTGGAAGGGCGTCTCGATGGTCTCGGCCATCAGCAGGTTGGGGATCGTCGCGGCCATGTGCAGGTTCGCCGCCCATTCCACCGGACCTGCATAGAGATGCGGCGCGATCTGTGCGCCGTAGCTCTGCGCCAGCACGGCGATCTTGCGCGCTTCCCAGATCCCGCCGGCGCGACCGAGCGCAGGCTGCAGGATCGCAACCCCGGCGTCCAGCGCGGCGCGGAACTCGGGCAGGGTGGTCAGACGCTCTCCGGTAGCGACGGGCAGGCCCGAGGCGCGGCAGACCTCTGCCAGCCCCGACAGGTCATCCGGCGGCACGGGCTCTTCGAACCAGAGTGGATCGTAATCCATGATGGCGCGGGCCATGCGCAGCGCGCCTGCGCCGGTGAACTGCCCATGGGTGCCGAACAGCAGGTCCGCATGGGTGCCGACGGCCTCGCGCACGGCGGCACAGGTGCGCGCCGACAGCGACAGGTCCGACAGCGCCGGCATATGCCCACCCCGGATCGTGTAGGGCCCCGCCGGGTCGAACTTCACCGCCGTATAGCCCCGCGCCACCAGATCGCGGGCACTGTCGGCGGCCATGGCCGGGCTGGTCCAGAAGGCGGAAATATCGTGGTGCGGCAGGGGGTAGAGGTAGGAGTAGCAGCGGATACGCTGGTTCATCATCCCGCCAAGCAGCGCCCAGACCGGCCGCCCGCGCGCCTTGCCGAGGATGTCCCAGCAGGCGATCTCCAGCCCGGAAAACGCGCCCATCACCGTCAGGTCGGGCCGCTGGGTGAACCCGGCGGAATAGGCGTGGCGGAACATCAGCTCGATGTTCTCGGGGTTCTCGTCCTGCATGTGGCGGGCGAAGACATCCTCGATCACCGCCCGCATGGCCTCGGGGCCGACCGAGGCGGCATAGACCTCGCCCCAGCCGGTGATGCCGCAGGCGGTCGTCAGCTTGACCAGGATCCAGTAGTGCCCGCCCCAGCCGGGGGCCGGCGGGGCGGTGACGATGATCTCGAGGTCGCTCAGTTTCACAAGGAAGCGGCCCCCCTCGGGCCTATTTCAGCACGATCACGTTGCGCCGGGCGCGGCCCTCCAGCGTGTCGGCGATCGCCTCGTTGATCTGGTCCAGTTGCCAGCGGCCCGAGATCAGCTCGTCCAGCTTCAGGCGGCCCTGGCGGTACATGTCGATCATCCAGGGGATGTCGCGCTTGATCACCACGTTGCCCATCTTCGATCCGACGATGCCCTGACCGG
The DNA here is from genome assembly GCF_000220565.1 of Oceanicola sp. S124. Classification (GTDB taxonomy): domain Bacteria; phylum Pseudomonadota; class Alphaproteobacteria; order Rhodobacterales; family Rhodobacteraceae; genus Pseudooceanicola. Next base: position 10,197 of record NZ_AFPM01000121.1, on the reverse strand, counting down.
CGTCCGCCATGATCAGCGGCGAGTAGCTGGAGGTGACATTGCCATGCGGCATCCCCACCATGACGATCCTGCCGCCCCGCGCAAGGTAGCGCGGCGCCATGTCGTAGACCGCGCCGACGCCGACGGTGACCAGCACGGCATCGGCGCCCCGGCCCAGGATCTTCTTCACTGCGCCCCAGGGCTTGCCCTCGGCGCTGACCACGTCGGTGGCGCCGAATTCCTTCGCCGCTTCCAGCTTCTCGTCCACCAGGTCGACGGCGACGATGCGCCGGGCACCGGCAATCCGCGCGCCCTGGATGGCGTTGAGGCCGACACCCCCCGCGCCGATCACCACCACGTCGTCGCCGGCGCGGATCTCGCTGGCATAGACAGCGGCACCGACCCCGGTGATCACCCCGCAGGAGATCAGCGAGGCCGCATCCATCGGCATGTCATCGGGGATGGTCACCACCTGGCTCTGGTCCACCACCATCTTCTCGGCGAAGGCGCCGGAGGCCATGGCCTGCATCACCGGCGTGCCGTCGGGCAGGCTGATCGGGCTCTGGCCCACGGGATCATGGGGCGTCTCGCAGATCGTCGGCTGGCCCGAGCCGCAGCAGTCGCAATGGCCGCAGGCGCGGATCAGGGTGACGCAGACCGCATCGCCGACCTTCACCCCCTGCACGCCCGCGCCGATGGCGGTGACACGGCCCGCCGCCTCGTGGCCGAAGACCGCCGGCACGGCGCCGCCGAAACCGCCCTGCCAGAACGAGATGTCGGAGTGGCAGATCGCCACCGCCTCAACTTCAACCTCGACCTCGCCCATCTCGGACGCGCGCAGGCGGACCTCTTCGATGGTCATCGGTGCGTTGTATTCCCGGCAGATCGCCGCCCTGATCGTCTGCATTCAAAGCTCCCCTCTGGCTGTCAGGGACATTGGTAGCGCGTTTGACCTAATTGCGAAATAGAATTCCTCTGGTCGGAATTAGCCGGCGGAAACGGCCCCCCGGCGCGGCACGTGCAGGGCGATCAGCACCATGGCGGGCAGCATCAGCAGGGCCGAGGCGCCGAAGGGGGCTCCGGGCAGGTAGAGCGGAGCGTCCTCGGCGGTGAAGACGCGGAAGATCGACGTCATCTGCAGCGGCGTGACGATCATCGCGATGGCCTGCAGTGACGAGAGCACGCCCTGCAGCTCTCCCTGGGCATCCTCCGGGGCGGCGTCGCTGGCGATGGCGGACATCGCGGGCTGGCTGATTTCGCCGAGCGCGGTGAAGGGGGTCATGACGAGGGTCAGCGTGCCGCTCTTGATCACCGTCAGGGCGGCGAAGAAGCCGGTGTTGATCCACATCCCCGCCAGCACCGTGGTGCGGGGGCCTAGGCGGCGGTAGAGCGGACCGAAGAGCACCGCCTGCACCACCGCCAGCGCCACGCCGTAGATGGTCAGCGACAGGCCGACCAGGGTGACCTCCCAGCCGAATTGCGCCTGGGTGAAATAGGCCCAGATGACGCCGTAGACATGCATGCCGATGAGGTAGAGCAGATAGGCGGCCAGCAGCGGTTTCAGTCCCGGCAGGCGGCTGGCGGCGCGCAGGGCGCCAAGCGGATTGGCGCGGCGCGGGTCGAAGGCGCGGCGGGCCTCGGGGCGCAGGCTCTCGGGCAGCACGGTCAGCGCCATCAGGAAGTTGATCAGGCAGAGCACTGCCGCCACCCAGAAGGGCGCGCGCACGCCGAAGCCCGCGACCAGCCCGCCAAGGGCCGGGCCCAGCACGAAGCCCATGCCGAAGCAGGCCTGCACCAGGCCGAAGTTGCGCGCCTTCTCGGACCCTTTCGAGATGTCGGCCATGTAGGCGCTGGCCGTGGCGACCACCGCCGCCGTCGCCCCGGCGACGAGGCGGCCTGCCAGCAGCAGCCAGATGTCCTGCGCCAGCGCCATGATGACGTAGTCCAGTCCCATCACCGCCAGCGCCACCAGCACCACCCGGCGCCGGCCAAAGGCGTCCGAGAGGTTGCCGATCAGCGGCCCGCAGAGGAACTGTGTCACGGCGAAGGCGGTGATCAGCACGCCGCCCCAGAGCGCGGCCTCGGACAGGGTGGCGCCGAGGATCTCCCTCAGCAGGTCGGGCATGACCGGGAAGATCACGCCGACGCCCATGGCCTCGATCACCACCGTCAGCAGGATGACGAGGCGGGGCAGACGGCTGGACGCCTTGGGCGTGGGGGCGGGGGGGATCATCGGCGCTCCTTCAGGTGCGCCGGTCGGGCGCGCCGCCAGCTAGGCAAGAGGCGCGCCCGGGGTCAATTGCGGAAACGACGGTGCCCGCCGCGCGGTCCGATCCTGCGGTCAGATTGCCGCGACGGCTGCGGCGAAGGCGCGGGCGTTGGCAGGGGCGTCGCCCATCTGTTCCTCGGGGGTGAACAGGCCCGAGAGGTCGAGATCGGGCAGCGCCTCGGCGGCCAGCTCTCCCAGCGGGCGGCCGGTGGCCAGCACCTGCTGGGCCAGCTCCTTGACCTTTGCCTGGGCCTCGGGGCGGGGCATCTGCCCGGCCAGCCGGAACGAGAGCGCCTCGGCGTGCAGCAGGCCGCGGGCCTCGGTGAAGACGGCGCGCATCTCTTCGGCCTTGGGCGTCAGGCCGGGCACCGCGGCGCGGGCCGTGGTCAGCGCGGCGGCGGCAGAGAGGCAGAGCTGCGGGAAGACCAGCCATTCGGTAAACCATGCGGCACCATCGCGTTCCTGTCGCGGCATGCCCGCACCGTCCATCACGGCCTTCAACCCCATGACCTGTCGCGCCAGCGCCAGCAGGGCCGAGGGCTGCACCGGGTTCTGCTTCTGCGGCATGGTGGACGAGCCGCCCGAGGCCGACAGCTTGACCTCGGAGGCCGAGCTTTGCGCCATCAGGATCAGGTCGTCGCCCATCTTGCCAAGGCATTGCGCCATGCGCGCCAGCCAGGCGGCAATGCGCAGCACCGGACCGCGATCCGCGTGCCAACTGCGGCCCGGATCGCGCAGGCCCAGCCCCTCGGCCAGCGCGGCGCGCAACTCGGCGCCCTTGCCCGCGAATTCGGCCCCCGTGCCGGCAGCGCCCGACAGGGAGACCCAGAGGGAGCTTTCCCGCAGCGCGGGCAGCTCTTTCAGCAGGTCCAGCAGCGGCCAGCCCCAGGCGGCGACATGGCTGCCGAAGCTGACCGGGGTGGCGAACTGGCCATAGGTGCGCCCCGCCATCGGCAGCGCCGCATGGTCCGAGGCCAGCTTTGCCAGCGCACCCAGAAGCTCTTTCAGCCCGTCCTCGCAGAGCGCCAGCAGCTGGCGCAGGCGCAGCATCTGCCCGGTGTCCGCGATGTCCTGCGAGGTTGCGCCCCAATGGACATATTGCGCATGCTCCGGCGCCTGCATCTCCTTGCGGAACTCGGCCACCAGAGAGGGCACCGGCACGCCGTTCTTCGCCACGCCAGCGGTCAGCGCACCGGGGTCGATCAGGATTTCCAGCGATGCGCGCTGGATGAAGGCGGCCGAGACCTCGGGGATCATGCCAAGCGCGCCCTGCGCCTTCGCCAGCGCCCCCTCGACGATGATCATCGAGCGCACCTCGGCGCTGTCGGTGAACAGCCGCCCGGCCTCTCCGGCGTCGAAGAGCCTGGCGTAGACGGCGCTGTCGTGCACGGAACCGGCCATCAGAGGTCCTCCGCGATGCGCGACAGCAGGGCGGCGAGACCCTCGGGGTCTTCAAGGAAGGGGGAATGTCCGGTGGGCATGTCGTATCTGTCCTTCGGGTCACAGCGTTGCGCCATCTCGGCCTGGGCGTCCGGCGAGATGGTCAGGTCGTTGGAGCAGCGGATATAGGATCGCGGCGTCCGACGCCAGTTTTCACCCAGGGCAATCGGTTGGGTATGGGGCTGCATCGGCTCGGCCACGAGGCGGGTGCGGGCCTCTGCGCGCAGCTCCTCGGGCAGGCCGTGGTAGAAGCGGGTATCGTCGGCGGCCTCGTCGATCTCGTAGCCTGCGCGGTCGGCGGTCTGCCGGGCGATGCCCTTGAGCGGCGGCTCGGGCCAGGCATTGGCCATGTCGAGCAGGGATCGCCCGTTCTCGGGCAGGAAGGCGCAGAGGTAGACCAGCCGCTGCACGCGCCAGGGCGCCAGCTCTGCGGCGCGCGAGATCGGGAAGCCGCCCGCGGAATGACCGACCAGCACCGAGGGTTGCTCGGCATGGTCCAGCACCGTGCGGGCGTAGTCTTCGAGCGTCAGGTCTGAATGGGGGCGGGGGTCGCCGCCGCGACCGGGCAGGTCGGGGGCGGTCACGTGGTGTCCCCGAGCCAGAAGCTCGGGGATCACGAGGTGCCAGCACCAGCCTGTGTGGCAGGCGCCATGGATCAGCACGAAACGGGCCATCAGCAGAGGGCCATCAGATGTCCAGGAAGACCGTCTCGCCCTGGCCCTGCAGGCGGATGTCGAAGCTGTACTTGCCCTCGGCAGTCTTCTTGGCGATCAGCGTGTCCACGCGGGGACGCTGTTCGATCCGGTTCAGCAGCGGGTCGGCAGAGTTGTCCTCATCCTCGAAGTAGATGCGGGTCTGCAGGCCGATGTTGATGCCACGCGCCACGATCCAGACCGAGATATGCGGCGCCTGCACCATGCCGCCCCGGCCCTTGGTCGCGCCGGGCTTGACGGTGCGCAGGGTGAAGAAGCCGGTCTCCTTGTCCGCAGTGAAGCGGCAGAAGCCGGAAACCTTGGGGTCGGCGCCCTCTTGCCCGGGGTAGATCCCCGCGGCATCGGCCTGCCAGCTTTCCATCATCGCGTCGCGCATCGCCCAGCCGGTGCCGTCAAAGACCTGGCCGGTGATCTCGATGATCTCGCCCTTGGCGCCATCTTCGATGGGCGACAGGGCCAGGTCCTCGGGGTAGATGCCTTCCAGACCGGCGAAGGTCGGAACGCAGCCGATGTGGACGTAGGGGCCCGCGGTCTGCGAGGGCGTTTCCTGCAGCGTGTCGAGTTGTTGTGCCATGAGTTACATCCCCTCCAGCTTGTTCTCGAACATGGTCTGACGACGGCCACGCAGGACCACGTCGAACTTGTAGGCCAGGAAGTCCATCGGACGCGCCTTGGCCATGTCCAGCGGTGCGACCAGGCGGTCGAGCTGGCTGCGGCTCTTGACCGTCGCGGCGATCGGGCAGCGGTCGATCAGCGGATCGCCCTCGAAGTAGAGCTGGGTGATCAGGCGCTGGCCGAAGGAATGGCCGAAGACCGACATGTGGATGTGCATCGGGCGCCAGTCATTGCCACGGTTGGGCCAGGGGTAGGCACCGGGGCGGATGGTCAGGAACTCATAGTAGCCGTTCTCGTCGGTGATCGTGCGGCCGCAGCCGCCGAAGTTCGGATCGAGCGGGGCAAAGTAGGTGTCCTTCACGTGGCGGTAGCGACCGCCCGCGTTGGCCTGCCAGATCTCGACGAGGGTATGGGGCACGGGGCGGCCGTTCTCGTCCAGAACGCGGCCGTGCACCAGGATACGCTCACCCACGGCGGGGGCGGCGCCCTTGGTCCAGTTCAGGATCAGGTTGTTGTCCAGTTCGCCCAGCAGACCGTGACCGAAACGCGGCCCCGTTTCCTCGGACGGGGTCGATTCCATCGACAGCAGCGGCAGGTAGGGCGAGCGGGTGATGCTCGTCTTGTAGCCCGGGTCGTAGGGAACCGGGTGGATCTCGCGGTTTCGCGGGATCAGCGGGCCGAGATCGGTCATTGGTCTTGCTCCTCCATTTCGGCGTAAGTGGCTTTCGCGAGCTTCAGGGCGTGGTTCGCCTTCGGAACGCCCGCGTAGATGGCGACATGCTGGAAGGCCTCCAGCACGTCCTGCTTGCTGGCCCCGGTGCGGGCGGTGGCCCGGATGTGCATCGGGATCTCCTCGAAGTTCCCGGTGGCGGCCAGCAGCGCGAGGGTGATCATCGAGCGTTCACGGCGCGAGATGCCGTCGCCGGCCCAGACGGTGCCCCAGGCCCCCTCGGTGATCAGGGTCTGGAACTGCAGGTCGAAGTCGGTCTTGGCGGCCTCGGCGCGGTCGACATGGGCGTCGCCCAGGACCTCACGGCGCACCTTCATGCCTTTGTAGAAGCGATCATTGGACATGTCCGGTCTCCTTGATGAACTCGGTGAGGATACGGGCGTATTCCCCGGGGTTCTCGACGCAGGGCAGGTGGCCCGCGCCGCGGATCAGCTCCAGCCGCGAGCCGGGCACGAGGTCGACGGTCTCGCGCACCAGGTCGGGCGGGCTGGCGCCGTCCTCGGTGCCGGCGATACCCAGGCAGGGCAGGCGCAGGCCGGAGGTGGGCGTGTAGAAGTCGGTGCCAGCGATGGCGGCGCAGCAGCCGGTGTAGCCCTCAAGCTCTTGCCGGGCGAGCATGTTCTGCCAGGCGGCAAGCTCGGGCGTGGCGCGGAACGCCTTGCCGAACCAGCGCTCCATGGTGGGGGCGGCGATCGAGGCGACACCCTCGGCGCGGCACTTGGCGATGCGGTCGTGCCACATCTCGGCCGAGCCCATCTTGGCCGCCGAGTTCGAGATCACCAGCGCGCGCACAAGGTCCAGCCGTTTCACCGCCAGCCCCTGGCCGATCATGCCGCCGATGGACAGGCCGACAAAGAGTGCATCCTTGACCTGTAGATGATCCAGCAGCGCCTCGACGTCCGAAATCAGCGTGCCCATGGAGTAGGGCGCGGGCGTGCCTTCGGTCAGGCCATGGCCGCGCTTGTCGTAGCGGATGATGCGCAGCCCCGCAGGCAGCAGCGGCACCAGCTTGTCCCAGAGACGCAGGTCGGTGCCGAGCGAGTTGGCAAAGACGATGGGTGCGCCGTTCGGGTCGCCCTCGTCGGTGTAGTGGATCTTCAGTCGGTCCAGGTCGGCGATCTTCATCAGTACGGCAGCCCCACGTAGTTCTGAGCAAGCACCTTCTGCGCGTCCTCGTTGTCGCGCAGGAAGTTCAGTTCGGCCTGCTGCATCTTGATGTCGAAGGGCCCCTGGTCGGGGAAGCGGTGCAGCAGGTTGGTCATCCACCACGAGAAGCGCTCGGCCTTCCAGACGCGCAGCAGGGCCTTTTCCGAGTAGCCCTCGATCCCGCTGTCATCGCCCTCGAGGTAATGCGCCTTCAGCGCCTCGAAGAGGTAGTGGATGTCGGAGGCGGCAGTGTTCAGGCCCTTGGCCCCCGTGGGCGGCACGATATGGGCTGCGTCGCCGCAAAGGAAGAGGCGGCCCCAGGACATCGGCTCGGTCACGAAGGAGCGCAGGGGCGCGATGCTCTTTTCGATCGAGGGGCCGGTGACCAGCTTCTCGGCGACCTCGGCGGGGATGCGCTTTTTCAGCTCGCCCCAGAAGCGGTCGTCGGACCACTCTTCGACCTTGTCGGTCAGCGGCACCTGCACGTAGTAGCGCGACAGGTTGGCATTGCGCATCGAGCAGAGCGCGAAGCCGTGCGGCGAGTTGGAATAGATCAGCTCGTGATGCACCGGCGGCGTTTCCGACAGGATGCCCAGCCAGCCGAAGGGGTAGACCTTCTCGAACTCCTGCCGCACGTCATCGGGGATGGTCTGGCGGCTGACGCCGTGGAAGCCATCGCAGCCCGCGACGTAGTCGCAGTCGATGCGGCGCTCTTCGCCGTGGACGGTGTAGGTCAGGTAGGGGGCATCGGTCTTGGCATCGTGGATCACCACGTCCTCGACCTCGAATTCGATCTGGCCACCGGCTTTCTCGCGCGCCTCGTAGAGGTCACGGGTCACCTCGGTCTGGCCATAGACCAGCACCGGGGTTCCGGTCAGCTTGGTAAAGTTCAGCTCGATCAGCTCATCCGCATTCGAGATCACGGTGCCGTTGTGGACATAGCCCTCGGCGTCCATGCGTTCCGACACGCCGGCCCGGCGCATCAGATTGACCATGCCCTGTTCCAGCACGCCGGCACGGATGCGGCCGAGGACATAGTCCTTGGTTTTCCGTTCCAGCACGATGGACGAGATGCCGACAGTATGCAGCAGCTGAGACAGCAGCAGCCCAGATGGGCCGCCGCCGATGATGGCGACTTGCGTTTTCATGGCGTCCTCCCGTTCGCTGACAAGACAAGTGACAAATGTGATTGTCTACGTCAATTAAAATCGCGGTGAGATGTACACATGACCCGGACCGGATGCGGCGTGGTCAGACGCAAGGGGCCGCCCGGCCTTGCGGCGGGGCGGCCCCTGATTGCGGCGCGCAATGTGTCGTCTCAGAGCGTGGCGAGCGCGCGGGAGAACATCTCGGGGTCGACATTTCCTCCGGAAATCAGCGCGATCACCGTGTCTCCCTCAAGCTCGTCCGCGTGATAGAGCGCGGCGGCCAGCGAGACGGCGCCACCGGGCTCGGCGACGATCTTCAGGCGCAGGAAGGCCTGGGCCATGGCGGCAAGCGCCTCGTGCTCGCTGACCGCGATGCCGGGGCCGCAGAGCTCTTTCAGGATCGGGAAGGTCAGGTCGCCGGGCTGCGGGGTGACGATGGCGTCACAGATATTGCCCGTCAGCGCGGGGTTGCGGCGAATCTCTCCGGCGGCGAGCGAGCGTTTCACGTCGTCGAACCCCTCGGGCTCGACCGTGCGGACGCGCAGGCCGGGGGCATGGGCCGCACAGGCCAGCGCCACACCCGAGCTGAGGCCGCCGCCACCGCAGCAGACCAGCACCTCGGCCCGCTCGATGCCGAGGGCCTTCGCGTCCCGGGCGATCTCGAGGCCCGCGGTGCCCTGACCGGCGATCACCTGTGGCTCGTCGAAGGGCCTGATCAGGGTCAGCCCGCGCTCGGCGGCCAGCCGGGCGCCGATCTCGTCCCGGTCCTCGGTGGCGCGGTCATAGGTGACCACCTCGGCACCGAGCGCGGCAGTATTGGCCAGCTTCAGCGCCGGGGCATCGGCGGGCATGATGATGACGGCAGGCACCCCATGCATCTGCGCCGCAAGGGCCACGCCCTGCGCATGGTTGCCCGAGGAAAAGGCGATGACGCCGCGGGCCCGGACCTTGGGGTCCAGCGCCGAGACGGCAGAGAGCGCGCCGCGGAACTTGAAGCTGCCGGTCAGTTGCAGGCATTCCGGCTTCACCAGCACGCGGCGCCCGGCGATCTCGTCGAGGAAGGGCGAGGACAGCAGGGGGGTGTGGCGGGCATGGCCCTGAAGCCGCAGCGCGGCGGCTTCGATCATCTCGATGTTCATTGCAGCAGGTCCAACCAGGTTCGAAGGGCGGCGAGCGCCTCGGGCTCGTCCAGGAACGGGGTATGACCCCGGTCGGGCACCTCTGCAAGCACCATGGCCGGGGCGCGGGCCCGCATCTGCCCCACCGTCGCCTCGCCGAGCAGGTCCGAGTTGCGCCCCCAGATCAGCGCCAGCGGCTTCGTCGCAAGGGCGTCGAACAGCGGCCAGAGGTCGGGTGCGGTCTGGGTGCCGCTTTCAAGGACGGCGTCGCGCAGGGTCGGGTCGTAGTCGATTACCAGCCCTGCGGGGGTCTCGCGGGTGTTGTTGGCGATCATCTGGCGCCAGCGCCCTGCCGGCACCCCGGGGAAGGACGGATCGCCGGCGCGTGCCTCAGCGGCCTCGTCCAGCGTGGCGAAGGGCGGGTTGCGCCCGAGGTAGCCGGCGATGGCGCCGATGCCCTCTGCCTCGATCACCGGGCCGACGTCGTTCAGCGCGGCGCCCAGCAGGCGGTCTGGTGCCATCACGGCCAGCAGCAGGGCGATCAGCCCGCCGCGCGAGGTGCCCAGCACCGCCGCCTGCTGGATCCCGAGGTGATCCAGCAGCGCCAGCGCATCCCGCGCCTCGACCGGCAGCGTATAGGTCGCGGCGCCGGTGTATTCCGAGCGCGCCCGGCCCCGGTAGTCCAGGCGGATCATCCGCAGTCCGGGCAGGTGCGGGGCAAGGACGTCGAAATCGCGGCCATTGCGGGTCAGCCCCGAGAGGCAGAGCAGGGGCAGGCCCTCGCCCATGTCGTCATAGTAGAGGGAGGCGCCATCGGGGGCGGTGAAATGCGGCATCAGAACAGGTCCAGGTCAGGTAGGGTCGAAAGGTCGGGCAGCATCCGTGCCGGGATGCCTGGCAGCACCTCGCGCGGGACACCGTTGCGGTTCACCCAGGCGGTGACGAACCCGTAGTCGGCCGCCGCCGAGGCATCCCAGCCGTTCGACGAGACGAAAAGCACCTCGTCCGGCGCGCAGCCGAAATGCTGGCCGACGAGGTC
>NZ_AFPM01000122.1 GCF_000220565.1 Oceanicola sp. S124 | reverse complement strand
AGAGCTCGGCTCCGTCAATCCGATGTTCCTTCTGCCCGAGGCCGCGACGGCCCGTGGTGCAGAGATCGGCCGGGGGTGGGCTGCCGGTCAGCGGGGCGCAGGCCTGATCCTGTGAAAACAATGCCTTTATCTGACTTGGGCCGGGGCGCCGGCCATGTGCCCCGGTTATGTGCCCCGGCCAGGGCCCCATTCACGCTCCCGCCGGGGCTGGAGCGCCGCGCTTTCCGGTCGGCCGTTGCGCCGCGCCACGCGGTGGTCGAAGAAACACACCAAATCCAGCACTATATCGCCATAATTCCCGTGGATTGGTTCCGGGGCCGAAACGGAATGCCGTTCGGCGAGGCCAGCGCTCGGATATGGTCCCGGACCGGGACCGCGATATTTCAGGCCGGGACGACCAGACTGGGGCAGGGGCAGATGACGGAAACCAACGTGGAACTGGGCGGGGCCGGCGGCTCTGACTTCGGCGGCGCAGGGGCGCGGCCTCTCAAGCTCATCGTGCAGGTGCCCTGCTTCAACGAGGAACAGACCCTGCCGGACGTGCTGGCGGGCATCCCGCGCCGGATCCCCGGGATCGCCAGGGTCGAGATCCAGGTCATCGATGACGGTTCTTCGGATGCGACGGTCGAGGTGGCGCGCCGGCACGGGGTGGAACATGTGCTTCGCCAGAAGGGCAACAAGGGTCTTGCCCGCGCCTTCCAGTTGGGGGTCGACAATGCGCTGCGGCTTGGCGCCGACATCATCGTCAACACCGACGGAGACCATCAGTACAGCGGTGCGTCGATCCCGGACCTGGTGCGCCCGATCGCCGAGGGCCGGGCCGATATCGTGCTGGGCGATCGCAACCCGGGCGCGAACCGCGAATTCTCGGCCGGCAAGCGGTTCATGCAGCGGATGGGGTCGGCGATGGTGCGGCGGCTGGCGGGGATCGATGCCCGCGACGCGGTGACGGGCTTCCGCGCCTATTCCCGCGAGGCGGCGCTGAAGATCAACGTCATGACCCGCTTCAGCTATACCATCGAGACACTGATCCACGCCGGCAACCATGGCATGACCGTGGTCTCGGTGCCGGTAAAGACCAACCCGGCCACGCGGCCCTCGCGCCTGTTCCGGTCGAGCTTCCAGTTCGTGCGCAAGCAGGTCGTGACCATCTTGCGCAGCTGCTTCATGTACATGCCGCTCAGCTCGTTTCTCTGGCTGGGGCTGGTGATGATCGGGCTGGGGCTCTGGCCTATCCTGCGGTTCCTGCGCTTCTACATGCTGGGGGACGGCGACGGGCACGTGCAGTCCCTGGTGCTGGGCAGTGCCTTCCTGTTGGCGGGCTATTTCACCGTGGTCATCGCCTTCCTGTCGGACACCATCGCGACCAACCGGCGCCTGGCCGAAGCTGTCCTGGCCCGGGTCCGGCAGCTCGAGACCCAGGTGGCCGAGGCCCTGCCGCCGGCCGCAGGGCCTGTGGACAAGGACGAGACCCGTGGCTGACATCCGGCGGTCGGCCCCCAGTCTGTCCCCGACGGCGCGGGTCGCGCTGTTCTGCGCCCTTGGCGGGGCGCTGGTGCTGGGCTGGCTGGCCTTCGGCGTGGTGCCCGGAAGCGGCCCCGAGCAGTTCGGCAGCCGCATCTACGACGAAGCCTGGCTGGCGTTGCGCGCCGGAGAGGTCGATCTGCCGGCCCGCCTGCTGCGGTACGAGGGGCACTACGCCCCCGACGGCACGGCCTATCTTTATCACGGCGCCGGTCCGCTGCTGCTGCGGGCGCTGCTGGCCCCGCTGGTCGACCTGACCCGGGTGTCCCTGGCGCCGGCCTCGCTCTGGGCCTGGACCGCCCTTGGCTGCGCCTTCTACCACGCCGCCTTCCATGGCGCGGCGGCGCGCGCCGGCTGGCTGACGCCACGCAGCGCGCTGGTGCTCGGGCTCGGCGCCTGGTTGGCAGGCCCGGCCCTGCTGCTGGTCGCCAACCACGCGCTCTACCAGGAACCGATCGCCATGGCCTACTGGCTTGCCGCTGCGGCGGTGTGGCTCTGGCATCGTCACTTCGGGCTGGGGCGGGGGGCTGGCTGGGCCTGTCTCCTCGGGCTTGCCCTGCTGGCGGGGCTCTGCCTTCAGGCGCGGCCCAATGTGGCGGCGGCGCTCTATGCGGCGACCGGGCTGGCGGCGCTGCGGATGCTCTGGCGGCAGCGGTTGCGGGCCCTGTTGCCTGCCGCGCTGGCGCTGGCGGTACTGGCGGGCGGGGTGGCGGGTTACATGGGCTACAATGACCTGCGCTTCGGCTCGGGCGCGGTGACCCATGGCAGCTTCGAGCCCTCGGCCCTGCAATACGGCGCCATCTACTGGGGGCACGAGGATCTGGCGGGCAATCGCGCGCGGACCTTCATCGATCACGGCCGCTTCGATCCGGCCCGCATCCTGCCGAACGGCGTGCAGTACCTGCTGGGGGTGCCACAGGCGCTGATGCCCGCCGCATCCTGGCGGGCGCAGGCGGTCTTCTACGGCCTGACCCACGACAAGCTGGGCTACATCCGTATCGAATGGCCGGATACGGGCATGCTGTTCATGTGGCTGGGCTGGGTGGCCCTTGCCCTGGGAGGGATGAGACGCGGCAGACCGGCACGGCAACGAGACGGAGGGGCGAATCCCGGGCGCGAAACCAGGGCGAGTGGAGGCCCGGGACTGGAACGCTCGGGAGGACTTAACGCGGGGCCGGATAACTGGGGCCTCGGCATGCTGGCGCTGGCCTTCGGCCTGTCGGTGCTGCTGACACTGTCCTACGCGACGATCACTCTGCGCTATCACGTCGACCTCTGGCCGCTGCTGGCGGTGGCGGTGCTGGGCGGCCTGCGGGTCTGCCCGGGCCGAGGCGTGGTGCTGGCGGGGGCGCTAGGGCTGTCGGTCCTGGTGGTGACCGCGCGCGAATACAGCGATAACTTCCGCGCCGCCGACGAGGGCTTTACCGCCCCCTGGGATCGCGCCTTCTGCGAAGAAATGGTGCAGAGAAGGCAGATACCGGCTACGCAAGGCCCGGAAGGGGCGGCGCGGCTCGGGAGGATCTGTCGCGATCCCCGGACCGGCTGACAGGGCCGCGGGGACGGCGGGCCGGAACGGATGGCCCGAAGGAAAGGACTACGGGATGGGACAGGTGACTTCAGGCAAGCGGATTTACGTCGGGCTGGCACGGGGCCTCGGGCGGTTGCTGCGGATGTTCGGCCTGCTGGCGCTGCTCGAGCGGCTGGCGCCGCATGCGCGCCTGGCACATTGGCTGCGCTCCCTGTTCGCGGTGCATGACCTCGAGGGGCTGGTGGCGCTGGACGTGCCATGGTGGACCTATGGCGCCATCGACCGGGTCGATGCCTTCCTGCGTGGCCATGCCGCGGCGCGGGTCTTCGAATACGGCTCGGGCGCCAGCACGATCTGGCTGGCCCGGAGGGCGGCTTCGGTCACCTCGATCGAGCATCATGCCGGCTGGGGCTACAAGGTCCAGGGTCTGATCGACCGGCTGCCCGACCTCTGCCCGGTGCGCCTGCGCACGGTACTGCCCGATGCCGACCGGATCGACGATCCACTCTACGTTTCAGGCAAGAAGCCCGAGGAGGGCCAGAGCTTCCGCGCCTATGCCGGGGCGATCGAGCGCGAGGTCGGCCTGTTTGACCTGATCGTGATCGACGGCAGGGCGCGCGCGGCCTGTCTTGCGCATGCCGTGACACGGCTGGCGCCCGGCGGCATGATCGTCTTCGACAATTCGCACCGGGCGCGGTACCGTCAGGCCATCGTCGCCTCGGGGCTGAAGGCCGAGGTGCTGCGCGGCCTGACCCCCTCGCTGCCCTACCCGGACGAGACCACCTTGCTGGGCGCCCCCGGCCCCCGCGCATGAGCGCGTCGCGCCGCAGGCCGTTGTTGCCCCTGGCCGGCGGGCTTGTCCTGCTGGCGGCGCTCTGGTTCCTCGGGCGCGCGCTGGTCGCGCAATGGCAGGGGGTGCGCGATCTCTGGCCCGGGCCGGGCCTGCTGGCGCCGCTGCTGGCGCTCGGGCTGGCCTATGGCGCGGCGCTGTTTCTGCTGGCGGAAAGCTGGCACCTGATCCTGCAGGGCCATGCAAGGGTGCCGCGCCGCCGCAGCTACCTGTCGCAGACCGCAACGCAGGTGGCGCGTTACCTGCCGGGCAACGTGGCGCATGTCCTCGGTCGGGCGCTCTGGCTGCGCGACAGCGGGCGGGGTGGCGACGGGCCGGGTGATGACCGGCCGGGTGATGACAGGCTGAGTGACGACAGGCTGAGTGACGGGGCCCTGGCCCGGGCCACCCTGACCGAGCTTCTGCTGACCCCGACCGGTGCCCTGCTTGCCCTGGCCCTGCTGGCACCGCTGCTGCCCGCCGAGGCCATCGCCCCGCTGCCCGCCGGCCTGCGCCTCTTGCCCTTGCCCGTGGCGCTGGCGCTGTGGCTGCTGGCGCCACGGGTCGGGCCGCAGCGCCACCTGGCGGGTCGGCTACGTCTGCCGCTGCTGCTGTCGAGCCTTTTCATGCTCTGCCTCGGGGCGGGGTTCGCGGCGGTCTGCAACCTGCTGGGCCCGGTGCCGGTGGTGCCGGCGATGGTGGCGGGGCTGCTGGCCTGGATCATCGGCTACGTGACCCCCGGCCTTCCGGGCGGTCTCGGTCTGCGCGAGGCGGCGCTGGTGGCCCTGCTGGCCACGGCAGGGCAGGATCGGGATCTGGCGTTGCTGGCAAGCCTGCTCTTCCGCCTGGTGACCACCATCGGAGAACTGGCGATGTTCTCTGCGGGCTGGGGCGTGGCCCGGCTGCTGCGCGAAACCCCGGGCGGGCCGGCGGATCTGCGCTGACAAAGGGGGCAGCCTGCATCCTTGCACTTCTGCAATGCGGCCTTTGGGCATTCGGGGGGCTTGCGCGTTGCGGTCCGGCGCGGGAAAAAGGGGGGCAGGGCCGGCCCTCCTCCAATGTCCCGCCGCCCTCATCCGAAATATCCGCGGACTTCGGCCCGCTGTTCCGGCATCGAGACCGGAGCAGGACCGAAGGCCGCGCCCTTCGCGGGAGTTCCTGCCATGATCCGTCAGCAGACGGTCGCCCACCCCATGCTGGTGACCCTGGCCCTTGCCCTCGGCGGTTTCGCCATCGGCGTGGCCGAATTCGCAACCATGTCCATCCTGCCCTTCTTCTCGGAAGACTTCGGTGTCACCGAGGCCGTCGCGGGACGGGCCATCTCATCCTATGCGCTCGGCGTGTGCGTCGGGGCGCCGCTGATCGCGCTCGGCGCCGCACGGGTGTCGCGGCGCGGGCTGCTGGTTGTGCTGATGAGCCTCTATGCGCTGGCCAATGGCCTCTCGGCCATCGCGCCCAGCTGGGAGATGTTCCTGGCCTCGCGCTTCGCCGCCGGTCTGCCCCATGGCGCCTTCTTCGGCGTCGCCGGCCTGATGGCCGCCTCGCTGGTCCCGCCCGAGCGGCGCGCCCGCGCGGTTGCCTCGGTGCTGACCGGGCTGACCGTGGCCAACGTCGTCGGCGTGCCGCTGGCCAACCTCTTCGGTGCGCAACTGGGCTGGCGCTGGACCTTCGCCTTCGTGGTGCCGCTGGCCGCCTTCTGCGCGCTCTTCGTGCGGATGCTGGCGCCGAAGCTGGAGGCCACCGCCGATGCCAGCCCGCTGCGCGAGCTGTCGACGCTGAAGAGCCGCCAGATCTGGCTGACACTCGCCGTCGGCGCCATCGGCACGGGCGGCATGTTCTGCATCTACTCCTACCTCGCCTCGGTGGTGATGGAATACGCCGGAGAGCCCAAGACCGTGGTGCCCGTCCTGCTGATGATCTTCGGCATCGGCATGACCTGCGGCCAGTTCATCTTCGGCTGGCTGGCCGACAAGGGCCAGATGCGGGCGGCGGCCATCGCGCTGTCGGTGGCCGTGGTGATGATGCTGACCTTCTGGGCCGTCGCCGACAACGTCTGGCTGATCGCGCCGGTGCTGCTGATCCTCGGGTGTTCGGGCGGCCTCAGCTCGGTGCTGCAGGCGCGGCTGATGACCCTGGCGGAAGAGGCGCCGACCCTTTCGGCGGCGCTGAACCACTCGGCCTTCAACTTCGCCAACGCCCTCGGCCCGATGCTGGGTGGCATGGCGCTGGCGGCTGGCGCGGGCTGGCCCTCGATCGGTCTGGTCGGCGCGGGGCTGGCGCTGGCAGGCCTGCTGGTGCTGGGCATCACGGCGCTGGATGCACAGCCCCGGCGGCACGGCCGCGGCCCCGGCATGGCGGCGGGCTGACCCCGCTTCCGCTTGCAATCCCCGGCGGGTCGGAGGACATTCCCCCGACCCGCCGGACCTCCGGCATAGCGACCATGCCGGACCTCCGGCGCAGCGACGGAGACGATCATGCCCGAGCCAGCCGACACCAGCAGCGCCGATATCCTGACGCCGATCCTCACGGTCGAGCAGATCGAAGAGAACTTCTACCGCGGCATCGCCACCCCCGGCGGGCGCGGGCGCAGCTTCGGCGGGCAGGTCATCGCTCAGGCGCTGATGGCCGCCACCCGCACCGTCGATCCCGACCGCACCAGCCATTCCCTGCACGCCTACTTCCTGCGCCCCGGCAAGGCGGTCGAGCCGGTGCTCTACCAGGTCGAGCGCGACATGGACGGGCGCAGCTTCTCGAACCGCCGCGTGGTGGCGATCCAGGGCGGCAAGCCGATCCTCAACCTGACCGCCTCGTACCAGGCCGCGAATGCCGGGCTGGCCCACGAGGAAGCCTTCCCCGACGACATTCCCGACCCCGAGAGCCTGCCGAACGAGCTTGAGCTGGCCGAGGCCCACCCCGGCGCCGTGCCCGAAGAGGTGCTGGCCTACCTGCGCCTCAATCGCCCTATCGAGGTGCGCCCGGTGACGCCCTCTCCGCCCTTCGACCTGACCCCGCGCCGGGGCCGGCAGTACCGCTGGGTGCGCAGCCGCTTTCCGTTGGGGGACGATCCGGTGCTGCATCGCGCCGCGCTGGCCTACATGTCTGACCTCGGGCTGATCCAGGCGGCGCTGACCGTGCATGGCCGGTCCTGGCTGGAAGAGGGCGCCAAGGTCGCCTCTCTGGACCACGCGCTGTGGCTGCACGGCAACTTCCGCATGGACGACTGGCTGCTCTACTGCATCGAGAGCCCCTGGACGGGCCATTCCCGCGGCATGACCTTCGGGCGGATCTACACGCGCGACCGCCGGCTGGTGGCCTCGGTCGCGCAGGAGGGGATGATGCGCTTCCCCGATGCGGGCTGAGCCCTAGCCGCCGAGGGCGAGGCGCTTCACCAGGTGGAAACGCCCGGCCTCGTCCTCGCCGCAGAGGCAGAGGCTTTCGATCGTGAACGGCTCGGGCATGACCGGTGCGACGACCGGGCGCAGCGCGGCTTCGACCGCGGGGGCGTCGATGGCCGAAAGCTTGCCGGTCAGCGTCAGGTGGAAGCGGAATTCCTCCATCACGTAGGGATAGCCCCATTGCTGCAGGTAGCTTTCCTGCCGCGCGCTCAGACCGGCCTTGCGGCGCCGGTCCAGTTCGCTCTGCGGGGCGGGGGCGCGATAGGCATCGAGGCCCTGCACGCTCTCCGAGGCCAGGGCGGCCAGCGCCGTCAGCTGGGCCCTGCTGCCGCGTGGGGTGAGGGCGATGAAACTGCCCAGACGGGTCAGCGCCAGCCCGTCCAGCACCACCGGTTCCAGCCGTTCGGCGAGGCGCTCGGCGGCCAGGGCGAGGCCCGCGGCGTCATGACCCTCGGCGAGGCGGAAGGGCGGCTTGACGGTGCCGTGGAAGCCGTACTTGCGCGGTGTCGCCGTCAGCTCGGCCACCGGGCGGGGCAGGGCGGGCACCTGCGGATGCGCGACCTCGGCACCGCCCTGCACGTCCCAGCCCAGCCAGGCGGCGCCGAAGTCGGCCAGCGGCCCCGGTTCGGGCAGGTAATAGATGGCGTAACGGGCGTAATCCGGCATGGTCTGGTCCTCTTTCCGTGGCGCCTGTCATACAGCGGTCTCGATGAAGAAGAAATGACGCCGAGAGCCGCGGGACCGCTTCGCGGGGTGTTAAGGCTGAGGGCGCAAATTCGGCTCCTGCCCTTGCAGCCGTTCATTGCCATCACTAAGACTCTCTTAGACTTCGGTCGATAGGGATCGGAGAGACCACAGAAGTGAGCATCAGGCAGGGCACGCAGATGAAAGATCCGGTAGAGTTTTACATGAACAATCTCGTGCCGATGGTGGTCGAACAGACCAGCCGGGGCGAGCGCGCTTACGACATCTTCTCGCGCCTGCTGAAAGAGCGCATCATCTTCCTGTCGGGGCCGGTGCACGATGGCATGTCCTCGCTGATCGTGGCGCAGCTGCTGCACCTCGAGGCCGAGAACCCCTCGAAGGAAATCTCGATGTACATCAACAGCCCCGGTGGCGTCGTCACCTCGGGCCTGTCGATCTACGACACGATGCAGTACATCCGTCCCAAGGTCTCGACGCTGGTGGTCGGGCAGGCGGCCTCGATGGGCTCGCTGCTGCTGGCCGGTGGTGCCGCGGGCATGCGCTTTGCGCTGCCCAACTCGGAAGTGATGGTGCACCAGCCCTCGGGCGGCTACCAGGGCCAGGCGACGGACATCCTGATCCACGCCCGCCACACCGAGCGCCTGAAGGAGCGGCTGAATCGCATCTACGTCAAGCACACCGGCCAGGACTACGAGACCGTGGTCGACGCGCTGGAGCGGGACAATTTCATGAGCGCGCAGGAAGCCAAGGACTGGGGCCTGATCGACGAGATCGTCGACAGCCGCGACGCCAAGGAAGCAGGTGCCGAGTAATTCGGCCAGGTCCGCGTCCCGCCTTGCGGGATGCGGCACACGTTCAACTCGGGTGTTGTCGCTCCGCAGGTGCTGTCCTACTCTGGCAGGATCTGAGGGCAAACCGGTGAACGTGTCAGGGCCCGCAGGGGCGAAAGGTAAGTAGATATGGCCACGAATTCGGGCGGAGACAGCAAGAACACGCTTTATTGCAGCTTCTGCGGCAAGAGCCAGCACGAGGTGCGCAAACTGATCGCGGGTCCGACCGTGTTCATCTGCGACGAATGTGTCGAGCTCTGCATGGACATCATCCGCGAAGAGACGAAGTCCACCGGGCTGAAATCCTCGGAAGGGGTGCCGACGCCGAAAGAGATCTGCGCCGTTCTGGACGACTACGTGATCGGCCAGGCGACGGCCAAGCGCGTGCTCTCGGTTGCCGTGCACAATCACTACAAGCGCCTCAACCACTCGGCCAAGGGTGGCGACATCGAGCTGGCGAAATCCAACATCCTGCTGATCGGCCCGACCGGCTGCGGCAAGACGCTGCTGGCCCAGACGCTGGCGCGGATCCTCGACGTGCCCTTCACCATGGCCGATGCCACGACGCTGACCGAAGCCGGTTACGTGGGCGAGGACGTGGAAAACATCATCCTCAAGCTGCTGCAGTCCAGCGAGTACAACGTCGAGAAGGCGCAGCGCGGCATCGTCTACATCGACGAGGTCGACAAGATCACCCGCAAGTCGGAAAACCCCTCGATCACCCGCGACGTCTCGGGCGAGGGCGTGCAGCAGGCGCTGCTGAAGCTGATGGAAGGCACCGTGGCCAGCGTGCCGCCGCAGGGCGGGCGCAAGCATCCGCAGCAGGAATTCCTGCAGGTCGACACCACGAACATCCTGTTCATCTGCGGTGGCGCCTTTGCCGGCCTCGACAAGATCATCGCGGCGCGGGGCAAGGGCTCGGCCATGGGCTTTGGGGCCGACGTTCGTGACAACGACGCCCGCGGCGTGGGCGAGATCTTCCAGGATCTGGAACCCGAGGACCTGCTGAAGTTCGGCCTGATCCCGGAATTCGTCGGCCGTCTGCCGGTTCTGGCGACGCTGGAGGACCTCGACGCCGAAGCCCTCGTCACCATCCTGACGGAGCCGAAGAACGCCCTGGTCAAGCAGTACCAGCGCCTGTTCGAGCTGGAAGATGTCGAGCTGACCTTCACCGATGATGCCCTGCAGTCGATCGCCAAGCGCGCCATCGAACGCAAGACCGGCGCGCGGGGGCTGCGCTCGATCCTCGAGGATATCCTGCTGGACACGATGTTCGAGCTTCCGGGCATGGACGACGTGACCGAGGTCGTGGTCAACGAAGAGGCCGTGACCGCCGATGCGGCACCGCTGATGATCTACTCCGACGCCAAGTCGGAAGAGGCTACCGCGGGCTGATCCGCGACGGACAGATTTGCGAAGGGCCGGTCTCTGCAAGGGGGCTGGCCCTTTTCCTTGTCCCCTTCGCCTGGTCCTTCCCTGAGCGAAGCCGCTTGGTCGGGTTGTGCGCGCCGGCCCTTGCCAGCGCATCACCGCCGCCGCAAGATCCGCCTGAACAAGCAGGAGCAGATGATGATCAGGCGAATTTCCTCGGCCGGCCCCTTCGAGGCGAAGATCGGCTATTGCCGGGCGGTGGTGGCCAATGGCTTCGTCCATGTCTCGGGCACCGTGGGCGAGGGTCCGGATGTGGCCAGCCAGTGCCGCTCGGCGCTGGAAAGGATCGGTCGGGCGCTGGAAGAGGCGGGGGCCGGCTTCGCCGACGCGGTGCGGGTCCACTACTACCTTCCCGATGCGACCGAATTCGAAGCCTGCTGGCCCATCCTGGCCGAGACCTTCGGGGCGAATCCCCCCGCGGCCACCATGCTGGAATGCGGGCTGATCGCGCCCGAGTACCGGATCGAGATCGAGCTTACGGCGCTGCTGCCGCAGTAACCCGCGACGGAACGGCGAAAATTCTAGGCGACAGCCGGCCCAACCGGGGGCTTGCGGGCGCCGGGGCCACTGGACCTTGGCCCCGGAATGCGCCATATCGGTGGGGATCAAGATCGGAGGCTTCCATGGGCATTCTGAACACGCTTCTGCGCGCCGTGACCTGGTGGAACGGCTCGACGCTGAACACCCAGCTCTACACGTACCGCAAGGGCGAGAAAGTCGGCGAGGACAGCCAGGGCAACGTGTTCTACCAGACCGCCGGGGGCAAGCGCCGCTGGGTGATGTACAACGGCGAGGCCGAGGCCTCGCGCATCGACCCCGACTGGCACGGCTGGCTGCACCACACCTTCGACGACCTGCCGTCGAAGAAGCCGCTGGTCCACAAGACCTGGGAAAAGCCCCACCACGAGAACCTGACGGGCACGGCGCTGGCCTATGCGCCGGCCGGTTCGATCCGCCGTCCCGAACCCGCGTCGCGCCAGGACTACGAGGCCTGGAGCCCCGCCGAGTAACCGACCCGGTCTTGCCGGGCCCCGGGCGCCACCAGAAGGAGGGCCCAAATGTCGGATCGTCCCATGACTGAGAATCGTGCCGAGATCATTGCCGGCGCCCTTGTGCTGGCGGTTGCGGTCGCTTTCCTTGCCTACGGGTCACGCTTCGTCGATCTCGGCGGCTCGGCACGGGACAGCTATGCGCTGTCTGCCTCGTTCCGCTCTGCCGAGGGGATTTCGGTCGGCACCGACGTGCGCCTTGCCGGCGTTCGCGTCGGCACCGTGACCGGGCTTGAGCTTGATCCCGCCACCTTCCGTGCCCGCGCCGACTTCCTGCTGGACCCGGCGATCCAGGTGCCCGATGACAGCCAGGTGGCGATTTCCTCGGAAGGGCTTCTGGGCGGCAACTTTGTCGAGATCCTGCCGGGCGGCTCGCCCTTCAACTACGAGGCAGGGGACGAGGTGCTGGATACCCAGGGCGCCGTCAGCCTGATCTCGCTGCTGCTGAAATTCGTCTCGGGATCCGACAACTGATGATGCGCCGACTTGCCCTTCTGCCCCTGCTCATGACCCTCGCCGCGCCGCTGCAAGCGCAGGAGGACGTCGGTCCGGGCACCGGCGCCATGCTGCGGGGCCTCGACAAGATCAACGCCGAGACCCAGGACCTTGAGCTGGCGACGGGCGAAAGCGGGCGGATCGGTTCCCTGACCGTCACGCTGGGGGCCTGCCGCTATCCGCTGGACAACCCGGCGGGCGATGCCTTCGCCTTTCTGACGATCCGTGACGAGCGGGCCGAAGACCCCGCCCGCCCGATCTTCGAGGGCTGGATGATGGCCTCGTCTCCGGCGCTGAATGCGCTGGATCACTTCCGCTACGACATCTGGGTGCTGAGCTGCGTATTGCCCGCCGGCGCCGAACTGCCGCAGGACGCCCCGGTCGAGGCCCCTGAGCTGCCGCCGCAGGATCCCGATCAGCCCGTCGACTGAGCCGCCTGCCGCGCGTCGTGGCGGGCCAGCAGCCCCGCGATGTCGGGGCGCTCTGCCGATCGGGTGAAGTCCGCCGCACCGGTCAGCGCCTCGGCAAGCGCGGCGTGATAGCGGGCGCGGGGGATCTCCACCGCGCCGAGCGAGGCGAGGTGGGGGGTCAGGAACTGGGTGTCGAAGAGGGTGTAGCCGCAGAGGTTCAGCCGGTCGACCAGCCAGGCTAGCGCGATCTTCGAGGCATCCCGTCGGCGCGAGAACATGCTTTCCCCGAAGAAGGCCCGCCCGAGCGCCACGCCGTAGACACCGCCGATCAGCGCGCCTTGCTCTGACCAGACCTCCAGCGAATGGGCATGGCCGCGGTCATGAAGCGCATGGTACAGCGCGGCGATCTCGTCGTTGATCCAGGTTTCCCCGCGGTCGGCGCAGCCTTCCAGCACGCCGGTGAAGTCACGGTCGGTGGTGACGCTGTAGTCGCCCCGTTTCAGCGCCCGGCGGAGCGAGCGCGAGATGTGGAAGCCGTCCAGAGGAAAGACACCCCTGCGGCGCGGATCGACCCAGAACAGTTCCGGGTCATCGCGGCTTTCTGCCATCGGAAAGATGCCGGACATGTAGGCCTGCAGCAGAAGCTCGGGCGTGATGCCGTCATCGGTATCCTTCATGGCGTTCCTTTTGCTTGGGCCGTCCGCCGCGGCGTCGTCAGCCGCGATCCGGGACCGACGACACAGTTTCCTGCAGCCCGGTCGGGCTTGCAAGAGGGTGCCAGCGAAGGTTTGAAGATCGGGTTGCCGCCGGATCTGCCATTGCCGCTGGCGGGCCGGGGCATGAGCAGACGCG
>NZ_AFPM01000123.1 GCF_000220565.1 Oceanicola sp. S124 | reverse complement strand
TTGATGCGCTCGGCCTCGGCGTGATGATCCGCTGGCCTGCGACCTGCATTTCGAGAATGGCGCGGTGAGCTGGGACTGGGCGATGCCCGCCCTCGCCCGAGACGCTGATTTCCCGCGCCCCCATCGGGGTGCATGTGCCGGAACAGGCGACCGGCGCGCCATGGCAACTGGCCGTGAACTCGGTGCTGAAGTTCATGAACTTCTGGACGCTGGAGGTGCCGCCGGGCTGGTCTCTGCTGTTCACCCACCCGATGAACCGCGAGGAGCTGCCCTTCCGCACGCTTTCAGGCGTGGTCGATTGCGACCTGTTCCGCGATGGCTACGTGCATTTCCCCGCGCTCTGGACCGAGCGCGACTTCACCGGCACCCTGCCCGCAGGCACGCCCGTGGCGCAGGTGATCCCCATCCCGGCAGACCTTCCGGCGCTGGAGGTCGGGGTGATGAGCGAAGCACAGGTCGCCGCGAACCGCGCCCTGCAGGAAGAACTGGGGACCGAGGCCGGGGTCTATCGCAAGCGCTATCGGCGCTAGGCGGTCTCAGGGCACCGGGGCGATTTCCCGCAGGACCAGATCCGCGATCCGCGCCGAACCCTTCTTCGAGGGATGCAGGCGGTCGCCGGCGAAAAGGCTCAGGTCGCCGGGGTCGAAGACATCATCCATGTCGACCAGCCTCACGCCCGGATCGAGGGCCGCCATCCGCCCCAGTCGCATCTCAAGCTGCCGGTAGGTGCCGGCGCAGGCGGTGCCCGCATAGCGCGGCGAGGTGTAGTAATCCGCCCAGATCACCCGCGCGCCGGTGCCGCGCAGGTCCGAAACCAGCGCCGGGATCGCGCCAAGGCGGCCGTCCTGCGAAACCAGCCGGTCCAGCACCGCGCCGCAATCGGTGCAGTCGCAGCCCGTGCTCAGGTCATTGGCGCCGCCGTCCAGCACGATCCACTCGGCCCTGACGCCGTCCAGCTGGTTGGGGATGTTCAGCGGCCCGACGCCGCCCATGACCTCGGCCAGCGGCAGCGAGACATCCCCCACCGGGCTGCCCAGACGGGCCGCAAGCACGTCGGCGACAGAGGCACCGGCGCTGCGGTTCCAGGCCATGACGGAGTCGCCTGCGACGACAACCCGTGCACCGTCGGGCACGCCGCGACCACAGGCGGTGAGCAGGAGGAGGGAAAGAAGGACAAACAGGCGCATGTGACGGGTACGTCCACGACCGGCGCCCGGATCAATTACGGCCCCCGCGCCCCGGTTCCGCCCCCTGCGACCGCCTCAGAGGTCCAGCGGCAACCGCCCCTTCGCCACCCGGGTCAGGGCCTTCAGCGCCTCGGCGCGCGCGCCACTGCGGGACCAGAGCGCCGCAGCCTCCTCCCCCGCCTCGGGCAGGCCAAGCTCTGCCGCCGCGCGGTAGCGCAGGGCGTCGATCTCGGCCCCCTGCCCGGCCAGCGGGGCCAGGGCCGCGCGCACCTCGGCAAAGGCGCCGAGCCGCAGCGCGATCCGGGCGAGGTTGAGGTGCGCGTCGGCATCCGCAGGATCCAGCGCCACGGCCTTCGCGAAGCCGCGCTGCGCCGCTGCCAGGTCGCCAAGCTGCAGCTCGGTGCGGCCCAGTTCGAACCAGGCGTGGGCGTGCCCCGGCGCCGCCGCAATGGCCTTGCGCAGCCAGGTGCGGGCGGCGGGCCACTGCCCCCGCTCCATCTTCACCCGGCCAAGATTATAGAGCAGCGACGCCTCGCCCGGCGCCCTGCGCACCAGCCGCGACAGGATCTCGTCGGCGGCTTTCCAGTCGCCCTGCGTGAGCGCGTGATTGAGCTTGTCCATGGCTGCCATGGCTGTACTTCTGCGGGGCGGGGCAGGTGAAATCAAGCCCGTCATGAAAGCATTGCCCGCATGCCGTAGCAGGGGGCGGAACACGAGGAGATCCCGATGGCGCTGACAGCCTTCACCCGGCCCGGCCGTTTCTGGCGCGGCAACCTGCACACCCACTCCAACCTCTCCGATGGCGCACTGGAGCCCGCCGAGGTCTGCCGCCGCTACAAGGCCGAAGGCTATGATTTCATCGCGCTGACGGATCACTTCATCGGCCTCTACGGCTATCCGATCGCCGATACCCTGCCCTTCCGCGACGACAGCTTCACCACCCTGCTCGGCGCCGAGCTGCACTCGGGCGCCATGCAGAACGGCGAGCTGTGGCATATCCTGGCCGTCGGCCTGCCCACCGATTTCGCCCAGGCCAACGCCCCCCACTTCCGCCCGGTCGACGGGCAGGAGACCGGCCCCGAGATCGCCGCCCGCGCCGTCGCTGCCGGGGCCTTCGTCGCCGTCGCCCATCCACAGTGGTCAGGCCTGACGCTGGCGGATGCACGCTCCATCGAGGCCGCGCATGCGGTCGAGATCTACAACCACGGCTGCGCCACAGGCTGTGACCGCGCCGACGGGTTTTCGATTGCCGACCTGCTGCTTTCCGAGGGCCGCAAGCTGTCGCTCATCGCCACGGATGATGCCCATTTCACCGAGCCCGACCACTTCGGCGGCTGGGTCATGGTCAAGGCCGAGCAGAACACCCCCGAGGCCCTGCTGGCGGCGCTGAAGGACGGTGCCTTCTACGCCACCCAGGGCCCGGAACTGCGCGGCGTGATGGTTGGCGACAAGGCGGTGCAGGTGGAAAGCTCTGCGGTGGCCTCGGTCATCGTGCAGGGCCATGGCTCTGCCGCCGTGGCGGTGCATGGCGAAAGCCTGACCCGCGCCGAGGTGCCGCTTGGCCGTTTCGCCAATTCGCCCTGGATCCGCGTCACGGTGATCGACCGCGCCGGCAAGCGCGCCTGGTCGAACCCGATCTGGCTGTAACACGCCAGGGGGCGGCCAGGACCCGCCCGCGCCGCAACGGCAGACTTGCGCCATGGCGCTCCGCCTCTAGGCTTCCCCGCAAGGAGAGCCAAGGAGGAGAGCCATGGCAGAGCTGCCGTCCCGCGCCCATCTCGCCACCCACGAGGTGACCAACCAGCCCCCTGCCGAGGGCGACCGCGATCTCTGGGCCACCGACACCGTCCTGCGAGAGGCGGTGGCGCGCGAGGGCGGCAGGTCCGGGGCCCTGACTTCCTATGGCGCCACCCTCGGCACCACCGAGACCCGCGAAACGGGCCGCAGTGCCAATGACCACCCGCCCGAGCTGAAGCTGTTCGACCGCGCCGGTCGGCGCCTCGATGCGGTGGAGTTCCACCCGGCCTATCACCGGATGATGGCGCTTTCGACCGAGGCAGGCTACGCCGCCCTGCCCTGGGACGGCGCGCCGGGCGGCCATGTCACCCATGCCGCGATGGTCTACCTCGCCAGCCAGGTCGAACCCGGCCACTGCTGCCCGCTGACCATGACCTATGCCGCCACGCCCGCCCTGCAGGCCGCGCCGGAGATCGCCGCGCTCTGGGTGCCGAAGCTGACCGGGCGCAGCTACGATCCCCGCAGCGTGCCGCTGGCCGACAAGACCTCGGCCACCCTCGGCATGGCGATGACCGAGAAACAGGGCGGTTCGGACGTGCGCGCCAATACCACCGTGGCCACCCGCGACGGCGACCACTACCGCCTGACCGGGCACAAGTGGTTCTGCTCGGCCCCGATGTCGGATGGTTTCCTGACGCTGGCGCAGGCGCCCGAGGGGTTGACCTGCTTCCTCGTGCCCCGCTGGCTGGAGGGCGGACGCAACGCCCTCCAGATCCAGCGGCTGAAGGACAAGCTGGGCAACCGCTCCAATGCCTCGGCAGAGATCGAATACGACAACACCCTGGCCCTGCGCATCGGCGACGAGGGGCACGGGGTGCGCACCATCATCGAGATGGTCCACCACACAAGGCTGGATACGGCCATGGCCCCCGCCGGGCTGATGCGCGCGGCGCTGGCAGAGGCGCTCTACTGGACCCGGCACCGCAGCGCCTTCCAGAAACGCCTTGTCGACCAGCCGCTGATGCAGGCGGTGCTTGCGGACCTTGCGCTGGATGTCGAGGCGGCGCTGGTCCTCGGCCTGCGCACTGCCCGCGCCTTCGACAGCCAGACCCCCGAAGACCGCGCCTTCGCCCGCATCGCGGTGGCGCTGGCCAAGTTCCACTCGAACAAGCGCGCGCCCGTGGTCACCTACGAGGCGATGGAAGCCCTCGGCGGCATGGGCTACGTCGAGGACACCCCCCTGCCACTGCTCTACCGCGAAGCGCCGCTGAACGGCATCTGGGAGGGCTCGGGCAATGTCATCTGCCTCGACATCCTGCGTACCCTGGCGAAAGAACCGCTGGCCGCCGAAACCCTGCGCACCGAGCTGCAGGCCGCCACCGGCGCCGATCCCCGCTACGATGCCGCCCTGAAGGCCCACCTCGCGCGCTGGCCCGCCCTGCCCCCCGAGGCCGAGGCCCGCTGGTTCGCCGAGCGTCTCGCCCTGCTGCTGCAGGCCTCGCTGCTGATCCGCCACGCCCCTGCGGCGGTCTCCGACGCCTTCACCGCCACCCGCCTCGCCGGCGTGTCCGGGCGCATCACCGGCGCCATGCCCGGCTGCGATACCGAAACCCTCCTCGCCCGGACGGGCTGACGCCCAGCGCATCACCAGGCTGAAAATACTCCGGGGGGAGCGCGGCACGCGCGGGGGGCGGAGCCCCCCTTCCTGTCTTCATGTCGCCTCCCTCAAAAGCAGAACGCGCCCGGAAATCCGGGCGCGTCCGCATTGCAAGGGCCGTCAGGCTCAGAGCTTGCCGATCGAGAAGAACATGGTCTCGCCCGAGTGGTCATCGACCCCGTCGTTGTCGGTCGAGATCCAGGCGGTGCCGTCTTCCATGATCGCCAGCCCCTCGACCTTGTCCAGCACGTAACCGCCGGTGGCCTTGAGGTCGGGGATCAGGTCGCGCACCTCTTCCTTGACGACCACGGGCAGTTCGTCACCAAGCGGTGCCGGCATCATCTGGTCGGCGGCAATGCGGTAGATCTTCTTGGTCACTGCCGCGTCGCCGATCTGGTTGTCACGCTCGATGACGTAGACATTGCCGTCATGGGCGACGATCTCGGACAGGCCGACCCAGCCGGTGGCGGGCACGGTCAGCGGATAGAGCACGGCGCCCCATTCCTTGCTGTCGGTGTTGTAGGCCACCAGCTTCACGTGGTCCTTCGGGTCATCGCCCCAGGGACGCTGGACGGCCATCCACAGCACATCCCCGACGCGGGTGACACCCTCGAAACCAAAGCGGGTCTCGCCGGCCAGCAGCTCGGCGGGCAGGCCCACCTCGTCCTCGATCGCGCCATCGGCCCCGACATGATAGAGCGCATGCGGCACCACCCGGTCGGTACGGCCCTCGGAGGCCACCCAGAAGCCACCCTCGCCGTCCAGCGTGATGCCTTCCATGTCCAGCTTCTGCGCCGGCTGCCCCGCGCGGGTGACGCGGATCACCTCGGTGATGCGGGCGGGCTGCTGCGACGGGTCGATCTTGAAGATCGTCGGCTGCATCGCGTAGAAGCTGTCGTTCACCGCCCAGATCGCCCCACCATCGGCCACCAGGCCCGAGTTGGCGCCCCAGCCGACCGGCTTGCCGTCTTCCAGCAGACCGTCCGAGGTCAGCATCGGGTAGCTGGCCGGCGCGTCCTGGTACTGGAAGATCATCACATGAGAGCGCGGACCGCCGTCTTCGCCCAGGTCTTCCTCGTTGGCCGAGACCAGCAGGTTGCGCGACGGAATGGTCACGTAGCCTTCCGGCCCGATGCCCGAGGGCAGCAGCTGAGTCAGCACCGGCGCGGCCAGGTCGGTCACGTCGTAGACGCCGACGATCGAGGCCCGTTCGGCACCGACGAAGACCATCGGCGTGCCCTCGAACTCACCGAAGGTCACCGACTCGGGCTCGACGCCCTTGTTGGCAGAGCGCTCCTCGGGATAGTGGCCGGCCGCGATCACGGCGTATTCGAAGGAGGTGCCGCTTTCGTAGATCTCGGTGCCGTCCTTGGAGAAGATGGTCCAGCCGCGCGAGCCGCCGTCCATGTCGCCCTCGTTGGCGATGGCGAAGTGATCGTCGTCGATCCACTTGACCGCATCGGGTTCGCGCAAACGGCCCGGCTGGGAGGCGTTGAAGGTCAGCGCGCCTTCCTCGTCGGTGTCGATCCCTTCCAGGTCCACGGCCCCGGCAGGGAAATGGTTCAGGATACCGCCGTCACGGTCGACGATCACCAGGTGGTTGTTTTCCTGCAGCGTGATCACGGTCTCGCCCAGGGCATTGATGTCGACGAACTCGGGTTCGGGATCCTCGGGCGCGATCTCGGCCAGGCCGGTCAGGGCCACGTGCTTCAGGCTGGCGCAGTCCAGCGCCGCGCCATCGGTGCCCACCAGCACCAGGCCCCCGGCGGGCATCTGCCCGACACGGCCATCGCCCAGGTCCTCGTCGCGCTCGTTCTCGATGGCGACGGCGACGAAATCGCCCTCTTTCGACACCGCGATGCTGTCGGGCTGGCCGCCCAGGTCACATTCGCCGGTGATCGACTTGCCGGCGATGTCGATGGTCACCAGCTTGCCCGAGGGCTGAGTGTAGCTTTCCGAGGTATTGACCCCGACGTAGGCCGTGGCGCCGATGATGGCGACCGAGGTCGGCTCTCCGCCCAGCTCGACATTGCCGAGGGGCGCGGGATTGGCCGGATCGGTGATGTCGATCAGCCCCAGCACGCCCAGCGGGCTGTCGGTATAGGCCAGGGTCATGCCGTCTCCGGTGGCGGCGATGATCTCGGCCGAGGTGGTGCGGCCGGTGTCTTCGCCCGCGGCCATGTTCAGCGGCGTCGGGAAGCTGGCGATACGGTTGAAGTTCATCTCGGCGCTCGCCATGCTGGCCGACAGGGCCAGCAGCGAGGTCAGTACGGTCACGCGGATATGCATGTCATTCCCCCTGCAATTGGATGGCGCAGAGGTGCACCGTGCCTGTAACGGCACGATGAAGGATTTGTGCAGGTCAGACGAAATGCCGCGGCGGCGCTATTCCAGCTCGCGCAGGGCCGCCTCGCCCAGGAGCTCGCCCGAGGCGTTCAGGTCAGCCATCACCCCCATCAGCTTGGACAGCGCCCGGTAGAAGGTGCGCCGCTCGGCCTGGGTCAGTTTCTCCAGCAGGAACTGCTGGCGGGCCCGTCCGACATGCAGCACCTGGCGCCCCACCCTCATGCCCTCTTCGGTCAGCTCGAAGATGGCGCGGCGGGCATCCTTGGGATCGGTCGCCTTGCGCAGGTAGCCGCGATCCACCAGCGAGGCGGCAGCGCGGCTGATCTGGGCGCCGTCCAGCAGCAGCTTCTCGCAGATCTCGCCGTAAGAGAGCGGCTCGCTGTCGACCAGCCGCGTCAGCACCCGCCCCTCGGCCAGGGTCAGGTCGAAGTGGCGGGCATTGTACTTCGAGATGTTGCGGTTGAACTCGCCCGAGAGCATCCCGACGCGATAGGTGAGGTATTCCTCATGATCCATCAACGTGTAGTCGGGGCCGCCGGTCTCGTCGAGGAAGGCAGGCATCTGCCAATAGGGTTGGCTCTTGGGCATTGGGGTGCTCGGATAGGAATGGTTGCGGCAGACAATAGGCCCGGTTCGTTGACCCGTCAAACAATTGACCCGGCCCGTTGCACATTCGTCCCGTCGCCGGCGCGCTTGGCCTGCAAATGCCATCCTTTTGCGCAGCTTGCACGACCGGCGGCGATCACGTTCGCGTTTCTGTGTCCAATCTGCCGCATCAGGCGACGATCCGCCGCACCAGGGCCCGGGCGAGCGCGCTCATGTCCGGCACCGCCAGCGGGGTCTCGGGCTCGTCCGGCAGCCGGTCGTCGAAATGCAGGCCGTATCTGTCCGCAAGGCGGGCATTGCCGGCGGCCACCTCGGCGAGGATCTCGGTCCGCAGCGCGCGGCCCAGCCCATGGGGGCGGGTATCGGCCCGAAAGCTCCAGGTAACCAGCGGCACCAGGCGGCGCAGCCCGTGGCGGGTCAGCAGGGCCGACAGCGCCGCCGCGTTCATCGAGGGAGAGAGGTTGGCCAGCCGCTTGGGTCCGGCAGCAAAGGGCAGTCCGGCGGCCTCGAGGAACTGCGCCACGGCGCCGCCCTCGACCGCCGGATCATAGGCGCGGGCCTCGACCCGGGCGAAACCGTCCCAGAAGTCGAGGATCCGGTCGTATTCCCGCCGCTTGCGGTGCCACTCGCGGCGACAGAAATCCTCAAGCGACAGGCCGGTCTGGCCCTGCTTGCAGAGCTGGTTCCAATGGCTCTCCATCAGCCGGTCCTGACGACGGAACAGCCCGACGACGGTGATCTGGTAGTCCTGCGCCAGGTCGCGCAGCGGCGCGAAGGCGTGGTAGCAGGGCAGCGACAGCCCCTCTTCGGACAGGATCAGCCCGGGCAGGCCCGAGGCCGTGTGATCGGCCAGGATCGCCCGCCGCTCGGCGGCGAACCGCCCCTCGGCCAGGGCGCGGTAGAGGCTGGTGTGCTTCGGGATATCGGGATGCGGAGGCCGGTCCGTCGCGCCATAATGCCAGCCCGCGCCGGCCAGCGCGGCAGTCTGCGCGGCCAGCCAGCCCTGGATGGCGGTGGTGCCGGTCTTGTGGGTGCCGATGTGCAGGATCAGTCGGGGCATTTGCGGGCGGGCACCTCTGCAAGGCTCGGGGCGTTGTCGACGCAGAACCGCTGATCGCGCATCAGCGCCGCGCGCAGCCGCCAGGGCAGACGGTTGAGCAGCGCCAGCGCCAACACGGCGCGGCGCGGAAAGGCCAGCCCCGTGGCGCCCCGGTCGAGGGCGCCAAGGATGCGCCGCGCCGCCTCTTCGGGGGGCATCAGCAGCGGCAGGGCGCCGCGATGCTGCGCCGCCTGCCGGGTCGCGACATGGCCCGGCTCGACCAGAAGAACGCGGATGCCACTTCCGGCCAGGTCGGCCCGCAGGGCGCGGGCATA
Source organism: Oceanicola sp. S124 (assembly GCF_000220565.1). Taxonomy (GTDB): domain Bacteria; phylum Pseudomonadota; class Alphaproteobacteria; order Rhodobacterales; family Rhodobacteraceae; genus Pseudooceanicola. The sequence goes on along the minus strand of NZ_AFPM01000123.1, from coordinate 86 downwards.
GCTGGACAGCCCAGCCTTGGAGGCCGCGTAGGCGCGGGCAGTCCGGCAGAGGATCGCGCGCGGCAAGCGAGCTGACCAGCAGGATC
>NZ_AFPM01000124.1 GCF_000220565.1 Oceanicola sp. S124 | reverse complement strand
TGCGGCCGACACCACCCGCCGCTTGCGCAAGCTCGACGAGGTTGTGGGGTTTCTGCTGTCCTCCTTCGATGAGCTGAAGCCCCGCCTGCTGGCCGCAAGCACCGGAGAGCTTCTGGGCTTCCTCGGTTCACTCAACACGGGCGAGGAGCACCCGCTCTTCCCCCGGTCGCGCCTCGGTGTGATCGCCGAGGACGTAGCCAATACGCGCGTCACCTTCCGCGGCACGACCATCGCACTCTCGGACGGGGCCGTCGGCGACAAGCTCGGGGCGATCTTTGCGGTGAAGAACTACCCGGCCAAGACCGATAGCCTGATGCTCGACGAGTTGAATCTGCCCGTCGACATGGTGGTCACGCACTCTTTTGTGCCGATCAACGCAAACATCATGGCGGGCCGGATCAAGCGGCAGCTGCGGCTAATGCAGGCCGCCAATGACGGAGCCGTCAGTCTCGCCCAGGAACTGGAACTCGCGCAGGACGATCTGGAATCCAAACGCCTGATCTTCGGCGAGCACCACATGACCGTGGCCGTCTATGCCCGCACCCAGACGGCGCTTGACGACATCGCGGCCGAAATCCGCAACATCTCCGCCACTTCCGGGATCAACCTGATCTCGGAGGCCTTCGGGGCGCGGGCGCATTTCATGGCGCAGCATCCCGGGAACACAGGGGCGCGAAGCCGCAAGGCCGCAATCACCAACCACAACTTCGGCGATCTCGCTACCTTCCACCGCACCCCGCTCGGAAAGACAGGGCGGGAAGTCCCCTGGGGCGTGCCGATCACGCTCTTTCCGACACCCGAGCGCAGTGGTTTTCGCTTCAACTTCCACGAACAGGGCGCGCCGGATCGCGAGCCCACGGGAGGCCACACGCTGATCCTCGGCCGTCCCGGCTCCGGCAAATCCGTCCTGGCGGCTTTCCTGATGACCATGGCACGGCGAGCAGATGCGCGGGTCTTCGTATTCGACTATCGCGCGGGCATGGAGATGGCCGTCCGCGCGCTCGGCGGCAGCTATTCGACCGTGCGGGCGGGGCGCCCCACGGGCCTCAATCCGCTCCAGACCGAGATCGACATGCGGGGCCAAGCATGGCTTGCTGATTGGCTCGCGAGCCTCTTGGAGCGGCGCGATCGACCGCTAACCCCGGTTCAGACCAACCGACTGCAGGAAGTCGTGCGCCAGAACGCGAGCGCAGGACATGCGGGCCTACGGAACTGGTCGGATTTCGCCTCGCTGCTGGTCTCGACCGATGACGAGGGCGATCTCTTCGAGCGTATGCAGGAATGGACGGCCGAGGGTCGCTACGGCTGGATCTTCGGGGCCAATGCCGAGGACAGTTTCAGCATCGATGGAGACGTCGCGGGCTTTGACCTCACCGGTATCCTCGATTCCGAGAGCGAGCGGGAACGCATGGCGGTCCTCTCCTACCTCTTCCGCCGGGTCGAGCGCGTGATCGAGGACCGCAAGCCCACGATCATCGTCATCGACGAAGCATGGAAGGCGCTGGACAACGCGTATTTCGCGGAGCGGCTCTCGAACTGGCTGGTGACCGCCCGCAAACAGAACGCGGTCGTCGTGATGATGACCCAATATGCCAGCCAGCTCGAGCGCACGCGCACCGGCAAGACCATCGTCGAAGCCGTGCCAACGCAGGTGCTCCTGCCCAACATCCGCGCCTCGGCTGCCGATTACGCCATGCTGGGCCTTAGCGAGAAAGAACTCGACGTGCTTCTGGGCGTCGGCTCGACCTCGCGGCTCGCACTTGTACGCGATGACCGAGGTTCGGTCGTGATCGATGCCGATCTCAGCGCCCTCGGCCCCCTCGTGACCATCCTTGGCGGCATGGAGAAGGGCGAGGCCCTTGTCGGCCCCAATTACCGTGATCGCCCTGATTTCTGGAGAGTGACATGACCCGTACCATCATCCGCAGCGCCGTGCTGCTTGGCCTTGGCCTGACCCTGACGGCTTGCGCGCAGCATAACCCTGCGCAGGCCAATTGCTTCAACTTCCGAGACGCGCCTGTACAGGCAGGAACTGCCACCGCCACGACGACGATCTCGACCATGGGCGCGGAGGTCACGCGGCGCGATACGGCCTGCGATTTCGTCCTCTTGGGGGCGGGCGGCTGAACCAATGCGGACCTGGCTTCCTCTCTCGATGATCGGTTTTGCGCTGGCAGTTCCCACGGCGGGGCCAGCGGTCGCCCAGGGCGTGCCGACCTTCGACCTGCGCCTCTTCGCAGAGCGGCAGGCCATCCTTGAGCAGACCGATCGGGACCTGGCATTGCAGCAGGACCGGCTAAGCCGCGAGGAGGAACTGGCCGAAATCGAGCGCCAGCAACTCGCCTCCCTCGAAGGGCTGATGGATGCCATGTCGCTTGGCGCTGGAGACGTGGCCGGAACCGTGGCGGGGCTCGAGGCGGGGCAGGGAGCGGTAGACGACGTCGAAAGCGCGGCCGCCAGTCTTTATGCGCCCGAGGACACCAATCCAGCGGCAGCGCGGATGTTCGGCGATGCCCGGGAGGGGATCGAGGAGCTGATCATCCGCGCAGCACGCGACACCCATAGTCTGCCCGGGGTCGGCCGCGCAGGTCTTTCGCTCGTGCAATGGCGCTGTCTCTTGCAGGCGCTGATCTGGCAGGAAAGCCGTTTCCAGATCGGGGCACGCTCACCCGTGGGGGCCTTCGGACTTACCCAGATCATGCCCGGTACCGCGGGGGATCTCGGGATCTACCCGGCCTATTACGACGATCCCTATCTGCAGGTCACCGGCGGTGCGCGATACCTCGCACAAATGCTGAACATGTTCGATGGCAACATTATCCATGCGCTCGCCGCCTATAACGCCGGGCCGGGCAATGTGCAGGATTATGGCGGTGTGCCACCCTTCGCGGAAACCCAGCATTATGTCGTGGTGATCCCGCAGCAGTACAACAGCTACCTCGCGGCAGTAGGCGGCATTGATGCGCTCGGCACCATCGACCCTGTGCTCCTCGCCAACGCGAGTTTCAGCCTCTCGGCCCACGGCGCAGGGGTCTATGGCGACTATTCGCTGGTCTCGGTCCGTGCCGCCGCCCTGCGGGTTCAGGACATCATCACCCGCATTGGTGAGACCGAGGATCTCCACGAGGCCATCGCGCTCAACACCTATGCCCGGGCCGAACTGGCCCGGCTGGTCGCAATCCGGACCCGGATCAAGGCCGCCCGAACCGAGCCACTCAGCGCCGAGCAGATCGCCTTGGTGGCAGCGCAAGCTGCCGAGCGGCAATACATGGATTTCAGTCAGGAGGATTTGCGTTGAACCTGCGCCTGCCCCGTTCCCTTTTCGCCGGTAGCATCGCTCTCGCGCTTGCCCTCAATGTCACCGGACCTGTCGCGGCACAGGGTGTGCCCACGGTGGACACTCAGAACATTGCTCAGGAAATCCGCCAGCTTCAACAGATGCTGCAGGATTTCGGGATCCAGACCGATCTTCTGGACAATGCGTTGGAACAACTGGACATGCTGCAAAGCCAACTCGATCAGCTGAACGAGATGTATGCCTCGCTCACCGGGCCGCGCAGCATCCTCGGACTTGCCATGGGCGGGGACATCGACACCTTGCTTGAGGCCAACTTCGAAGACATCCCTGGCCTGATCCGAGGCATCCAGGCGGGCGATTGGAGCGCGCTCATCGGGCCCAATGCCGGGCCCATGCGCACGCAGATGGAACAGGCGCTGGCAAGCGCCGGCTTCGACGAGGATTCACTCCGCGAGATCGCCACCAGCGGCAATCCGGGCGCCGAAGGCGTGGCCACGCGGGCAACCACAGGTGCTGTGATGTCGGCGGCGGCGCAGAACAGCCACGCAGAGGCGGAACAGTCTCTCGAGCGGGTGGAACGTCTGGTCGAGATGATCCCGGACATGGAAGATCTCAAAGCCTCGATGGATCATAACACACGCGTCACGGCGGAACTCGCCATCGCCATGACCCGGATGTGGGAGCTGGAAGCGATCCAAACCCTAGGCGCTGGCAATGCAGGCGTGGTTGACGCCGCCACCGTTGCTGAAGAACGCCGCTACATGGACTTCACCTTGCCGGATCTTGAGCCGTGAGTGGGGTAGGAGTGATGACTGCGCGCGAGCTCGTGGAAGAGGAACTTGTCTACGGTGCCCTGCGCCGGGAACAGCTTTGGCGGATGATCGGCATTTCCGGGGCAGGCTTTGGCGTATTCGGCTGTTTGACGGCTGCGGCTGTCGCGCTGATGGTCGAGACGCCGCCACCCGTGGTTGTCCCCTACGATCCCACGACCGGGATGGCGCTCCCCAATGCCACGGTTGAAACCGTGTCGCTCGCCGAACGCCCTGCCGTGATCGAAGCGCAAATCTACCGCTACATTCTCGACCGCGAAACCTACAACCAGCTCGACAACGATCTTCGTGTCCACCGTGTCCTGGCACAGTCTTCCGGGTCGGCCGAGGCCAGCATGCGCGCGATGTGGACATCGGGTCAGGAGAACTATCCGCCGACGCGATACGGGGCTGCGGCCGAGATGGCCGTTGAGATCGCATCGATCACCCTTATTGGCGAGAACCGCGCCCAGGTGCGGCTCAGAAAGCGCCTGACAAGCCCGCAAGGGGTACAGGATGGATCGTTCACTGCCACATTGATGTTCGAATTCCGGCCCGAGCGGACCCGCGCGATCGACGACGTCTGGCAAAACCCTTTCGGTTTCACCGTTACCCAATATGCCATCCGATCGGACCGTTCCGAATGACTCGCACTCCAATCTCTGCACTGCTGGCCGGCAGTATTCTCGCGTTCGTGGGAACGACTGCTTTGGCCGAAACCACGCCCCGCCCAGGTTCTCATGACAATCGCGTGCGCGTGGCGACCTGGACTGAAGGCCAGGTTTACCGTGTCGTCACGACTCTGACCCGCGTCACCACAGTCGAATTCGGTGAGGGTGAAACCATCCGCTCGATCATCGCCGGCGATACGGTCGGGTTTCAATTCGACGGTGTCCCGGGTGGCCGTGCCTTCGCCATCAAGCCGACAGCATCTGGCGTCGCCACCAACATCACCGTCTACACCAACCGCCGCTCCTACTACTTCCATGTCGTCGAAGCCCGAGAGACGCCGCATTATGTCGTGCAGTTCCGCTATCCTGAAAACCGCGTGCAACCCACCAGGGCGGTTGCGGCCGATGCGCCGAATGCGAACTATGCGGTCAGCGCCCGAGAAGAGTTCACGCCGACGGCCATCTGGGATGATGGTACCTTCACGTATTTCCGGTTTTCACGGAACGCGCCGGTGCCCGCCATCTTCCGATATTCGAACGGCAGGGAACGCGCGGTCAACAGCCAGGCCTTGAGTGACGGCGTCATCCGCGTGTCCGGCGTCAATCTACAATGGGTCCTTCGCCTTGGCGAAGAGGTGGTTTGCGTCCAGGACGCAGGACAGGCCACATCATGACCGAAGGTACGGAAGACCTCGCCGCGCGCCTCGCGGCTCTCGAAGGCTCGACAGGCAAAGCGAAGGCAAGCAAGCGGCCTGCGCCGCTTGCCGCGATCCTTGGGGTCGTCGGCATCGCGGCAGCAGGCGGTCTGGCATGGGCTGCCCTGCAGCCGTCAGCAGAAGCACCAATGGCGACCGCCGCGCCGGAGGAGTTCCAGAGCAGCGGCCCCGGATTCGGAGATCTGGCGCCGATTTCTGCCCCGCAGCCCAGCCAAGCCCCGCCTGCGGACACAGGTCCGAGCGAGTCGGAACTCGCGCTGATGGAAAGTCTTGTGACATTGAGAGCGGAACTCGAGGACCTGCGCGCAAGACCGGCCGAGGCCGCGGATAGCGGGGCGGAGCAGGCTATTGCGGAACTGACGGCGCAAATTGCCACCTTACAGGAAGCATCCGCCGAGGCTCAGCGTGCCCTCGAGCGGCAGCTGACCGAGCGGGACCGCGAATTGGATCAGCTCCGCATGGACTTGGAACTAGCACGGCTTGCACCACCAGAGCCGACCTCATTGGGACCAAGTGAAGAAGAATTGCGGCTGGCCGAACTCGAAAGGCGGCGCGCTGCTGAAGCTGAGGCCCGCGCAGAGCGTATCGCGTCTCCTATGATCGCGTTCTCCGGGATGGGCGCGGGTGCGGATAGGGAGAACACGCTGGAAGCCGCACGTTTGAATGCAGATGAAGCCTTTGTTCGTTCGGGCGCACAACCTGCGCAGGTGACACGTGCCGAAGTGATCGCGAACCCATCGAACACGGTTGTTCAGGGCACCATGATTCAGGCTGTGACAGAGACGGCTCTCGACAGCACACTGCCCGGCGCGATCCGCGCCATCGTCTCGGAAGACGTCCATTCTTTCGATGGAACGCGTATCCTGATCCCGCGCGGCGCGCGGCTGATCGGGCGCTACCGCTCCGATGTCGCACTTGCCCAATCGCGCGTCATGGTGGCATGGGACCGGATCATCTTGCCCGATAATCAGACCGTGCAGATCAGCGCCTTCGGTGGAGACGAGCTTGGCCGTACTGGCACCACCGGGTTTGTCGACACCCGTTTCGCGCAACGCTTCGGCTCCGCCGCGCTGATCTCCTTGATCGGCGCCCTGCCTGCGGCTGCAGCGGGTCAAATCGACAGCGAGGCGGCGGCCGATGTTGCGAGCGATGTCGGCACGGATCTGCGCGATAGCACGCAAAGCGTTATGCAGGACTATCTGGCGATCCGGCCAGTGATACACGTCGATCAGGGTACACGGATCACGGTCATGGTCGATCGTGACCTCGAGATTTTCTGACATGGCCGCAAGTTATCTGGAAGCGTCGCTCGACCGTTTTGGCCCCGAGGTCCTGCGCGACGACACGATCGAGATCTGCATCAATCCCGACGGACAAGTCTGGGGCGAATTCCAGGGCGATCACTTCATGCGAGGTCTCGGCAGCCCGCTGAGCCAGACCGAGATCAAGGACCTCGGCAACCAAATCGCCTCGGCCGCCTCGACCACGCTCAGCACCAAGAAGCCCATCGTCTCTGTCTCGATCCTGTATCGAGATCGCCCGATCCGTGCGCAGGTGATCCAGCCGCCGGCAGTCGAGGGCGGTTTCTCGATTTCTCTTAGGTTCTTTTCCTCCCTGCCGCTTGAGAAGATCAAACTCGGATTCCTTTTCGGCAAGGAACGCAGCCTTGAGGATCTGCGCCGGGAACGGAACGCCGCGCTGCGCAATGTGGTTGCCTCCGGCGACATCGACGCCGCGCTGCGCTTCTGCGTCGAGAACAAGCTCAATATGATCGTCTCGGGCGGCACATCGACCGGCAAGACGGTCGCGGCGCGCAAGATCCTTTCGCTGATCCCGCCCGAAGAGCGGATCATCACCATCGAGGAGGCGGCCGAGCTGCGCCCCGAGCAGCCCAATGCCGTGACGTTGATCGCGGACCGGGACACGGATGCCCGCAGTGCCGATGTGCTCTTGGCCTCAACGCTTCGCATGCGACCCGACCGGATTGTCCTGGGCGAAGTCCGCGGGCGCGAGGCGATGACATTTCTCGAGGCAATCAACACCGGCCACGGTGGATCGCTGACTACGCTCCATGCCGAGACCCCACAACTTGCTGTTCGCCGCCTCGCCATCGCCGCCCTGAAAACCGATGTGCCGATGACCTATGCCGACATGATCGATTACATTGAGGGCTCGATCGACGTGATCATTCAAGCAGGCCGCCATGAAGGCGCGCGCGGAATCACCGAGTTCTTCCTGCCGGGTCAAACCACAGATTTGAACCTCGACATGGTCGACGGCAGAGGCAACAAGAGCCCCTCCGTTGCCGCTGAGTAAAAAAGGACCCCCCAGTTGCGAAAACCAATCCTCGCAGTCATGCTTGCCGCCCTTGCGGGCCCACTTGTGGCGCAGACTTCGCCTCCGATCTCAAACGATCTCACGGTCGATATGTCGCCGCAACAATACCGGATCTGCAACGATCGTCCGGCGCGCCCCACCTGGATGGACGAAATCAATCCGCGTGAAGCTTACAAGGCTCGGACCTTGATGCGTCTCTACGAGTTGCGGTCATGGGAGGCAATCAAGTCATCAGGCGATTGTGGCTGTAACATCCGCTTCCCTCCATGGGATGCTGCCTCGGCGGAATATGAAGAACGTTTTGCGACAAGTACTCAGGCGGAACATACTCAAGCTCGGTTAGCCCTCAGGGACCAACAAAACCAGATCGCCCGTGAAGTGCAGGATATCTGTGAAGCGCAAGGGGCCTGGTAGTGGGTGTCGTCAGCTGGATGGTCGGAACCGCAGACGCGTTCCTGGCCGATGCGGCTGAGTCCCAGTTCGGGGCTGTGGCGAGCAATACCGGCACGATCGTCCTGCTGATGGCCACTCTTTCGCTGATCGGCGTCTGCATTAATATGGCCTTCCAATTCCGCAGCATGGATGGGGCCAGCTTCTTCTGGTACCTGGTCAAGCTGATGCTGATCGGGTTGTTCGCCTTCAACTGGGCCAACTTCAACGCGGTCGCCAATGCTGTTATCGGCGGGCTCGACTACATCGCCGGAGCCCTGATTTCCTCGGTCGGCGGCGGAGGGGCGGGGGCCACATACTTCGCGGCCGAGTTCGATGATCTCATTACAGAGTTCAGCCAATATCTTAACGCTATCGGCAGCAACCTGAACTGGATGACAGGTGCGATCTTGGGCGGCATAGGGCTCATTCTGTTGAGCCTTCTTGGCTTCATGACCGGCATCGTCCTCATATTCGCCAAGATGATGCTGACCCTCATGCTCGGCCTCGCTCCGATCATGATCGCACTGTCGCTCTTCGACGCGACCAAGGATTTCTTCCACAGATGGGTCTCGACGACCGTCAGCTATGCCTTCTACCCCATCGTAATCGCAGCAATGTTCTCTACCGTCGTCGGCATGGCGAATTTGCTGCTAGCCCAACTCGGTGACCCAAACTCGGCAACCAACATCGGCGCGCTCGTACCGTTCTTCGTCATGGTGTTCCTAGCCAAGGGCTTCGTCGCTGCAACGCCCCTGATTGTGCGGGGGATCTCGGGGAACCTGATGGTAGCCGCAGCGCCCGCTGTGGTCGCTGGATCGACCGGGATCATGCGGGGGATCTTCAATACCGACGGCGTGAAGGGCAGGGCGCGGATCGGGACGCTGACGACGGGTGAGGCGATTGGGCGCGGGGCGGTGAAAACACCCGCCGTCGTGCGGAGCGCTGCGACGACGGCGAGCGCGCAGGTGGTCAGGATGGCCGAGAGGGCGAAAAGGCTGGGGCGGTGAAGCACAGCGCGACTGAGCAACGGCTGATGATCCAGCTAGAGACCTGCTGCCTCGTAGCGCGTGTACACCTCGGTGCTGCCGTCATGAAGGATGAGGAACACGTCGTAAGCCTCGCGTTCGCTCTCCGGCCCCATGCCGGGGGAACCGTAGGGCATGCCCGGAACGGCCAGACCCACGGCGCTGGGACGCTCGGCCAGCAGCCGCCGGATATCAGCGGCCGGCACATGGCCCTCGATCATGTAGCCCTCGACTTGGCCGGTGTGACAGGAGACCATCTCTTGCGGGATGCCATTGTCGGACTTGTAGCGCATCAGCATCGTGCCCATGCTCGCCTCGGTCGTGACGGTGAAGCCATCACCCTCCAGGATCTCGATCCAGGCCGAGCAGCAGCTGCAATTCGGGTCCTTCAGGACGTGTATCGACGGTCCTCCGGATTGCGCCAGCGACAGTTGGGGGAGCCCTGCAAGAAGGGCCGCGCTGCCGATCAGCAGGCCGCGTCGGGTGAGGGTGTCTTGTGTCATGTCGTTCTCCATGGGTTGAAGTCAGGTGCGCTCAGAGGTCGATCCGCCTGAGCCGCAGCGCATTGGTGATGACCGAGACCGACGAGAGGCTCATCGCCGCCGCCGCGATCATCGGCGAGAGCAGGAGGCCGGTCAGGGGATAGAGCACCCCCGCGGCGACGGGCACGCCTGCGGCGTTGTAGACGAAGGCGAAGAACAGGTTCTGCTTGATGTTCCTGAGAGTGGCGACGGCCAGCTTGCGCGCGCGCACGAGGCCCACGAGATCGCCGCGCATGAGCGTGATCCCGGCACTTTCCACGGCCACGTCGGCCCCGGTGCTCATGGCGATGCCGACTTCCGCGGCCGCGAGCGCAGGAGCGTCGTTCACGCCATCACCGGCCATGGCGACCGACTTGCCCTTGGCGCGCAGTTCCTCGACCAGCTTCTGCTTGTCCTCCGGCAGGACGCCGGCGCGGACCTCGTCGATGCCGAGCTTTGAGGCCACCGCCTCGGCCGTTCGCCGGTTGTCGCCGGTGGCCATGATGACGGTGAGACCCAGCGCGTGCAGATCGCGGATCGCCGCTTCGGTCGTCTCCTTGATCGGGTCCGCCACGGCGACGATCCCGGCGAGCGTGCCATCCACGGCGACGAACATCGCTGTCTTGCCGTCCGCGCGCAGCGTGTCGGCCTCTGCCTCGGCCTCGTCCGTCGACAGCCCGAGATCGGTCATCATCGCCGCATTGCCGAGCGCGACCCTGCGTCCCCCGACAGTGCCGTGGACCCCTTTGCCGGTGACCGCCTCGAAGTCCTCCGCAGTCTCGAGCGACAGGCTGCGGTCCTTCGCCCCGGCCACGATCGCTTCGGCGAGCGGATGCTCCGACCCGCGCTCGAGTGCAGCGGCAAGGCCCAGCACCTCCGCCTCGTTGCCATGAAGTGCGACCACATCGGTCAGTCGCGGCTTGCCCTCGGTCAACGTGCCGGTCTTGTCGACGATCACCGTATCGACCCGCGCCATGCGTTCCAGCGCCTCGGCATCCTTGATCAAGACGCCCGCCTGCGCGCCCCGGCCGGCGGCTGTGGTGATGGAGATCGGCGTGGCGAGCCCCAGCGCGCACGGGCAGGCGATGATCAGGACCGAAACGGCCGAGGCGATCGCGAAGGCCAGCGCCGGTTCGGGCCCGGCCCAGAGCCAGACGCCGAAGGCGATGATGGCTATCACAACGACGGTCGGCACGAAAACCGAGGAGACCTTGTCCGCGAGTCCCTGGATCGGCGCCCGCGACCGCCGCGCCCCGGCGACCATCTCTACGATCTGCGACAGCACCGTGTCAGCGCCCACCTGCGTCGCGCGCACCGCCAGCGTGCCGTTCTTGTTGATCGTGCCGCCGGTGACGCGGTCGCCCTCGACTTTCTCCACCGGGACCGGTTCGCCCGTGATCATGCTCTCGTCGACCGACGACCGGCCCTCGACCACCTCGCCGTCCACCGGCACGCTGTCTCCGGGCCGGACCCTCAGAAGGTCGCCCTCGACGATGTTCTCGAGCGGTGCGTCGTATTCCGACCCGTCTGCCAAAATGCGCCGCGCGGTCTTGGGCGCGAGGTCCAGAAGCGCGCGGATCGCGTCGCCCGTCCGCTCCCGCGCGCGCAGCTCCAGCACCTGACCGACGAAGATAAGCGCCACGATGACAACGGCCGCCTCGTAGTACGTACCGACGCCGTGGCCCATCCGGTATTCGGCCGGGAACACGCCCGGCGCGAAGGTCGCGACCAGCGAGTAGAGATAGGCCGCGCCGACGCCGAGCGAGATCAGCGTCCACATGTTCGGCGAGACATTGCGGATCGAGTCGATCCCGCGCCGGAAGAACGGCAGCGCGGCCCAGAGGATCACCGGGGTCGCCAGCACGAACTCAGCATAGACCGAGAGGCGGTGCCCCATCCACCCACGCACGTCTAGCCCGACGAGTTCGCCCATGGTGATGATGATGAGCGGCACCGCCGCCGCCGCCGAGATCCACATGCGTCGCGTGAAATCGACGAGCTCGTGACTCGGTTCGTCCGAAGGCACCATGGGTTCCAGCGCCATGCCGCAGATCGGGCAGCTCCCCGGCTCGTCACGCACGATCTCGGGGTGCATCGGGCAGGTGTATTGCGTGCCGGGCTGGGCCTTCGTGTCCGGCCTTCTTCGCGTTGCCGGAGGCGTAG
>NZ_AFPM01000125.1 GCF_000220565.1 Oceanicola sp. S124 | reverse complement strand
GGGCTATTTCACCGATCCTGACGGGCACCTCCGGGAAATCGTCTGGAATCCCGCATTCCTGCCCGGAGTCTGAGGGCCGTGTCTGAGGTGAGCGTCTGAATTGCTTGTCTGGGCCCCGGGGGCCGAGCGGCGCGTTCGAGAGTGCAGCCCGGGTCCAGGGCCCGTGCCCGCAACCTTGTCCCCGCCTGCAGTCCCTCGGGGCGGCCCGTCGCGGGGGTGGTGTTGCTGGCGTGCGGTGCCACGCTTGGCGGGCGACAGGGTTCCGCCGGCGAATGGGGTCGGCGGGGGATGGCCCGTTTCCGGCCTCTGCCTCGGCCAGTTGCCGCGAATCACCCCGCGGTGAGCCGCCGCGATCCGGTCGTGATCACCGGATTTTCCCCGGTCAAGCGGACTCGGCCGGCGCACCTCGGGAAAATTCTGGAAATTTATGGGACGGGGTGGGCAGACCGCCTGAAGGGGGTGAAAGACCCCATATCTGGTGGATTCACTGCCGTACTGCCGCAAATTAAGCCGCGTCGTCAGGGCCACAGGCCTCGAGGTCTTGTGCGGGGAACCCTTGCGCTACAACATTTTCCCATGCCGGCCCGCAAAAACCATTTGCTAACCATGTCATCCCATGGCAACCATGATTGCAGATGAGGATAGGGCATTAAGAGGCACAAGACCTCGACACTAAGGCAGTTAGTAGTACAGGCAGCCCCCTTCATCCGAACAACTGAGATCCGGCGCGCGGGGCGAGCAGACATCCCCCCAGGTGGCCGCGCGCAGTCGGACAAACCCGGAGACGGGACGAGGGCGGCGGATAGGGCAGTGGCAGCAGTCCTATCCGCCGTTTTCCGTTTCAGGGTCGCGCGTCGGGCGCACCGAATCAACCCGGGGTAAAGAGGGCCGGCAGAGTTTTGCGAGCACGGCGGTTCAGAGGTGAAGAGGAGTTGAAGCTCGACTCCAAGGCGCGGGTCTCGATCCCCGCCCGCTTCCGTGCCGTGCTGGAATCCCAGGACCCCGACTGGGCCGCAGGCCGTAATGTCCAGATGATCGCGGTCTATGGTGACCACCTTGCCGATTGCGTCGAATGCTACACCGTGGAGGCCATGGCCGAGATTGACGAGCTGATCGACGAGATGGAGCAGGGCGACCCCGAGACCGACGCCTTCATCGACTGGTACCAGACCCAGGCCCAGGACTTCTCCATCGACGACTCAGGCCGCATCGTCCTTCCGGCGGTGCTGCGCAACAAGATCGGCGTCGAGCCGGGCGAGCCGCTGACCTTCGTCGGGCGCGGCAAGACCTTCGAGATCTGGAAGCCCGAGAAGTTCCAGGCTTCCCGCGCCGCCAAGGCCGAGGCCCTGACCGAAGAGGGCACCCTTCAGGTGCGCAATGGCCGGGTCAACACCCAGGCCGTCTTCGACAAGATCCGTAAGCGCCGCACCGGCGCGGAAGAGGGCTAGGCCATGGTCGGCGGTCCCTCTCCCGCTGGCGGGGCACCGCATGTCCCCGTCCTGCTGCGCCCGCTGCTGGCGGCGGTGGCGCCTGTCTCCGGCACATGGATCGACGGCACCTTCGGGGCCGGCGGCTATGCGCGCGGCCTGCTTGAGGCGGGCGCGGACCGGGTGATCGGCATCGATCGCGATCCCCTGGCGCTGGAGATGGCGCAGGGCTGGGCCGGGACCTATGGTGACCGTTTGCAAATCGTGCAGAACAACTTTGCAAATCTCGACGCAGTGGCGGAAACCCATGCGCCGGAAGGACTTGACGGCGTCGTGCTCGACCTTGGCGTGTCCTCCATGCAGCTCGACCTTGCCGAACGGGGCTTCTCCTTCATGAAGGACGGCCCCCTCGACATGCGGATGAGCCAGTCCGGCCCCTCGGCCGCCGACCTGGTCAACGAGCTGGAAGAAGCCGAGCTGGCCGACATCCTCTATCTCTATGGCGAAGAGCGCGCCTCGCGCCGGATCGCCAAGTACATCCTGCGGGCCCGCGAAGAGGCCCCCTTCGAAAGCACGCTGCAACTGGCCAACCTGGTCGAGCGCGCCCTTGGCCGTGGCAAGCCCGGCCAGAGCCACCCGGCCACGCGGACCTTCCAGGCGCTGCGGATCGCGGTGAATGACGAATACGGCGCCCTGGCCGAAGGGCTGATGGCCGCCGAGCGGGCGCTGAAGCCCGGCGGGCAACTGGCCGTGGTCAGCTTCCATTCGATCGAGGACCGCATGGTCAAGCGCTTCTTCCAGCTGCGCACCGGCCATTCCGGCAACGTCAATCGCTACGCGCCGGTGCAGGAGGCCGAGGCGGCCGCCTTCACCCAGAAGACGAAGAAAGGCATCGGCCCGGACGAGCAGGAACTGGACGAGAACCCGCGCTCGCGCTCGGCCCGTCTGCGCGTCGGCACCCGCACCGCCAAGCCCGCCGAAGACATCGACCGTGCCGCACTGGGCATGCCCGGGGCGCAGGCCGTCGGCAAGAACAGGGGAAACAGACGATGAGAACCTTTCTCTACCTGGCCTCCGCCCTCTGCGTGATCGGCCTGGCCTTCTGGGCCTACCGCGAGAACTACGAGACCCAGTCGGCGATCTCGCGCTCGGAGCAGCTGCAGGGGCGCATCGCCGAGGCGCGCACCCAGCTCAACATGCTGCGGGCTGAATGGGCCTACCTGAACCGCCCTGACCGGCTGCGCGAGCTGGCCGAGATCAATTTCCCCGATCTCGAGCTGCAACCGCTGGATCCGCAGCAGTTCGGCAAGATCACTCAGGTCCGCTTCCCGCCGCTGCCGGCGCCGGAGGTGATCTTCAACAATCCTGTCGACGTGTCCTCGCTGGGACCCGCAGCCGACCAGCTGGCCGCAGGAGATGATCGCCCGTGACCGACATCCGCACCCCCCTGCGCCCGCTGGCGCGCATCCTCGAAGCCCGGGCCCGGGGCGAGAACCCCGACCTGATCGAGCGCGAGAACATCCGCATGCGCCACGAGGCGATGCGCGACCAGTCGCGCGCCCGGGCCGAGACGCGGCTGACCGTGCTGGGCATCGCCTTCTTTTGCGCCTTCACCGTGATCGGCCTGCGCATGGGCGTCATGGCGGGCTCTGAAGGCGAGGAGCCGCGCGCCGCCTCGGCCACGCCCACCGTCGCCATCACCCGCGCCGAGATCACCGACCGTGAGGGCCGCCTGCTGGCCACCAACATGGAGACCTCGGCGCTCTATGCCCATCCTCACCAGATGATCCAGCCCGAGCGCGCCGCGCATGAGCTGGCCCGCATCTTCCCCGAGATGGACGAGGAGGCGCTGAAGCGCCGCTTCACCGGCAACGGCAAGTTCTACTGGCTGCGCCGCACCCTGTCGCCCGAGCAGCGCCAGCAGGTGCATGACATCGGCGAGCCGGGGCTGCTGTTTGCGCGCCGCGAGATGCGGCTTTATCCCAACGGCCCGGTCGCGGCCCATATCCTCGGCGGGGCGGGCTTCGACAACGAGGGCACCCAGTGGGCCGAGATCCGCGGCACCGCCGGGCTTGAGCACGAGTTCGACCAGCTGCTCTCCGATCCCAGCCGGGCGGATGCGCCGCTGCAGCTTTCGATCGACCTGACCGTCCAGGCGGCTCTGGAGCAGGTGCTCTCCGGCGGCATGAAGCTGATGAAGGCCAAGGGCGCGGCGGCCGTGCTGATGGATGTCGACACCGGCGAGGTCGTGGCCATGGCCAGCCTGCCCGATTTCGACCCCAACGACCGCCCCCATGCGCCGACCTCGGGCCATCCCGACGACAGCCCGCTGTTCAACCGCGCGGTGCAGGGCGTCTACGAGCTGGGTTCGGTCTTCAAGGCCTTCACCATTGCCGAGGTGCTGGAAGAGGGCATCGCCCGGCCGGACACCGTGATCGACATCCGCGGTCCGATCCGCTGGGGCCGGTTCCGCATCTCGGACGACCACTACATCGGCAAGGAAGCCGATGTGCGCACCATCCTCGTCGAAAGCTCGAACATCGGCACCGCGCGGCTCAGCCAGCAGATTGGCGCCGAGCGCCAGCAGGCCTTCCTGCGCCGCCTCGGCCTGATGGAGAGCTCTCCGCTGGAGCTGCCCGAGGCGCGCGCCAGCCGCCCCGAGGTGCAGTCCAACTGGTCCGAGCTGACGACGATGACCGTCTCCTACGGGCACGGCATGTCGGTGCCGCTGATGAACGTCGCCGCGGCCTATGCGGCCATCGGCAACGGCGGGCGGCTGCTGAAACCGACGCTGCTGAAACAGAACGGCGCCCCCGAGGGCACCCGCGTGATGTCCGAGGGCACTGCGCGGGCCGTCCAGCAGATGCTGCGCGAAGTGGTGACCGAGGGCACCGCCTCCTTCGGCGAGGTCGAGGGCTACGAGGTTGCCGGCAAGACCGGCACCGCCAACAAGGTGAAGCCGACGGGTGGCTACTACGAGGACCGGACGATCTCGACCTTCGCCTCGATCTTCCCGGCGTCGGATCCGAAGTACACGCTGGTGCTGATGCTGGACGAGGCCGAGACCTACATCTACGGCGAGGACCGCCGCACCGCCGGCTGGACCGCCGTTCCCGTGGCCGCCGAGGTGATCCGGCGCATCGGGCCGCTACTTGGCCTGAGGCCCGTGATTGAACCCGACCGGGCGGCTGATATAACCCTGACATCGAACTGACCGCGCGGCGGTCCGTGACACAGGGTCGGGGGCCCGGAAAGGCAAGGGATGTCAGACAAGACCGGCAGGGGTGAGGGCACGGGGCCCTGCGGCAAGAGCCTCGCGGAGCTGGGGCTGACGGCCCGCGGCGGGGCCGAGACCCGCGTTACCGGGCTAGCCGTCGACAGCCGCGAGGTGCGCCCGGGCTACCTCTTTGCCGCCATGCCCGGCACCCGGATCCACGGAGCCGAGTTCATTCCCGCCGCCCTGCGCATGGGCGCCGGCGCGGTGCTGACCGATGCCGCGGGCGCCCGCCAGGCCGCCGAGGCGCTCTCTGACGCAGGTGTTGCGCTGATTGTCGCCGAGGACCCGCGCCAGGCGCTGGCCTGTGCGGCGGCGCTCTGGTTCGGCGCCCAGCCCCGCGTCATGGCCGCCGTCACCGGCACCAACGGCAAGACCTCGGTGGCCACCTTCCTGCGCCAGATCTGGCAGGCGCTTGGTCACAAGGCGGTCAATCTCGGCACCACCGGGGTCGAGGGCGATTTCGCCACGCCCCTGGCCCATACCACCCCCGAGCCGATCACCCTGCACCGTGTCCTCGCCGAGGCGGCGGCGGCGGGTGTCACCCATTGCGCGATGGAGGCCAGCTCTCATGGTCTCGCGCAGCGCCGTCTCGACGGCGTGGTGCTGGCCGCCGGGGGCTTTACCAACCTCACCCAGGATCACCTGGACTACCACGCCTCCTTCGAGGACTACTTCCTCGCCAAGGCCAGCCTCTTCGACCGGCTGCTCTCGCCCGAGGGCCATGCGGTGATCAACCTCGACGGCGCGCGCGGGGCCGACATGGCCGAGCGGGCCGAGGATCGCGGCCTCGACGTGCTGACCGTGGGCGAGTCGCCCGAGGCCGAGATGCGGCTGATCGGGCGGCGCTTCACCCCCGGCGGGCAGGTGCTGCGGGTCAGCTTCAACAGTGTCGAATACCAGGTCGGCCTTGACCTGATCGGCGGCTTCCAGGGCGAGAACGTGCTGCTGGCCGCCGGGCTGGCGCTGCTGACCGGCGAGGCCCCGGAAGAGGTCTTCGCCGTACTGCCCCTGCTGACCGGCGTGCGGGGGCGCATGCAGCTGGCCGCGACCCGCGACAATGGTGCGGGGATCTACGTCGACTATGCCCATACCCCCGATGCGGTCTCGACCGCGCTGAAGGCGCTGCGCCCCCATGTGATGGGCCGGATCGTCTGCATCGTCGGCGCCGGCGGCGACCGCGACCGCACCAAGCGCCCCCTCATGGGGCAGGCGGCGGCCGAGAATGCCGACCTTGTCTTCGTCACCGATGACAACCCGCGCTCGGAAGATCCGGCGGCGATCCGCCAGGCGGTCCTGCTGGGCTGCCCCGAGGCGATCGAGGTCGGCGACCGTGCCGAGGCGATCCTGCGCGCCGTCGATGCCCTGGGGCCGGGCGATGCGCTGCTGATCGCCGGCAAGGGGCACGAGACCGGCCAGACCGTTGGCGACGTGGTCTATCCCTTCGACGACGTGGAGCAGGCCTCGGTCGCCGTGGCGGCCCTGGACGGGAGGCACGCATGAGCGCGCTCTGGACCGCCGCCGAGGCCGCCGCCGCGACGGGCGGCGAGGCGCGTGGCAACTGGCAGGCCGAGGGGGTCTCCATCGACACCCGCACCCTCGTGCCGGGTGACCTCTTCGTCGCCCTGAAAGCGGCGCGGGACGGGCATGAGTTCGTTGCCCAGGCGCTGGAGAAGGGCGCCGCCGCCGCGCTGGTGACGCATGTGCCCGATGGCGTGGCGCCGGATGCGCCGCTGCTGATCGTCCCGGATGTCCTCGAGGGCCTCGAGGGGCTGGCCCGCGCCGCTCGTGCCCGGATGCAGGGCAAGGTCGTCGCGGTCACCGGCTCGGCCGGCAAGACCTCGACCAAGGAGATGCTGCGCGATGTCTTCGCCGCGCAGCGCAAGACCCATGCCGCCGAGGCCAGTTACAACAACCATTGGGGCGTGCCGCTGACCCTGGCGCGGATGCCGCGCGATACCGAGCTTGCGGTGATCGAGATCGGCATGAACCATCCCGGAGAGATCGCGCCGCTGGCCCGGCTGGCGCGGCCCCATGTCGCCATCGTCACCACCGTCGTCGCCGCCCACCTGGAAGCCTTCGACAGCCTCGAGGGGATTGCCCGCGAGAAGGGCTCGATCTGCGAGGGGCTCGTGCCGGGGGGCGTGGCGGTGATCAACGGCGACCTGCCGACCACGCCGATCCTCGCCGCCGCCGCCCGCAAGGCCGGCGCCAGGATCCTGCGCTTCGGCGAGGGCCGCCGCTGCCATCA
>NZ_AFPM01000126.1 GCF_000220565.1 Oceanicola sp. S124 | reverse complement strand
TTTGACCCGGCACTGCGCGATCGCAAGCGGGCCGAACGGCTTTTCGGCTTCCACTACCGGATCGAAATCTTCGTACCGGAGCCGAAACGCATCTACGGCTACTACGTCTTCCCACTGCTCGAGGGAGAGCGCCTGGTTGGTCGTATCGACATGAAGGCGGAACGGGATAGTGGTGCGCTGCGGGTGACGCGTCTGTGGCCGGAACGCGGTGTCAGTTTCGGGAAAGGGCGACTGCAGCGGCTGGAGGCCGAGTTGGACCGTGTCGCACGTTTCGCCGGCCTGGATCAGGTGATCTTCGGCCCGGACTGGCTAGCCGAGCCGAAGTAGGGCCAGGCAAGGTGGGTTCTCACCCACCCTACGCAAGCAGCAGGGGCCGGTCAGCTGGCGGATGCGACAGCACGGCCGGTCAGGACCTTGACCAGGTGGGCGCGATACTCGGCGGTGCCGTGCAGGTCGGTCATCATGCCCTCGGCAGACAGCGAAAGGCCCTCCAGTGCGCTGGCGGAGAAGGTCGCGGACAGCGCCGCCTCGGCCTCGGACCAGCGGAAGACGCCGTCTTCCGAGGCGCCGGTGACGGCGACGCGAACCCCTTCGGCGTATTTCGCCACGAAGACGCCGCAAAGCGCGAAGCGCGAGGCGGGTTGCTCGAACTTCATATAGGCGGCGGCCTGGGGCACCGGGAACTTCACGGCTGTGATGATCTCGCCCTGCTCGAGAGCGGTCGTGAACATGCCGTCGAAGAAGTCGTCCGCCGCGATCTCGCGCCCCGAGGTGACGACGGTGGCGCCCGAGGCGAGAACCGCAGCCGGGTAGCATGCCGCGGGGTCATTGTTGGCGAGGCTGCCGCCGATGGTGCCACGATTGCGTACCGCCGGATCGCCGATGCCGCCAGCCAGCGCGGCCAGCGCCGGATAGCCGGTGGCCTGCGCCGCAACATCGGCATGGGTGGTGGCCGCGCCGATCTCGATCGTGCCGTCAGAGGTCTTCACCCCCTTCAGAGCCTCGATGCCCAGCAGGCTGACCAGCGCAGAGGGCGCATTGAGCCGCTGTTTCATCGTGGGAATCAGCGTCTGCCCACCCGACAGCGGCTGTGCATCCTCATCGGCCAGGGCCGCCAGGGCCTCGTCTACCGTCGCGGGTCTCACGAAGTCGAAATTATACATCACGTCTCTCCCAGTTCAGTCGCTGCGGGGCCCTCTGGCCCCGCGCTGCCGCTGACGGTTCAGCCATTCATCGCTGCCCAGACTCTGGCGGGCGACAGCGGCATGTCAATATGACTCACCTCTTTCCCGGCCCGATGCAGGGCGTCCACCACCGCATTGACCAGCGCCGGCGGAGAGCCGATGGCCCCGGCCTCGCCGCAGCCCTTCACCCCCAAAGGATTGTGGGTGCAGGGGGTGCAGCACGAGTGGTCCACCGCGATCATCGGCAGGTCACGGGCGCGCGGCATGGCGTAGTCCATGTAGCTGGCCGAGAGCAGCTGGCCGTCGCCATCGTAGACGCAGTTCTCCAGCAGCGCCTGGCCGATGCCCTGCCCGACCCCGCCATGGACCTGCCCCGCGACGATCATCGGGTTGATGACATTGCCGAAATCATCGGCGGCGGTGAAGCTCTGCACCTCGACCCGGCCGGTGTCGGGATCCACCTCGACCTCGCAGATGTAGCACCCTGAGGGGTAGGTAAAGTTCGCCGGATCGTAGAAGGCGGTCTCTTCCAGCCCCGGTTCGATCTCGTCCAGCGGGTAGTTGTGCGGCACATAGGCCGCCAGGGTCACATCGCCCCAGGCCACCGACTTGTCGGTGCCCGCAACGGTGAAGGCGCCGTCCTTCAACTCGATATCGGCCTCGGCGGCCTCCATCAGGTGGGCGGCGATCTTCTTAGCCTTGGCGATGATCTTCTCGGTTGCCCGGACCATGGCCGAGCCCCCGACGGCGATCGACCGCGACCCGTAAGTGCCCATCCCCATTGGCGTATTCGCCGTGTCCCCATGGACGATCTCGACCTGATCCGGAGCGATGCCGATCATCTCGGCGATCACCTGCGGGAAGGAGGTCTCGTGCCCCTGGCCATGGGAATGGCTGCCGGTCATCACCACGATGCCACCGGTGGCATTGACCCGAACGGTGGCGGATTCATAAAGCCCCGCGCGGGCGCCCAGCTGGCCGACAAGGTTCGAGGGCGCGATGCCGCAGGCCTCGATGTAATGCGACAGCCCGATGCCGCGCAGCTTGCCCCTGGCCTCGGACTCCTGCCGGCGGGCGTCGAATCCGGCGTAGTCAGACATGGCAAGCGCCTTGTCCAGCGTCGCCTCGTAGTCGCCGGTGTCGTATTCGACGGCGACAGGCGTGGCGTAGGGGAACTGGTCCTTGCGGATGAAGTTCTGCCGCCGCAGCTCTGCCGGATCGAGCGCCAGCTCCCGCGCCGCCTTGTCGACGACGCGCTCGAGCTGGAAGGTCGCCTCCGGGCGGCCGGCGCCGCGGTAGGCATCGACGGGCACGGTATTGGTAAACACCGCCTTCACGTTCACGTAGATCAGCGGCGTGCGGTAGTTCCCAGCCATCAGCGTGCCATGCAGCCATGTCGGCACCGAGGGTGCGAAGGTCGACAGGTAGGCGCCCATGTTCGCATAGGTGTCGGTGCGCAGGGCGATGAAGTTGTGCTCGCTGTCCAGGGCCAGCTCGATCTTCGTCACGTGGTCGCGGCCATGGGCATCGCTGATGAAGGCCTCGGAGCGGGTCGAGGTCCATTTCACCGGCCGCCGCAACTGCTTGGCGGCGAAGGTGCAAAAGGCCTCTTCCGCGTAGTGGAAGATCTTGGTGCCGAAGCCGCCGCCGACATCCGGCGCCACCACGCGCAGCTTGTGCTCGGGAATGCCGAGGACGAAGGCCCCCATCAGCAGACGGATCACATGGGGGTTCTGCGAGGTGGTATAGAGGGTCGAGCTGTCGTCGTGCAGCGCGTAGTCGCCGATGGCCACGCGGGGTTCCATCGGGTTGGCGACAAGGCGATTGTTGACCAGCTCCAGCGTGGTGACATGGGCGGCGCTGGCGAAGGCCTCATCCACGGCGGCCTTGTTTTCCTCGACGAAGCCCCAGTCGTAGCAGAGGTTCGAGGTAAGGTCGTCGTGCACCTTCACCGCGCCCTCGGCACAGGCGGCCTTCATGTCGATGACGGCGGGAAGCTCGTCGTAGTCGACCTCGATCGCCTCGGCCGCATCGCGGGCCTGCTCGACGCTCTCGGCCACGACGGCGGCCAGGATCTCGCCCACGTGGCGGATCTTGCCCTCGGCCATGATCGGGTGTTTTGGCTCCTGCATGGGCTGGCCGTGGCGGTCGGTCACCTGCCAGCCGCAGGGCAGCCCCCCCACGCCCGAGAAGTCGGCGGCGGTGAAGATCCGCAGCACGCCGGGCATGGCCGCGGCAGCCGAGGTGTCGATGCCGTTCAGCACCGCGTGGGCCACATCGGCCCGCAGGAAGTGCACATGGGCCTGGCCGTTGAGGTTGATGTCGTCGGTATAGCGTCCGCGTCCGGTCAGGAACCGCGGGTCCTCGCGCCGCTTGATGCTGGCGCCGATGCCGTCCTTGGGCATGGTCTCTCCTCCCGTTTCAAGGAGGTGCGTGCGCGCACGCACCCTTCGGGGCGCGCCTCCCGCGGCCCCGCCGCGGCTGCTATTCCGCAGCCATCGCCACCGGCTGGCCCGAGGCCGCCAGGATCGCCTTCACGATGTTGTGGTACCCGGTGCAGCGGCAGATGTTGCCATCCAGGTGGGCGCGGATCTGCGCCTCGGTCGGCTGCGGGATCTCGCGCAGCAGGGCCGCCGCGGCCATGACCATGCCGGGGGTGCAGAAACCGCACTGAAGCCCGTGGTGGTCCTGGAAGGCCTGCTGGAGCACCGACAGCGATCCGTCGGCGTTCTCCATGCCCTCGATGGTGGTGACCTCGGCGCCATCGGCTTCGATGGCGAACATCGTGCAGGATTTCACCTGCCGTCCGTTCACGTGCACCGTACAGGCGCCGCACTGGCTGGTATCGCATCCGATATGGGTGCCAGTCAGTCCAAGACCGTCGCGCAGGAAGGCCGAGAGCAGGGTACGCCCTTCGGCTTCGCCCGTGACCTCGCGGCCATTGACGTGCATCTTCAGTTTCATTGCTTCCTCCCTAGGTGGCATCGGAAGCGGCCTCCCAACCGCTGATCCTGCTGCCTGATTGAAGGCTAGGCCCGCGATGGAGCCCGAAACCATAGGACTAAAGTCGTAAATCACCGGAGCACGATTGTCACGGCACGGATAGGTTGTAAGGTGACGCTGATGAGAGTCGGATCTTTTCCAAAACTCTCGCGCACACTGTAAAGTCGTTGTGTCGAAGGCGGGGGACGCGCCATGAATCACAATCGTTTGGACACAGCACTGGTCGTCGACGACCATCCGCTGTTCTGTGACGCCCTAGCCCTGACGCTTCGCAGCGTTGCCGGGATCGGGGAAATACGCAAGGCTGCAACACTGCAAGAGGCCCTCGCTTCACTGCAACGTGACGGGGTGCCGGATGTGGTGGTGCTGGATCTCAACCTGCCCGACGTGACCGGGCTGGACGGTCTGGTGCGGCTGCGCAATGCCGCCGGGGTGCCGGTGGTGGTGGTCTCGTCGATCTCTGAGGACCGGATGATCACCTCGGCGCTCAGGGCCGGCGCCGTCGGCTATGTGCCGAAACACAGCGACCGCGAGGTCTTTCGCACCGCCTTCGACCGGCTGCGGCGCGGCGAGGGCTACGTACCGGAGGGCTACCTGGATAGCGGCGATGGCGAGAACAGCGAGGCGGTCCGGCGCGACGAGGTGCTGGGGCGGATGGCCACGCTGACCCAGCAGCAGTCGCGGATTCTCGACCTGATCCGCGCCGGAATGCTGAACAAGCAGATCGCCTACGAACTTTCCATCGCCGAGACCACGGTGAAGGCCCATGTCACGGCGATCATGCGAAAGCTGGGGGTACAGAGCCGCACCCAGGCCGCCCTGCTGGCCAGCGAGACAAGTTTCGGACACGTTTTGCAGAAAGAAGGATAGGCTGAAGACACGCGCTCTCGCGGGGGGAGACGACAATGGACACTAGCGCCAGCACGGCAGCCTTCGGGCTGCAGGGCAAGCAGGGACTCATCAGAAGCGCTTCGGTCGATATCTCGATGCCGAAGGCCGCTCAGGTACTGGCCGAACGGCTTGGGCGCGATGACCTCGACTGTGTTCTTCTCTTTGCCGCGCCCCAGCCCGAGGTCGCGGCCATCGCCGGCGAGGTCGGCGATCTGTTTCGCCCCGCCCGCGTCGTCGGCTGTACCACCTTTGGCGAGATCGACGGCACCGGCTACGCCACCGGGAAGCTTCTGGGCCTCGGCCTGCCGCGCAGCCATTTCCGCACCTCGGCCATGACCCTGACCGAAAGCGAGGCGATGTCGACCAGCGCTTTGGTGCGCAAGACGCTCTCCGCCCGTGCACGCCTGACCCGCGAGGCCCCTGACTGGCCGCACGAGTTCGCGATCCTGCTGATCGACGGCAGCACGATGCGCGAAGATGCGATCATGTCGCGGGTCGCCTCGGCACTCGGTCCCGTCCCGCTTGTCGGCGCCTCGGTCGGTTGCCCGGAGAACCGGCAGGGCCCGGTGATCTTCGGCAGCGACGGGGCAGGCTTTCGTGCCACCCTGCTGCAGGTGCGGAGCCGCTGCCCGATAAGAACCTTCCGAAGTGATCACTTCCACCCGACGAACCGGCGCATGGTCATCACCCGCGCCGACCCCGAGCTGCGGCTGGCGCTGGAAATCAACGGTGTTCCAGCGGCAGCGGAATATGCCCGCCTGCTGCGGCTCGATCCCACCCGCCTGAGCGACCGGGACTTCGCGGCCAATCCCCTGGTGGTGCGTGTCGGCGCTGACCACCATGTGCGGGCGATCCGCGGCGTGACCGCTGACGGCGCCCTGCAATTCCACTCTGCGATGGGCGAGGGCATGG
This sequence comes from Oceanicola sp. S124, assembly GCF_000220565.1. Taxonomy (GTDB): domain Bacteria; phylum Pseudomonadota; class Alphaproteobacteria; order Rhodobacterales; family Rhodobacteraceae; genus Pseudooceanicola. The sequence continues at coordinate 15,652 of NZ_AFPM01000126.1, read as the reverse complement.
TGCTGACGGTCGCCGCCGGCGAAGAAATGGTGATGCATCTCGAACGCGAGCTGACAACGCTGTCCCTGCCCACCCCGCCCGAGATGATCCTCTGCTTCGACTCGTACCTGCGTCGCCTCGAGGCCGAGCGCGGCAACCGCCTGATCGCCCTGTCGCGGATCCTGACCCGGCGCCGGGTCCGGGGCTTCTCGACCCTGGGCGAGCAGCAGGGCGGCATGCATGTCAACAACACGATGACCGGGATCGCCTTCTACGCGCCCGGCTCGGTCAGGATCGGCCGCTGATGGCGATTGAGGACCTGGTCGATATCTCGCAGCCCGCAGACGCCCAGATTGCCCGGCTGATGCGCATCGCCGAGGCGCTGATGCGTCGGGTCGAGCAGAAGGTCGACACCTCGGACGTGGCCTATGCGCAGTTCCAGCGGGCCTCACTGCTGGAACAGGAAGTGCAGAAGCGCACGCAAGAGCTGGAAGACACGCTCGATCTGCTCAATACCTCGAACGAACGCCTCGCCGCCGCCTACCGCGAGAAAGAGGCCGCCCGGGCCAACCTGATCAATGCGATCGAGGCCGTGCAGGGCGGCTTCGCGCTGTTCAGCCAGGATGCGCGGCTGATCCTGTCCAACTCGCGTTTCGGCATGCATATGCCGGATGTGCGCGCGGCCCTGGCCCCGGGCCTGAGCTATACCGATTATGTCGACATCGTCTCGCGCTCGCCGCATCTGACGCTGCCTCCGGGCGAGTCCCGGGACGAGTGGCGGCGGCGGCGGATGACCCGGCACAATGATCGCAACGTGTTGCTGAACGTGCGGCTGAACTGGAACCGCTGGGTGCAGGTCAGTGAACACCGCACCCCCGACGGCGGCACCGTGATCCTGCAGACCGATGTCACCGACATCATGCGGATCGAACGGCAGGAACGCGAACGCATGCTGGACGACCAGGCCAGGCTGATCCGCGCGACGCTGGAACACCTCGACCAGGGCATCTGCATCTTTGACCGCCAGTCGCGCCTTGTCGGCTGGAATCGCCGCGTGGGAGAGCTGCTCGCCTTCCCGCTACGCATGTTCTACATGGGCATCCACGCCGAGAAGCTGGTTGACTGGATGGAAGGCAGCTTCGACTTTGCCGACGGCATCGAAGCCGAGACGATCCGCGCCTGGACCCGGCGCCATGACGGCCGCCCGCCGCTCAGCTTCGAGATTCTGCGCGAAGGCGACTTTACCCTGGGCGTCTTTGCCCAGGAGATGCCCGACCGCGGTTTCGTCTTCAGCTTCACCGACCTGACCAACGAACGCGAGGCCGTGCGCGCGCTGAGCCACCTCAACGAGGCGCTCGAGGCGCGGGTCTCCGAGCGGACGGAAGAGCTGGAAGCGGCGTTGGAAGAGGCCGCCCTGGCAAATGAGACGAAATCCCGCTTCGTCGCCGCCGCCAGTCATGATTTGCTGCAACCCCTGTCGGCGGCGAAGCTGTTCCTCGCCTCCGCCGAGGCCGATGCCACCACCGGCGCCGCCCCGATCCTTGGCAAGGCCCGCCGCGCGCTGGAAAACGTCGAGCATCTGATGGATGCGCTGGTCGACATCTCGCGACTGGATTCCGGTCGGAGCGAGGTTCACGTGGGCAATGTGCCGCTGTCTCGACTGATGCAACAACTGGCGGATGAACTGGGGCCAGAGGCCCGCGCCAAGGGGCTGCGGCTGCGGGTCGTGCCCTCGTCGGCGGTGGTTGCCAGCGATCCGACCTACCTGCGACGGATCCTTCAGAACCTGTTGACCAATGCCGTCCGCTACACCCGCGACGGCACAGTCCTGATGGGGGCGCGGCGACGCGGGGACACGGTCAGTGTCGAGGTGATCGACACCGGTCCCGGCATTCCGGAGGAGCGTCAGAGGGAGATCTTTCTCGAATTCAAGCGGTTGGACTCCGCGGCCAGCGCCGCCGAGGGCATGGGGCTGGGCCTTGCCATTGTCGAACGCGCCTGCGCCTTGCTGGATCACGAGTTGTTGCTCACGTCGACCGTGGGCAAGGGCACCCGCTTTGCGGTCTCGCTGCCCGTCCAGCGCTACGAGGGTCGGACCACCTGACACCATGCCGGCCCCGGTCGGACCTTTGCCCGCCAGGCCGCTCGGCCAGCCCGGAACGGATCGCACCGGGCGCAGGTCTGGTGGATGCAGTGCTCGGATGCCCCCCCGATCAGCGCTCGTCTGGAGTTTCACCGGCAAGAGCCGCCGCAATGGACAAGCTTTCATCTATCAGCCAGCGGCACGCACATCAGAAGCAACCACCGCATCGTCTGCCAGGGCTGCTTCCACCTCATTCCACGACACTGCTCCCGACGCAGCGGACCAAATGCCCCACGCCGTTCCTGGCACCCGCGATCGACCAGCCTCGGATTGCCGAACCTTCGGCGCAATGCGGCTCCCTCAAGTGTCTCTTCAAAGATGGAGCTCCCCCCCCGCAGGGAACGTGCAGCCGGCCTTTCCCGTCATGCACGAACTCTGGGCTTTGCCCCTATTGACCAGGCCTGGACTGCGGTCCCGGAGACCTCGCCGACGTCACCGGAAATGGCAGGACCCGTGACGCAGGATCAACAGCCGCCGGCGGATCGGGACAAAGAGGAAGCGGCGTTTCCGCCGCGCCTGCCGCAGGCGGCAGAAGCGCCCCCAGCAGGGTCTGCATCCCCTCCGCCCACGCAGAGAATCCGAACCGGCGCGCCCAGGCTGCGCGACACAGGGCACGGTGCCGGAACGGATTCCACCCGTGTTCTTCCGCAAGTCCGACGAGTCGTAGCGCATCCTCGACTGCTGCCTCAGGCGCCGCGGCATCGCTCAACCTGACGGCTTTCGGGTGTGCCTCGAGCAGGTCACGGTGACCGGGAATGTCCGACAGCGCCAGGGGCAAACCGACTTCGAAAGCCTCGAGCGCCCCGATCGGCAACCCCTCGTAAAGCGAGGTCAGCAGGAAGCAATCCGATACCGCGAGAAGAGGCCTTACGTCTTCGACCGGACCGGCAAAGTCGATCCGGCGCAGCGCATGGGCCCCGACGATCCTGCGCGCGCGCTTTCGAAACCGGTAACTGTCGGTGCCCTCTCCGCAGAGCACCAGCCTGTAGCAGCCCGGAAGCGCCGAGAATATCCGCAGCGCTCGGTCCAGGTTCTTCTGCCGCGACACCCGTCCCGTGACCAGGACACGCCGGATCCCGTCCGCCGGAGGCAGCCCCGGCAAGGGGCCGACATCCGAGGAGTTTCCCAACACCGCAAGCCGGTGCCTCACGCAATATGCCCGTCCAACGGATCGCTGATACTCGGCCAGGGCCGCGCTGGAGAGGAAGATCAGGCAACGCTCGGGACCGCGACACAGCGACATCCGCTCCAGTTGCAGGGCCAGCGCCGAAGCCAGCCAACGATGGCCCGGCCCGAAGGGCAGCCCGTGGTAGGTGATGGCAATCGCCGTGCCCGGCAGTCGGCGAAAAACCCCCGCGATCACCAGCAGGTGCAGCAGTACAACGGCCATCCTGGCATGAGCCCAGACCAGATCCGGGGTTTCTCGGCGGATCAGCCCGGACAGCATTCGCGCTGTCGACAGGATACGTCGGGGCGACAGGTTGGTCGCCAGACCGGGCAGGGTGATATGCCGTATCGCCCCGCGTCGCAGAAAGCCGAAGCCACCACGGTCCCGTTCGGACAATACCACGAACCGGGCCTGCCCCCTGCAGGCGCGCAGCAGCAGTTCCAGATGCCGCGGCACACCGCTCCGGCCGCCGTCTCCGCCGACAAGCATCACTTTCACTCCGGGCGAAGCTGGCTCTGCATCAGACCTTGCCAAGGATCGCCGCCCCCCAGAATCCCAGATTGCCCTGCCACCCCTGCCGGTAGAGACCCGCTTCACGCAGCTTCCGCAGCCGTCCCACAGGTCCCTGCGCGCGCCCGCGCCGGAACAGCGCCAGAAGTGCGCGGTTCTCGGGCAGAAGCAAATGCTGGCAGCGTTCGAGGGCTGTCAGCTGAGCGTCGACCCGCAGGGCATAGAGCCCCTGTAGAACGCCCAACTTTCGCTCGAACCAATCCATCGGCCCGCCCCCTGCCCCGATCGCGTTGCCGCCATGCTGGCGATAGAGAAGAGCCGGGCGCGGCTCGGGCAGACAGAGCGCACCAGCGCCCGTCAGCAGCTGGTAGAGGAACCAGTCATGGGCATAGATCCCCTGCGCCAGTGGAGCTGCTTGTCGTGCCAGGCGTGCCGCGGCGCCGTTCATCACGATGGTGTTGCCGAAGGCGATGTTCTCGACCAGGGCATTGGCGAATCCGGGACGCCGTTTCATCCGGGCCGAAGGGGTCATCCGACCAGTTTCCGGATCCCAGTCCAGACGCGCGGCAAAGGTGAATGCAGGCAATCGCCCCGGCACGCGGTTCAGCCGCCGCAGTGCCCTGGCAAGGCGATCCGGCAGCCAGATGTCATCCTGGTCCGCCAGCGCAACCGGCCCCGGGACTTCGGGAAGATTGGCGAGCAACTGCATGTAGTTGGCCGCAAAACCCCGCCCAGGCCCTTCGGTCATCAGCACCCGCCGGGGCCCATTCCCCAAGGCGGTCGCGAAACCCTCGAGGATTTGCGGCCCGGCATCTCTGGACCGGTCATCACTGACCCGCAGCTCCCACGCGTCAAGCCCACAGGTCAGCAGGCTGGCCAGTTGCGGCTCAAGGTGCTTGGCCCCGTTGCGCAGGCCCATAAGGATCAGCATCGACATCCCTCCGGTCGCGGACCGAAAGGCCCGATTCCCCCGGATCCTGCCCTGCGCGCCCTTAACAAGCCGTGATCGAACACCCGAGAGAAATTCCGCCCACGTACACTCTTCCTTCACCTTGGCGGCCCTATCACCCCGGGGATGATCCTGAAGGGATGATGGGGCCGATGCGACGACTCACATATTGCCTGCGCCTGGCAAGGCGCTTTCGGCAGTCCCTGCGGGACGACGGCTGGGCGAGGACCTGGTCACGCAGCCTGCTCTGGCTTGGGATGGCGCGGCGCGGCCAGGCATCCTCGATCACACCCGGCATTACCGGGTCGCTTGCCTTTCAGGGCGGCGCGGAGGTGCAGAGTTTCTGGCTGGAAAGCGCCAGGATGTCCGGATTCCGCGTCGCTGCCCCGCCACGCCTTGCACAACGGCGCAAGGTCGCCCTGATCGGTGACCTCAACCTGCCGCAGTGCCGCAAGTACCGGGTCGAGCAGCTGGCCGAGATCTTTCACGAAGCGGGCGCCGAATACATCTTCGCCCACTATGAGGACCTGCCGCGCTGCATGGATATCCTGCAGGATGCCACGCACCTGTTGCTCTACCGGTTGCGCGGTTCCCCCATCGTCACCCGACACCTCTACGAGGCGCGCCGGCTGCGCCTGCCGGTCCTCTACGACATCGACGATCCGCTGTTCTCGATCCCCGCCTATGCGGGTTACGGCAACATGGCCGCCCTGCCCGGCGATATGCTGCAGGGTTTCCTGGCGGAGGCGCCCTTCTACGCCGAGATGATGAACATTGCCGATGCGGTCAGCGTCTCGACCCCTGCCCTGCAGGAACATGCCCGAGACTTCACCTGCCGGCCTGTCTTTCTCAGGCGCAATTTCGCAGACCTCGCGACGCTGGGGGCCCCGCAGCCCAATGGACCGCGTGCGGGGGACGCGTTCCGTGTCTGCTTCGCCAGCGGGTCCCGCGGGCACGAAATCGATTTTGCCGAGGTTTCACGCGATCTGGCGCGCTTTCTCGCAGGGGATTCACGACGGCGCCTGGTGATCCTTGGGCATTTCGATCGCAAGCATCTGCCCCAGGCCCTGCGACAGCAGGTCGAGTGTCACCCTTTCACCGGCTATGCCGCCTATCTGACCCATCTCTCCGGTTGCGATGTCGCGGTGATGCCGCTCGCCGACGACCTGTTCAACCGCTGCAAGAGCGGCGTAAGGGTGATCGACGCGGCCTCGGTCGGTGTCCCGGCGATTGTCGGCAAGGTCTCGGACATGCAGGCCGTGGTCGAGAACGGCGTCACGGGGCGCGTTCTCGGACCGGGCAGAGACTGGGCCTCGGCGCTCGAAGACCTGGCCCGCGACCCGGCCCTCTGTCGTGACATGGGCAACCGCGCCCGCCAGACACTGGAGCAACGCTGGTCCGCAAGGCTCGACCTGCCCGTGGTCGATCCCGAGATGCTGCGCTGGATCGCGGCATGACGATGCCGCATGTCCTTGTCGCAAATATCTTTTTCGCTCCCTACACCTATGGCGGTGCAACCGTCGTTGCAGAAGAGGTCGCGCGCAGGCTGCACGACCGTCACGGCTGGACGGTAAGCGCATTTTCCGCGGTCAGCCGCGATGATCTGTCACCCTATGCACTGCGCAAGATGCAGGCCGGCCCGATCGCAAGCTACGTGATCAACCTGCCGCCAGGCCGCGCCTATGCGGAAATGTACTCGAACCCCGTCGTGACCGAGGCGGCGGCGCGACTGCTGCAAGCCCTTGCCCCGGATCTGCTGCACCTGCATTGCCTGCAGGAGTTGGGCACGGGCCCGATTCGCGCGGCGAGGGAAGCCGGCGTGCCCGTGGTGGTGTCGACACATGATTTCTGGTGGCTCTGCGAACGACAGTTCATGCTCACGGCCGACGGACGCTACTGCGGCCAGGACCCGGTAAGGATCGAGAACTGCCAAGGCTGCGTTCTGGACCACTCGCGGGCCCTGACACGCTCCCGCCATCTTTCGGCAGCTCTGGCGCAGGCCGACCTGGTGACCTATCCGTCTGACTTCGCAAGGGATCTGTCGCGCAAATCAGGCATCTTCGCGCACCGGGATGCAGTCTGGCGCAATGGTGTCACCCAACCCGGCCCGCAGTTCGCCGAGGCGCAGGCGCGGCGGCGCGCCCGGGGCGGCCCCCATGTCTTCGCCTTCTGCGGCGGCCCCTCTCAACTGAAAGGCTGGCCGTTGGTGCGTGACGCCTTCGCATCGCTACGCCGTCAGGACGCCAGGGTACTGCTGGTGGACGGCGCACCGCAGGGGGGGTGGTGGGACGGCATCCAGCTGTCGCGCCTGCCGGGGCAATGGACGGTCGTGCCGCGCTACGCCCAGCAGGGGATGGATGACTTCTGGGTCGAGGTGGACACCTTGCTCTTCCCCTCACAGTGGAAAGAGACCTTCGGCCTGACGGTACGCGAGGCCCTGTGTCGCGGCATCCGGGTCATACAGACCGACAGCGGTGGCACGGTCGAACACGACGGACCCGACCGCGACCGTCTGTTGCCGATCGGCGCCGGGCCGGAGTGTCTGGCGAAGGAGATCCTTCATGCCCTTGACCGCCCAGGTCCACCTCCTGCGGCCATCCCCGTGACCAGCTTCGGTGACCAGGCCGAAGCCTTCGTGCAACTTACCGCCGGATTGATCGAACCACGTGGACAGTGGCCGCGCAGGAAGGAAGGCTGGCAACGCCGGACGGCCTGAATGTGCCGATGCAAAGTCGCGGCGGAGGGCTGAAAGGCTGAAAGGCTGAAAGGCTGAAAGGCTGAAAGGCTGAAAGGCTGAAAGGCTGAAAGGCTGAAAGGCTGAAAGGCTGAAAATCAGTATCCGCCGGACCTACCAAGTCAAGAGCGCCCGGCTGTGACTTGCGCTTTGGTGCCTCGTGTCCTCTGCCGCGCCGCGCCGCGCTCAAAGGCGCACCACGCGCCCCCATTCACGGCAATGCGATACGCTTTGCGTGGGCGCCATGGTACGGACGCCACCCTTCATTGCCCTCCGAAGGACGAGAGTGTTGCCACAAGCGAAGCGCGGTCTTGGCGAGGTCTCGCTCCCGCTGGCCCGCAGACAGCCTGGACATTCAGCAAATCAAAGCCTTGTCATCGCAATCGCTGGCAGCCTGCGCGGCCGAAGCGGCCCCTCTACCTGCTCCAGCGTCACCTGCCTGAGGCAAGAGGGCACCGGAAGGCACTGCGCATGTTCAGGCATCGAGCCCGGAAAGGGATACTCTCGCGCCTCTCTTCCGCCTGGCATCCCAGCCCATCCGATGGTCATTTGCCGGCGCGGGCACAGAATGAGGCAGCCAGCAAGGATACTGCCCCGCCCCTCGTCCATCACGAGCAAGGCACGGGCCCAGGCCTTCGCATCAATCGGGCACGGAGGGTCTGTTTCCGACCCGGCGTGCGACGAACCGGGACACACTCCGCTTCCCCGACACGGGTCGTCCACACCAGAGCGGAACAGGTTGCCACCGCTGGACGGCACGGCGGACGATCCTCTATCGACAAGTCAGCGCGGCGGGCCCGCGGCCACGGTGTCCCGCCAGCTTGCAGGGACTTGCAATCCGCAGGCCTCGACCTCGGAAGTGATCCTCGCGACATCCTCTGCAACAAGGTCCGAAAAGAAATCCGGCATCGGGATAGCGGCCGAGGCGTTGACCTGCCGGTTCACCTGGGCCTCGGGATAGTCGATGGGATCGACGCCCAGAAACCGCTCTATCCGTCGCAACACCCCACGCGGATCATTGCGGATATCCTCGTAGAACAACGGCATCAGGCTGTCTTCGGGCAGCCCCGCCCGAAGCCGCCGCAGGGCCGCGCCATACTCGGCATTGGACCAGATGAAATCGCGCCTCAGGAAGGTGTCCACTTGCTGCGGCGTCCAGTCCCGAAGCCGCTCAAGCTGGCCGGTGATCTGAAGGTGGAATTTCACGTGGCTCCACAATCGCCGAACCGGATGGCGCATCGTGTAGATCACCCTCAGCCGGTCCGAACTGGCGCGGATGCGCGGCCAGGCCTCTTGCGGGAGATGCGCGTAGAGGTTGGAGAAGTCACAGGCGTAAAGCGCCCCGGGTGGACGGGTGAACAACCCGCGATACCAAAGGTCATCGACCGGACGCGACAGATAGGCCGCAACCCAGTGCAGGTTGTGGCGCACCCGCTCGGGATTGGCGCGGTCGGGGTCGAACTTTTCCAGATAGCGCTCTTTCGCCAGGCGCAGGCGGACGGGGTCCGCGAGCTGCCGGTCGTCGACGTAGCGGTGATAGAAATAATGCAGCTCTTTCTCGGGGGTGAAATGCAGCTGCGGGTGCCGTTCCAGAACCGAGTACAGCCAGGTCGTGCCGGCCTTCATCGCCCCCACGCTGAGGAAGAGCGGGCCGAAGAGTGTCGGTGGGGCCTGCCCGGCCATGGATGCCTCCTGACGTTCCGTCGCGCCAGATTAGGGGCAAAGGGCTGAATGAATGGTTATCAGAACAGGAAATCCCCTTCATCGAGGTCGGAAAGCGAAACGCCCTGCAACAGGATCTGGTCCGAGCCCGCCCCGGCGATCAGGACCGCCCCGCCGACGTCGAAGGCGTGGTTCTCCATCAGGTCAGCAAAGTCTCTGATCCCGGAAACCCCTGAAAGGTCGATCTTTTCCAGGTCGTTCAGCGCGTCGAAGTCGCCGATGGTGTCATTGCCGAAACCGTCGGCGAAGACGAAGAGATCGGCGTTGAAGTTGCCGCGCAGCAGGTCGTCGCCCGCACCGCCCTCGATCACGTCGAAACCGGCCCCGCCGGCCAGCTGGTCATCGCCCGATCCGCCATGGATCGTGTCGTTGCCCGCGCCGCCCCAGATCCGGTCGTTGTCCGCACCGCCATTCAGGATGTCCTGACCGCCCTCACCGAACAGCGCGTCGGTGCCGGCGCCACCATGGGCCAGGTCATCGCCCTCGCCGGCGAACAGCCGGTCAAAGCCCGCGTCGCCATGCAGCAGGTCATCGCCCGCCCCGCCGTAGAGGTTGTCCGCCTGGTTGCCGCCATAGAGGCTGTCGTCACCGGACCCGCCCTCGAGGCAGTCGAAACCGCCGTCGCCGAACAGCAGGTCCGCCCCCGCCTCGCCAAAGAGACGATCCTCATGGATGCCCCCGCGCAGCACGTCGCCGTCCTCGCCGCCATAGAGCCGGTCATTCTGGTCGCCGCCGATCAGCCGGTCGGTGCCGGTGCCGCCATAGAGATTGTCCTGGCCGCCCTCTCCCAGCAGCCGGTCGTCGCCGGCCTCGCCGAACAGCCGGTCGCTCTGGCCACCGCCGTTCATGAAATCGCCCCCCGCGCCGCCGTGCAGGGTGTCGAAACCCGCGTCTCCGGTCAGGATGTCCATGCCATCCCCGCCCTCGACGAGGTCGTTGCCATTGCCCGCATGCACGCGGTCGTTGCCGCCGTCGCCATAGATCCGGTCCGCGCCGTCACCGCCGTAGAGCTCATCCGCCGCGCCCATGCCGCGGATCGTGTCGTCGGCGCCGTCGCCAAGCAGCCGGTCGGCACGGTCACCTCCCTGAAGATAGCACCCCACCTCGGTCTGCACGTAGCTGTCCAGCGACAGCCGCGAGATCATGTAGAGCAGGTCAGAGCCGAAGTCCGAGGCCTCGAGCGGTTGCCCGTCAGCGGTGCGGATCTGGATGATCTCGTCCCCGACATGGAACTCTCCGCCCCATTCGCGACTGACGAACAGCAGCCGTGAGGGATCGCTGTGATGGGTGATCCGCGACAGGTCCAGCCGGTCGATGCCCAGCTCGAAATCGGCGATCACGTCGACCTCGCCATCGGCCGAGAGCGCGAAGATATCCGCCCCGGCGCCACCGGTCAGCGTGTCGGCGCCACTGCCGTCGACGAGGATATCGTTCCCCGCCCCGCCATCCAGCGCGTCATCGCCGCCGCCCCCGGTCAGCGCATCATCGCGGCTGGTGCCGGTCAGCCTGTCGGCCCCCGCGCCGCCGCGCCGCGCCACGCCCTGCTGCGACAGGTCGACCTCGGTGGCGGTGATGCCCTCTTCGCCCTCGCCCGCGGCGAAGATGCGCAGCACGTCGCCCGAGAGGGCGGTGGCGATGGCGGTGATGTTGGACAGGCTCAGGTCGGTGCGGTCCTCGATGGTGCAGTGATGGAACAGCTCTCCATTCGGCAGCAGTTCGAACAGCGACAGACCGTCGTCGGCGCCGCCGACCAGCACGTAGGCGCGCCCCGAAACCTCGACTGTCTCCAGCGTGGTGATGTTCCGGAGGCGGGTCGAGAGGTCGTCGATGACGTGGTCCGTCGGGGTCACGCTGCCGTCCGCCCCCAGTTGCATCACGGTCAGCGAATTCGATCCGGCAGAGGCCAGCACGAGGAAGCTTCCCCCGCCCGAGGTGACCTGGGCCACCGCCGTCGGCGCATCGATCCAGAGGCCGTTCCCGGCCCCGACCTCGGCGGTGCGGGACAGGCCGCCATCCTCTTCGACCCGGTAGACGCTGAGCAGATCCCCGGTGGCATAGGTCGCGACCACGAAGTCGTTGCCGCCCACGCTGACCATCAGCAGATCGCTTTCCGCATGGCCGACCCCGCCGCCGCTGCGCGCCACCTCGGTGACGGTGACCCGGCCCAGCGAGAAGTCCAGCCGCACCAGCCCGCCGCCCGCCACCGCGCCGTAGCCCCAGGAGGTGCCGTCGCCGGTGGCGCGCACCTCGACCTCGGTCAGCTGGCCGGGGCTGAACCCCTCGGAGGTGAAATCGGTGCCCCAGGTCAGGATGCCGCTGTCCTGCTGCTGCCAGGTTTCCATCCGGTCCCCCGCCAGCCCGACGACCGACAGCAGTACCTTGCCGCCGACCTCGATCAGCTCCAGCTCCGGAACGGTGAGTTGCAGAAGATTTTCCGAGAGTCCTTCGGTTTCAACCAGCTTTGGCGCCCCCTCGCCGACGGCATAGACGGAAACCCCGCCCCCCGCGCGGGTGAGCGAATAGAGATGGGTGCCGCCCTCGGTCTCGCAGACCAGAAGATCGGTGATCCCCCAGCTGCGACCGTTTCCGGCGATGTCCAGCAGTCCACTGTTTTCGAAACGCAATATGCTCATCCCTCACCCCGGGCCGGCGCCTTGGCACAGGCTGGCGCCAGCCCGGAGAGGGTCGCGGCAAACTGCGGTCGGGGTGCGGAAGGGAGGATGGCGAAATCAGGGCTCTTGGTCCGGTTTCGGCTCAAATCCCCGCGAAAGTTCCGAAAGGGTTAACCAAGCAGATAAAGGGCTTCGGATTGCGCGGCCCAGAGTTAACCAGCCCGTTTACCGCTCCGACCCTAAGCCATGGACCGACATGCCCGTCAGAGGATCGGAGAGGCCCATGCCCCAGAGACCAGAGACCCAACCTGCCGAAAAGACGCTGCTCGCCCCCTCCGATACCGGGCCGCGCAGCATCGGGCTGGGGGGCGGCGGCTTCCAGCCCGAAACCCCGGGGTCGGACGGCATCGGGGTGGTGCCCGTGGCCCCGGGCCCGGCCACGCCCTCGGACAACCCTCTCTTTGCCTCGCAGTGGCACTTCGGCCTGCTCGGCGACATCACGGCCGTCTGGCAGGACTATACCGGCGCCGGAGTGTCCGTCGGCGTCTACGACGACGGGGTCGAGGCCGGGCACGAGGATCTCTCGGCCAACTACGACGCCGCGCTGGAGCTCTCGGACGTGGACGCCGCGCCGAACGGCAGCACCGACGGACATGGCACCTCGGTTGCCGGGATCATCGTCGGAAGCGACAACTCACTGGGCGGCGTGGGCATCGCCCATGGCGCCGACCTGACCGGGATCGACTACCTCAACGACGCCTTCACGCTGACCTATGCCGAGTATCTCGGCGTGCTCGAAGACATGGCCCGCTTCGACATCACCAACAATTCCTGGGGCTCGCTGCCCAGCTACTCCGAGCATACCGACATAGGGGAACCCGGCAAGCAGGCCGGGCTGGAGCGGGCCGCGCTCGAGGTGGCCATCTCGACCGGGCGCGGCGGGCTGGGCACGATCATCACCAAGGCTGCGGGCAACTATGCCAACGACAGCGATGCCGAGGCGCTTGGCATTTTCGGCAGTGCCCATGCGGACGGGCTGAACAACCTGCACGAGATCATCACGGTGGCGGCCACCGGCTCGACCGGCTACGTCACCTCCTATTCCAATTTCGGTCATGCCCTTCTGATCGCCGCCCCGGCCGCCTCGGTGACCACCGACCGCAGCGGCACGGCGGGCTATTCCAGCAGCGCCTATACCTCGAGCTTCGGAGGCACCTCGGCGGCGACCCCCGTGGTCTCGGGCGTCGTGGCCCTGATGCTGGAGGCGAATCCCGGTCTGCACTGGACCGACGTGCAGAACATCCTCGCCGCCTCGGCGGCGCAGACCGGATCGGCCTACGGGGCGGCGGCCAGCGGCTACGAGCAATCGCCCTGGATGGCTAATGGCGCCGCAACCTGGAACGGCGGCGGCATGACCTTCTCGGCCAGCTACGGCTACGGCATGATCGACGCCTATGCCGCGGTGCGCATGGCCGAGGTATGGACCCGCATGCTTCCCGACGCGGGCGCACATCGGGTCAGCCGCAGCGCTTCGGACCTGACCGACGTGAACATTGCGGACGAGGGCGTCACCGAGGTCACGATCATGCTCGAGGGCGACGAGATGATCATCGACCATCTCTACGTGACGGTCGACTACCAGCACAGCTGGAGCGCGGATCTGACCCTGTCGCTGGTCACCCCCGACGGTGACGAGATCCTGCTGAAGCAGCAGGAGGGCTATGGCGCCTATGACGAGGACTGGACCTTCGGCATCGCCTCGCTGCGCGGCATGACGGAGGGCGGCACCTGGACCCTGCGGATCACCGACAGCGTGGGGCAGGATACCGGCACCCTGCGGGGTGTCACCCTGGATTTCGAGGGCCACCAGATCGGCGATGGCGCGGTCTATACCTTCACCGACGACTTCCTGGCGCTGGCTGCGAGCGAGGCCGCACGGGGGGATATCCGGATGACGGACGGGGCCCGCGACTGGATCAACGCCGCCGCGGTGAGCGGCGACATCCTGGCCTCGCTGCGCGACAGCTCTGCCAGCCTCAGCGTCTCGGGCGCGCTCTGGGCCGGGCTGGCGGGCCGGGTCGAACATGTCGCGACCGGAGACGGCAACGACACCATCGAGGGCAATCAGGCGGACAACCTGCTGCTCGCCGGGCGCGGCGCGGACAGCCTGGCGGGCGGCGGCGGGGCGGATTCGCTCGAAGGCGGGCGCGGGGCGGACCTGCTGTCAGGCGACAGCGGCGATGACCTGCTTCTGGGCGACAGCGGCGATGATATCCTGCGCGGTGGCGACGGAGTCGACATGCTGCGCGGCGCCGAGGGCAATGACAGTCTCTATGGCGGGGCCGGGGCCGACACGCTGTCCGGCAGCTTCGGGGACGACCTTCTTCAGGGCGGTTGGGGGGACGACCTCCTGACCGCTGACGGGGGCTTCGATACCCTGCGGGGCGAGGCGGGCAACGACACGCTGAACGGCGGGTCGAACGCGGACGAGATGCATGGCGGCAGCGGCGACGACCTGCTGATCGGAGAGCTGGGCACCGACCATCTCCATGGCACGGGGGGGACGACCTGCTGCGCGCCAATGCCGGGAACGACTATCTCTACGGCGGGGCCGGGGCCGACACGCTGCTAGCCGGCACCGAAGAGGACCGCGCCTATGGCGGCGCAGGCAATGACCTGATCCGGGGCGAGGGCGGCTTTGACAGGCTCGAAGGCGGCTCGGGCGAGGATTCCCTGCAGGGCGGCAACCAGGCCGACAACCTCTTCGGCGGACTGGGAAACGACCTGTTGACCGGCGACCAGGGGCTGGACCGGCTGTTCGGCGAGGCCGGCAACGACACGCTGAACGGCGGCCTGGACAATGACGGGCTGTTCGGGGGCTCGGGCGACGACCTGCTGATCGGAGGCTCCGGTCACGACCGTCTGTTCGGCGGCCTGGGCAACGACCAGATCAACAATGGCAGCGGAGATGACACCGTCTATGGCAACGCCGGCTTCGACCGGATCATGGGGGCGGCGGGAAATGACCTGCTCTACGGCGGCTTCAACGCCGATCACTTCGAGTTCCTCGGCGATTGGGGCCATGACACCATCGGCGATTTCGACGCGCTCAACGATGCCGAGCGGATCGGGTTCTACGACAACGGGACGGCGACGGGCAACGGCATCACCGACTTTGCCGACTTGCTGGCCAATCACATGGTGCAACAGGGCGGTGACGTGCTGATCACCGATGCACGGGGCAATACCGTCACCCTGACCGGCATCGACTTGTCGGACCTGCACAACGAGGATTTCGTCTTCCTCTGACCCGGCCCGCCCCGGGTATCGCACGGGTCACCCGCGTGCGGCGCGGCCCCTCAGGCGCCGAACAGCTCGTCGCCCGAGAAGATCATCAGCACACCGCGCATGCGGCGGCCGTCCAGCATCCGGTCGAAGGGGAAGCAGCGGATCTCGAGCGGGGCACCGTTGTAGGTCCCGCTGCGGCTGATGTAGCGGTCACCGTCCAGCACGTCGCGGGCCAGGTCCGCCAGGTCGACGAAATCGGGTCGCGGCCCGACCACGCCCAGCATCCGGTCGACGTCATGCTCTTCCATGTGGAAGATCTCTCCGATCAATCGCGAGAAGCGGCGGATCCGCAGTCCCTCGTCCAGCACGATGACGCCCAGCTTCATGAAGCCCAGCACCAGCTCCATGTCGCGGCTCAGCTCGGAGAGCAGCTCGATCTTGCGCTCGTGCTCGGCCGAGACCGAGACCAGCTCCTCGTTGACCGCGTGCAGCTCTTCGTTCGAGCTTTGCAGTTCCTCGTTCGAGGCCTGGAGTTCCTCATTCGAAG
>NZ_AFPM01000127.1 GCF_000220565.1 Oceanicola sp. S124 | reverse complement strand
GGGCCGTCTCCGCCGAGGGAAGTGCCGGTGCGAGGGGGCACTTCGTCCGCAGCGGGCAGGGCCATGCCGTGCTTTGTTGCGAGACCAAGGTGGGCGCCTCCGGGCGGTCGAGCCTCAGGGAGCGCAGGTCCTTCGTCAGCGAGCCGCGCAAAGCCGTGCCGGTCACGGTGGAGCACGACATGAGCGGCCAGAGGCGTACCATGGGCACCCGGATGAGCGAGTTGGTGGACCATGGAGGGCACCGTGACGCGCCAGGCGCGCAGGGCAGGCTGGCGTTTCCGGAGGGGCGCGTCACCAGGCGGTTGCCTGGGGGCTGACCTCGCCACCGGGACGAGCCACGCAGCGCTGGGGTGCGACGGGGCGGGTCGAAAGGCACTGACCCGACAGGTCGGCAGAGCCCCTTGGGCGGGACTGGATCCGGCGGCAATGCGCTGCGGTTTGCCGCCGCGTGGGAAAGATGGGCGAAGCCGGACACCGGGCGATCCGGTGCTCAGCCAGAGGATGGTCGGCGCGAGTCGTGGACAGGGCGGTCTCGCGCGTGGATCGGCAGGCATTGCGACAGGCTGAGGGTGGGGCAGGCTCCGCGGCCAAGCCAGTGCAGGTCGCAGGTCGGGAAGGTGGACTGGTGCCCAACCGGGGCTGTCCCTTGGGGACTGAAGCGACCGTGCCGACGCTGCGATGCGGCGCGCGTTCGGGTGGAGGCGGGCAAATGTTGCGAAACGATGTCGGCGGTAGCGGGCCATGGCGTGAGGCCCGACACGGCCATCACCTTTGGGCCACCCCGGGACGGGCACCGCGATCCGGATCGCATGGGGCGTTCGTGGCATACCCAGGATGCGGGCTCTTTGACTTGGAAGCGGACAGGCGGTGCGAGACGAGGAAGGCGGGCTCGGCGCAGTACACGTCATGCAGGGCGGGGCAACCGCACGTGGCCGGCTCTGCCATGCCTTGCGCGTCTGTGGCGCGTCATGGCAGAGCCGGCCACGGCAGGTGTGATCAGGCCTCGGTGGCGGTCTTTTCTTCGATCCAGACGATCAGGCGACGTACATTGACGTCCAGCCAGACCCGGCCCTCGTCGACGACCCCGACATAGCTGCGCATGGCAGGCTCGGCCGGCGGGAAGCCCTGGGCGATGCGGGGGGCGTTCACATAGACAAGCACCGCGATCGCCGCGAGGAAGATCGGCAGGGTGAATCCCCGGCGGAAGCTGCGGCGCGCTTCGGGATCGGGGGTGTCGTAGTCCTCTTCCGGCTCGGGCTTCTGGCCGCGACTGCGCAGGGACGAGTTGATCTCTTCGATATCGGGCAGGAGATCCCGGCGCGACGTTGCATTGCTCTCGGCCTCGTCCTTCTGCCCACGCAGACGCGCCATCCGGGCGCGTGCCTCGCGCTCGCGGCGCTCTGCGTCGGTTTCCTCGCGGGCGGGGGCGGGCGGGGGCGTGGGCGCCGGATCGCTCAGACCCAGTTCGGGCTGGCTTTCGAGGCCGCCGCTTTCCTGGGCCCGGACGCGGGCCTCGTGCTCGGCCTCCTCGCGCAGGACCTCCTTCACGGAGGGGTCAAGTTCGCGGCGGCGCGGTGCCTGGGCCATCGCCGCGGCCTCGTGATCGTCGTCTTCCGACCAGCTCTCTTCCATGATGGCGGAGAGACCGGCGTCGCTCTCTTCGGCAGCGGGCTGGGGGGCTGCCTGGTCGCCTCCGGCGGCGGGGGCGGCCGGGCGTTGCGGGCGGCGGGGCGCGACCCGCGGGCTGGCCGCGGAGACACGATCCGCAGCCGCGGCAGGGCGATCCTGGAACCAGGTGTCGCCGCAATTGGAACATTGCACGTCGCGACCGGCCGGCGGGATCACCGCGTCCGGCACCTCGTATTGAGCTCCGCAATTCGGGCAGGTCAGTCGCATCGGGCCCCATCCCAGTCACGTGCCGGAGCGCCCTCAGGCACCTGTCCTCCGGCTCTGGAGGCTACCATATGTGGATCGGCGGAGGCGGAAAAGTGCTATTTCCGCCCTGTGCCGCGATTGCATCGGCGGTCCCGATCCTGCAAAAGGATAAGGCAGTCGCGGGGGCCTATGTGATCGAACTGGACAATCTCGCCTATTCCTACGGCGGCGGAGAGTTGCTGAGCGACATCTCCCTCAGGCTCACGCCCGGGTCCTTTCATTTCCTGACCGGACCGTCGGGGGCCGGCAAGACGACCTTCCTGAAGCTGTGCTACGGGGCGCTGGTGCCGACCGCCGGGCATGCCGTGCTGTTCGGCAAGGACGTGCGCCAGATGGACCGCGACGAGATCGCCGAGATTCGCCGGCGCGTCGGCGTGGTGCACCAAGATTGCCAGTTCCTGGACCACCTGAGCGTGGCCGAGAACATCGCCTTGCCGCTGATGGTCTCGGGGCGTGACGTTTCGGCGGAAGACCAGAACCTGAAAGAGCTGATCGCCTGGTGCGGCCTGACCCATAGGGCCGAGGCGCGCCCGCCCGAGCTGTCCGGGGGCGAGCGCCAGCGCGCCGCCCTGGCCCGTGCGGTGATCATGTCGCCCGACATCATCCTGGCGGACGAGCCGACGGGCAATGTCGACTGGGAGATGTCCGAACGCCTGCTGTCGCTGCTGGTCGAGCTGAACCGCATGGGCAAGACGGTGATGATCGCCACGCACGACCTGGGCCTGATCCGCGCCGCCAAGACCCGGGTGCAGGCACGGGTGCTGCGCATCGCCAAACGTCGGCTGCAGCTTGCGGGGGCCGACCTGTGAAACTGCTCTCTCCCGCCGTGCTGCTGCGCGGCGAACCCCAGGCTGACCGCGTGGTGCCGCCGACCGGCTTCACCGCCCGGCTGACCCTCTTTGCCGCCGCTGCCATGACCTTCCTGGCGGTCTTCGCCCTGGCGTTGTCGCTGGCCACCGGACGCCTTGCCTCGAACTGGAGCGAGGAGCTGGCGCGCAGCTCGACCCTGCGCATTTCGGCCCCGGCCGAGCAGGTCGCGGCGCAGACCGAGGCCGCCTTGCAGGTGCTGGCCACGACTGGCGGCGTGGCGCGGGCCCGGGCGCTGAGCCGCGAGGAACAGCAGGCCCTGCTGGAACCCTGGTTCGGCCCCGACCTGCCGGTCGACAGCCTGCCGATCCCGCAGCTGATCGAGATCATCGAGGACGCCCAGGGCTATGACCCGGACGGGCTGCGCCTGCGCCTGGCCGCCGAGGTGCCGGGTGCGGTGCTCGACGATCACGGCCGCTGGCGGCGGCCCCTGGTCAAGGCGGCGGGGCGTATCCGGGCCCTTGGCCTGCTGTCGCTCCTGCTGATCGGTGGCGTGATGGGGGCGATGATCACTCTGGCCGCGAACTCGGCGCTGGCGGCCAACGGGCAGGTGATCGCCGTGCTGCGCCTTGTCGGGGCGCGGGATGATTTCATCGCCCGGGCCTTCGTGCGCCGCTTCACCTTCCGCGCCTTCTGGGGCGCCGCACTTGGCATGTTCCTTGGCCTGGCCGCGCTGCTGGCGCTGCCCGAGGCCCAGGCCGAGGGCGGCTTCCTGACCGGGCTGGGCCTGCGCGGCTGGCACTGGATCTGGCCCTTCTTCCTGCCGCTTGTCGCGGCGATGGTTTCCTTCCTGGCCACCGGCGCCGCCGCGCGCCGCATGTTGCGGAGACTGGCATGATGTCTGGCACGACCACTGGCATGACCTCTGGCGTTCAATATCTGCGTTCGCTGATCTTCGTCATCCAGATGTATCTGATGATGCTGCTCATGGGCCTGGCCTTCCTGCCCTGGACGCTGTTCGACCGACGCGGTGCCTATGTCGGCGCGCGGACTTACTGCCGATACGTCCGCCTGACCTTGCGCCTGATCTGCGGCACCCGTACCGAGGTGCGGGGCAAGATCCCCGAAGGCGAGGTGCTGATCGCCTCCAAGCATCAGAGCTTCCTCGATATCATCCTGATCGTCTCGGTGGTGAAGCGGCCGAAGTTCATCATGAAGGACAGCCTGCGCTTCGCCCCGATCCTCGGCTTCTACGCCCTGCGCCTGGGCTGCGTGCCGGTGAAGCGGGGCCGCCGGTCCGAGGCGATCCGCGACATGATGGCCGGGGTGACCTCGGGCAAGGCGCCTCCGGGGCAGCTGATCATCTATCCGCAGGGCACCCGCGTGGCGCCCGGCGCCATGGCCGACTACAAGGTCGGCGTGGCCGCCATCTACGAGCAGACCGGTCAGCATGTCATTCCCGCGGCGACCAATGTCGGCCTGTTCTGGCCACGCTCGGGCGTGCTGCGACAGCCCGGCCTGGCCGTGGTGGAATTCCTGCCCGCCCTGGCCCCCGGCCTCAAGCGCGAGGATTTCCGCAGCCAGTTGCGCCAGATTATCGAGACGCGTTCGGACGCGCTTTTGGAAGAGGGAAGGGCAAGCCTGTGAAGTTCCTGGAAAGCATGGGGGATCTGGAAGAGATCTACGGCACGCCGACGCCGGCCTCGACACGCAAGGTGGCGCACCGGATGACCGAGGATTACCGGGCGTGGATCTCCCGCGCGCGCTTCTGCGTGGTCTCGACCGTGGGCCCCGAAGGCGCCGACGGCAGCCCGCGCGGCGACGATGGCCCGGTGGTGCGAGAGCTGGATCCCGTCACCCTCGCGCTGCCCGACTGGCGCGGCAATGACCGCATCGACACGCTGCGCAACATCGTGCGCGATCCGCGCATGGCGCTGATGTTCATGATCCCCGGTTCGAACAACGTGGTGCGGGTCAACGGGCGCGGCCGTGTCACCGCCGACCCCGACCTGCTGGCCAGCTTCGAGTTCAAGGGCCGCCAACCGCGCACGGTGGTGGTGCTGGAAATCGACGAGATCTATTTCCAGTGCGCCCGTGCGGTGATGCGTGCCGGTCTCTGGGCCGGGCGGGACGAAAGCGAGGGCCTGCCGACGCCGGGTCAGATCCTGTCGCGGATGACCGAGGGCGAGGTGGGCGGCGAGACCTACGACCGCGACTGGCCCGAGCGCGCCGCCAGGACCATGTGGTAACGGTCAGACGCTTGCCACCCGCGACGGCCCGTCGGACAGGCCATGCCGGATGGCGGGCGCAAGATCGGCGTTCGATCGGGTGCGGGCGATGAAGGCGTAGTAGCTTTCTCCGGGGCGGGCGAGGCGGCGATAGTCCTCGTTCAGGGCGGCCTTGGCGCGGAAGACCCCGGCGCAGGCCGCGCGCATGGCCCGGGGAATGTCTCCGGCGCCGGCCTCGATCTCTGCGATATGGCTGCGATAGGCCCGCGCCACGCGGTCCGTGAACCCCGAGGCCGCGGTGACCGATGTCGTCCCGAGGCGGAGCTGGTAGGCCCTGCGGCCAAGCGGCGCGCGGCCTCCCAGCCGGGACAGCAGCTCTGCCGCGTGCCGCACATCCTGCGAGGGATGCGCCGTGAAGGGGCGGGCCTGGGCGCGGGGCAGCAGCGGATGGAAGCTGGCGCCCTCGGTCCCCAGATCCTCCAGCGTCAGTTGGTGGCGCCCCGCGGGCAGGCGCAGGATCTCCTGCTCACCCTCCAGAACCGAGGTCAGCCCGAAGGCTGCCCCGCGCCGCTGCGCCAGTGGCAGCAAGGCGGCAAGGTAGCCTGGTTCCCATGTGTCATCGGCGTCGAGGAAAGCGATGAAGCGGCCGCGCGCCTGCTGCAATGCCCGGTTGCGCGCCGCGCCGGGGCCGGACGCCCGCGGGCCGCAGGGCGTGGCCGAGACACGCAGGCCCGCCGGTACCATGTCGCGATAGTCTTCGCCGTCATCCGAGGCCAGGACGTACCTCGACCTGATCGGGGGGCAGGCCGGCTTGCAGGATCGAGGCGAGGGCACGGGGCAGGGTGCCGCGGGCCTTGTAGACCGGAAGAATGACCGAGACGTCTGGCCTGGGCATGGGCTTTCCCTGTCGCTTGTCCAAGGATAGTACGCGCCCGGCGGTGGAACAGATCAACTTAAGGAGTATGTGGCTGCCGGCGTGCTGCCGCCGGCGCGC
>NZ_AFPM01000128.1 GCF_000220565.1 Oceanicola sp. S124 | reverse complement strand
GACCGTGGCGAAATCCAGGTGCTGCCCGCAGCGCGCCAGAACGGCGGCGAAATCGCCCGCGCGGTCGGCGCTGTCCTTGTTGGCGCCGAGGTTCAGCCCGATCACCGCATCCGAGGGGCGTTTGGCCAGCCGGTCGGCGATCGCCTCCATGCCCTCGTTGTTGAAGCCGAAGCGGTTGATCACGCCGCGGTCCTCGGTCAGGCGGAACAGGCGCGGCTTGGGGTTGCCGGGCTGCGGGCGGGGCGTCGCCGCGCCGACCTCGAGGAAGCCGAACCCCGCGCGCGCCAGCGGCGCCAGCGCCTCGGCGTTCTTGTCATAGCCCGCCGCCAGGCCCAGCGGGTTGGCCAGCCGCAGCCCCGCGACCTCGCAGCGCAGCCGGTCCGAGGTGACCAGCCCCGCCAGCGGCGCCAGCCCCATGCGCAGCGCCGTCAGCGACAGGCCATGGGCGCGCTCGGGGTCCAGGCGGTGCAGGGCGGCGAGGCCCGCGCGCTCGATGGCGCGGTCAAAGGCGGAGGGCAGGCTCATGCCATGTCCTCCGGGAAGCGGTGCGTGCCCTCGACGAGGGGCAGCGGCCAGTGGGCCGTGACCTCGGTCAGCGCCAGCTTGCGGAAGAGGTGCGGGAACAGGGCGCCGCCGCGCGAAACCTCCCATTTCAGCGCCTCGCCAAGCGTCCTGGTCTCGACGGCGGCCAGCACCAGACCCTCGGCGCCGGCGAAATGCTTCGCGGCGGTCTCGGCAGCCTGTTCGGCGGTCGAGAAGTGGATGAAGCCATCGGCCAGGTCGATGGGCGCGCCCGAGGTTTCCCCCTGCGCCACCAGATCATGCCATTCGTCGGAGCGGAAAATCTTGTAGATCAGCATGGGCCTCTCCTGCACCGGAAAGGCCCTGCCGGTCAATTGAGATGCGCGGGATCAGGCGCCGAGGTCGGACAGCACCTGCCGCACCATGGCGATGTCCTCGGGGCGGGAGAGGCTGGGTGCATGGCCACAGTCGGCCATCTCCGTCACCTGGGGGCGGGGGCCGCTCTGCCGCATGCGCTCGGCGATCTCCGCCGTCAGAAGGTCGGACTGTGCGCCGCGGATGACGTGGACGGGCAGCGAGATACGCTCCCAGCGGTCCCAGGTCGTCAGCTCTTCCGCCGAAGCGGTGAACTGGATGGTGATGCGCGGATCGTAGTGCAGGGTGAACATGCCGTTGTCCCGCCGCCGGACCGAGCTGCGCGCCATGCGCCGCCAGAAGCGGTCCGCCGCAGGGCCAAAGGGCAGATAGGCGCTGCGGAACCAGACCTCGGCCTCGGTCACGGTGCGGAACTCGGGCGAGGTGCCGGCATAGGAGAGAATGCGGTCGATGGCTTCCTGGGGGATCTCGGGGCCGATGTCGTTGATCACCAGCGCCGAGAGGCGGGCGGCCAGCGGGCCCGAGGCCATGCGCATCCCGATCAGCCCGCCCATCGAGGTGCCCAGCCAGGCGGTCTTGTCGATCCCGTAGCGGTCCAGCATGTCGGTGGCGATGCCGGCGTAATACTCGACCGAGTATTCGGCGCGGGGTTGATCGACCAGCTGGACAGCCCGCGCCCGATGGTGTCAGGACAGAGCACGAAGTAGCGCTCCGACAGCGCCTCGGCCAGTTCGTCGAAGTCGCGGCCCGTGCGGGCGAGGCCGTGCCACATGACCAGCGGCGGGGCCGAAGGATCGCCCCATTCGGTCACGTGCAGCTCATGGTCGAGGACGGGGATGAAGCTGAAACGCCGGCTCATGTGCGCGCCCCTTTCGCCGAGAGCGTGCCGACGATCCCCTTGGGGAAGAAGTAGACCAGCAGGATGAAGACGATGCCCAGCCAGAGAAGCCAGCGGTCGGGCGACAGGATGTCGGGCAGCAGCGGCAGGCCCGAGGTCGCCTCGGAGGCAGCGCCCATCAGGTCGCGCAGGTAGTATTGTGCCAGCACCATCAGCGTCGCGCCGATCACTGCGCCCCACATCGTGCCCATGCCGCCGATGACGACCATCAGCAGGATGTCGATCATGATGTCGAAGGACAGTGCCGTCTCGGGGCCGGTGTATTTCAGCCAGACCGCGTAGACGGTGCCCGCCAGAGAGGCGACCACGGCGGCGATGCAGAAGACGAAGGTGCGATAGGCGACGACGCGATAGCCGATGGCCTCGGCGCGGGCCTCGTTCTCGCGGATCGCCTTCAGCACCGTGCCGATGGGGGATCCCACGAGGCGCAGCATCACCGCAAAGAGCACGAGCGCGCTGGCGAAGACGAAGTAATAGGCCGCCAGCTTACCGTTCAGCCGCACGCCCCAGAGCTGCGCCACCTTGCCCTCGCCGTCCAGCCAGAGCTTGGTGGCGGGCTTGAAGAGGTCGGGGGCGGAATAGGTGATGCCGTCCTCGCCCCCCGTGAGGCCCGAGAGCTGGCTGGCCAGCACCAGCGCGACCGAGGCCGTAGCCAGGGTGATCATGGCGAAGAAGATCGCCTTCACCCGCAGGGACAGCAGGCCGATGGCCACGGCGACGACCAGCGACAGCACGACGCCGCCAAGCGCGCCCAGCCCGACGGCACCCCAGCCGGGCCCCATCTGGTCCAGCGCGATGGCCGCGCCATAGCTGCCGAAGCCGAAGAACATGACATGGGCGAAGCTGACGATGCCGGTGTAGCCGATCAGCAGGTCATAGCTGGCCACCAGCACGATGAAGACGCAGATCCGTGCGGCCACCTGGATCGAGCGCACGTCCTGGAACAGGAAGGGCCAGAACAGCAGCGCGGCGGCGATGGCCAGCACGGCCAGCTTGATGATCAGGGAAGGTTTCTGGGTCATGTCATTTCACCGCCGGTTTCAGCCCGTTGGGCCGCCACAGAAGGATCGCCATCATCAGAAGCATGTTGGATGCCAGCGACAGCTTGGGGGCGAGGAAGCCCACGTAATTGCTCATCAGCCCGACCAGGATCGCGCCCAGAAGGGTGCCCTGCACCGAGCCGAGCCCGCCGATGATCACCACGATGAAGACCACGATCATCATCTCGGCGCCCAGATGCGGGGTGATCAGGGTCTGATAGCCCGCCCACATGGCCCCGCCGAGCGCGGCCAGCGCGCTGCCGGCCATGAAGACTCCGATGAACAGCCGGTCGATGCGGAAGCCGAGCGCCTCGACCATCTCGCGGTTCTCGACGCCGGCGCGGATCAGCAGGCCCAGCCGGGTGCGGTTCAGCACGAAGTAGAGACCGGCATAGGCCAGCAGGCCGAGGGTGAAGGCGAAGACGCGGTAGATCTCGATGGTCACGTCACCCAGCACGAAGGCGCCTTCCAGGAAGGCCGGGCGGCCGACGCTGAACGGGGTGCCGCCCCAGATTGCCAGGATCAGTTCCTCGACGACGATCAGCGCGCCCATGGTGATCAGGATCTGGCGCAGGTGGTCGGCGTAGACGGGCTTGATGATGACCGTCTCGAAGAACCAGCCCGCGACAAGGCCGAACAGCATCGCCGCGCCGAAGGCCACCAGCAGGGCAGCGGCGTTGAGCAGCACGCTGTCGGCACCCAGCCAGCCGCCCATGGCCGCCAGCACGCTGGCCGCGATGAAGGCGCCAAGGCTGATGAAGGCCGAATGGCCGAAGTTCAGCACGTCCATCAGGCCGAAGACGAGGCTCAGCCCCGAGGCCATGAGGAAGATCATCATGCCCATGGCCAGCCCGGCCACGGTCAGCGTCGCCCAGCTGGAGGGCGCGCCGATCAGCACGAAGGCCAGAAGGGCGACCGCGACGGGCAGCAGGTAGACGCCACCCAGCCGGTCGATGGTTGCGTTCAGCTTTTCCATTCTCTTCCCCTCAGGCCGACAGGGACAGCAGGCGGTCCTGCAGCGCTTGATCGGCTGCGAACTCGGCCATGGTCCCGGCATGGGCGATGCGCCCGTCCTCGATGACCGCCATGTCGCGGCCGAGGGACTTGGCGAACTCGAAATTCTGCTCGACCAGCAGGATGGTGCTGCGGTCACTGATCTGGCGGAAGGCCTCTGCCATGTTATCGACGATGGCGGGCGCAAGGCCCTTGGTCGGCTCGTCGATCAGGATCAGCTCGCGCGGCTCGATGATGGCGCGCGCCACGGAGAGCATCTGCTTCTGCCCACCCGAGAGCGCGCCTGCGGGCTTGTCCCAGAACTTTTCCAGCGCCGGGAACAGATCGTAGATCCAGCGCAGGCGGTCCTTGTCGAAACTGCCGTCGGCGGTGGCCAACACCATGTTCTCGGCCACGGTCAGGCCGCCGAAGATGCCCATGTCCTCGGGGACAAAGGCGATTCCCCGCTTGGCGATCTCGGCGGTATGGAGGCCGGTCAGATCTTCGCCCCGGAAGCTGACGGAGCCGGGGGAGGGGCTCCAGAGCCCTATGATCGAGCGCAGGGTGGTCGACTTGCCCGCGCCATTGCGGCCCAGCAGGACGAAGACGCCGCCCTCGGGCACCTCGAGGCTGATGTCGTGCAGCACGTGGTACTGCCCGATCGAGGTCTTCATGGTCTTCAGGGACAGAAGGCTCATGCCGTCACCCCCTTGCCGAGGTAGACATCCTTGACGATCTGGCTCGACATCACCTCTTCGGGGGCGCCATCGGCCAGCAGTTCGCCGTTGTGCAGTACGATGATGCGGTCGGCCAGGGCGCGCACCACGTCCATCTTGTGCTCGACCAGCAGCACGGTCTTGGTGGTGTCGCGCTTGATCCCGGCGATCAGCTCCAGCACGTCGGGGGCATGGTCCAGGGACATGCCCGCCGTGGGTTCGTCGAACATGTAGATATCGGGCTCCATCGCCATCAGCAGCGCGACCTCCAGCTTGCGCTGGTCGCCGTGGCTGAGTTCCGAGGCCGCCTGATGCGCGACGCCGGTCAGCTTGGTGGCCTCAAGATAGCTCTCGGCACGCGCGGTCAGCCCCTTCAGCGAGGCGGCGGGGCGGAACAGCCTCCAGCCGTCGCTCGAATGGGCCTGCACGGCGAGGCGGATGTTTTCCAGCACCGAGAGGCCGGGGAAGAGGTTGGTCAGCTGGAAGGCGCGACCGACGCCGTGATGCGCGCGCGCCGAGGGCGCCATGGCGGTCAGGTCGGTGCCGTTCTTCAGGACCTTGCCCGAGGTGGCGCGCAGCTGGCCGGAAATCAGGTTGAAATAGGTGGTCTTGCCGGCGCCATTGGGGCCGACGATCACCGTCAGCTCTCCGGGCCGGAAGTCGCAGGAGACGGCGTTGACGGCCACGTGGCCGCCGAAGCGGATCGTCAGATCCTGCGTGGATAGGGAAGGTGTGGTCATGGGGGAACCTGTTCATCTGCCCCGGGGCCGGGGCGGGTGATCCCGGGCCGCGCGGGCCCGGGATCTTTCAGCGCGATCAGTTCTCGCGGCCGATGGGGATGTTCATTTCCTCGGGCTTGATCTCGCGGACCAGCTCGGGGATCGCCCAGTCGACATTGTCATCGACCTTGATCTTGAAGTGGTACATGGACTGCAGCGCCTGGTGATCTTCCGGGCGGAAGGTCATCGTGCCCTTGGGCGTCTCCCAGGACATGCCCTCCATGGTCTCGATCAGGCTCTCGGTGTCCCACTCCTCGGCGGTCTCCAGCGCCTTCACCACGGCCATGGCGGCGGCCATGCCACCGGCAGTGAAGAAGTCCGGCGGGGTCTCGAAACGCTCGGTATGGGTCTGGACCAGCCAGTCGTTCACCTCGTTCTGGGACGCCTCGTAGTAGTAGTAGATGGCGCCTTCCATGCCCGGCACCCGCTTGTAGGTCGGCAGCACGGGCAGGATGTGACCGCCGGTCGAGATCTCGATGCCATAGCGCTCGGGCTGCATGGCCTTGATCTTGCCCATCGGATCGCCGCCGCCGGCAACGTAGATCATGATCACCTTGCGGCCCTCGTGATCCTTCAGCGCGTTGAACATGCGCTCGGCCGAGGCGGTGAAGTCGGTGGTGCCCTGGGGGATGTATTCCTCGGTCACCACCGTCGCGCCCGAGCCGTCCAGCGCGGCCTTGAAGGCGGTGATGCCGTCACGTCCGAAGGCGTAGTCCTCGGCCAGGGTAGCGACGAAGAGGTTCTCGTCCGGCGCCAGGGCCAGGGCCTGCGCCTGCATGTCCATCGAGGAGTTGCGCGAGGTCTTGAAGATGTAGCGGTTGCTGTCCGGGCCGGTCAGGCTGTCGGCCACGGCAGGCTCGACGATCAGGATCTTCTCGTATTCCTCGGCAATCGGCAGCATCGACAGCGTCACGCCCGACGAGGTCGCCCCGACGGCCAGCAGCACTTCGTCGTCACCATAGGCCTCTTCCAGCACCGCACGGGCCACGTCCGGCTTGAACTGGGTGTCCTTGTGGATGATCTCGATCGGGTGGCCCTTGATTTCCAGCGTGCCGCCGGTGGCATATTCCAGGCCCAGCTCGAAGCCGGTCTGGCTCTGCTTCGAGAATGCCTCGAAGCTGGAGCCGGACATGCCGTGCACCAGCGCGATCTTCACCGGATCCTGCGCCATGGCGACAGTGCCGATGCCAAGGCCAAGCGCAATGGCGCCGGCCAGCGAATACAGGGACTTCATCGGTCCTCCTCCCGTTTTCCTCCGCCGGCGGGCCGTTGCGTGGCAACGGCTCCTCCGGTATCTCCTTGTGGAAACGAGGATCACTCAGCGCCGCTACGGGGGCAATATCGTGGAACCACGTATCCGCCAGGCCTACGAAGAGGGCCGCTTCGAGGACATCGCCTTCCTCTATGCGCCCATCGGTCTCGTGGTGACCGAGAACCGGGTGATCCGAGACTGCAACCTGAGCTTCGCCGAGATGTTCGGCTATGAGCGCGACGGGCTGCGGGATCAGACCTTCTCGATCCTCTATCCCTCTGCCGAAGAGTTCCGCAACATCCGCGACCGGGGCGTGCCGAAGCTGCGCGAGGGCAATACCTACTGGGACGAGAGGGTGATGGCGCGCCGCGACGGCACGCTGTTCTGGTGCCGGGTGCGGGGGCACTCCTTCACCCCCGATGCGCCGCTGACCCGCGCGGTCTGGAGCTTTGCCGACCTGTCCCCCGTGCGTCCCTACAACGAGCTGACCCGGCGCGAGCGCGAGATCGTCTCTTTCCTTGCCGACGGGCTGACCTCGAAGGAGATCGCGCTGAAGCTCGATCTGTCCTACCGCACGGTCGAGGTCTACCGGGCCAAGCTGCTGAAGAAATTCGGCGTCGTGAACACCAGTGCGCTGTTCACCGCGCTTGGCCATGTGGATGCCACCCACGTGGTTGGCAGGCGCTGACCCCGACCCGTGCGCTGGTCGTTGAGCTATGCATTGAGCGCATGCCTTCATCTGGTCTGCCCGCTAATTTCCTTAATTCGTGGAATTTAATGTGGGGTTCGCCACACTTTCGCCAGAGTTGTGCAACTACAGGAAGAGTGTGTTGCGGGGCGGGTGTCGGCGACAGAAGCCGGCAATCGGCCACCTTCGCGCGACCTGTCCAGGCTGTCGGCCGCGAATCTCCCCCCCGATGAAGGGGAGGCACGGTGACGGCGCAGCACGGCAGCCCGGGGACCTGAGGCACCGTCCCGAGACGAAAGTCTAAGCTGGCCGCGCCCGACCGGCGGATTTGTGCGGATGCTTACCCAGGGGCAATTCCGCAACGCTTGTAACGGATATGCAACGAAATCTGGGCGGCGCGTCCGGTTTCGGCCCGTTTCCCACCCCAATTGAGGGATGCTCGGCGCGAATCACACTTCCTGCTTGTGTTGTTCGCCCCAAACCCTGCGCCGGATAAGGATTGGGCTGCATCAGGGCTTGCTACGCTTATTTCCTAACGTTTCTGACATTGTTTGGGATATAATGGTCTTACGATACACCTTTGCTCCGTCACCCTGACACACACACACACCGATGGTCATTGAATGTATCCGCGCAGTGAAAAGGTACCCTTCGGGGCCTTTTCACTCGCCTTAAAGGTGAAAATTCATGCTATCCGGTGCGCATTTCTCAAATGCACAGTCGGTCTTGCAAAGTTCGATGCCCGCTATGGGTGTGTTTGCATGCATGCGGAAAGCGTTCGCGCTTGCTGCATGAGATCCCTTTTTTATAAGGCGATGCTGGCGCGAGCTATCCGCTGAGAGGGCAGCTCGGTGCCGTCCTGGCCCGGTGCACCCGACTTTCCTGTAACGCTGTACTTGCACGTATCGCGGTTCACCCTCCGCGATTTTCCGGCACACTGAGCTTGTGTGTGTCAGTTGTGAGTGCGGAGTTTTACAGTGGAACCGTTATTGGTGTCGCTGTTGGGGATGGTAGCCTCTGGCTACATCGCCGAAGACAGCGTTTTGGGTAAATTCCTCAAGTCTGAGGGATCTGTTGAAGAGGATGATGACGAGGATCTTGCGCAGGAGGAGACGTCCGAAGACGGTTCCAGCCCGCTTGATTACGTCTATCCAGACGGGGATCTCGTCGACGACGGGGAAACGTCTGTAGCAGACGAGGGGGAGCCGGCCGATCAGGCCGGTTCCCTCGCAAACCAGGTCGTGACGGGAGAAGACGCGACAAACCCCGAGGTCCAGCCAGTGGATGACTGGACCGGCGCCGCCGAAGATGCGGCCGAGGACGACGATGTCCTGAATTTCGAGGTTCGGACGGGGGTGGCCGGTGCCGCGCCCACGCTGATCAGCGGTTTCGACGCCGCCAGCGACGATCCCGACACCCGCCCCGACCAGATCTTCCTGATGGATCAGGACGGCGCGATCATTCCCGAAAGTGAATTTGCCGAAGGCGACCGTTACCTGTCGCTGGTCGACATGGAGGACGGCTCTGGTGCCGCGCTCTATCTCGATGACGAACTGGTCGCGGTGATCGAGGATTACACCGCCGCCGAGCTGGCCGCGGATACCTCCTGGGTCGGCAACTTCCAGTCCGGCCAGTCCGGCTATCTCGACATCTTCCATGACCAGCCCGAGGCACCCGGAAGCACCGAGGTGATCGCCGGGGAAGAGACCGTCGAGGACGCCGAGGTGATCGAGGCGGAGACCCCCGCAGAGGAGCAAGCCCAGGCCGAGACCCCGCAAGACGTGGCCGAGGAGACCCTCTCCGCCGCCGAGGGCGAGGACAGCCTGACCGGCGACGCGGGCAGCGACGAGGTGGAGGAAACCCCCGAGGTCACCACCTCGCTGGAGGTCACCGGCGCCGAGGGCACCGGCCAGTACGTCAAGGATGCGCTCTTCGGAGCCAATGTGATCTACACGATCAACACCGACATGGGGCAGCCGCTCGCGAATATCGTCGAGTCGATGCAGGAGCTGGATATCGACCATATCCGCTTCCCCGCCGGTCAGGGCGATGGCCCTGCCGAGACCGAGGGCGAGGGCTGGCTGAACATCGTCGATCTGGACTATGCCGAGGACGGCACCGTCAGCCTGGGCGAGGAGGTCACCCGCCTGCTCGACTGGGCCAAGGACCCGAACGGCGACGGCGATACCTCGGATGCGGTCCAGGTCACCCTGGTGATCCCGACCCAGCACCTGAGCCTCGAGGAATACGAGGAATTCGGCGAGGAAATCGAGATCTTCTCGCAGCTGGTTTCCGAGCAGTACGGCGATGTCGTCGCGGCATTCGAGATCGGCAACGAATACTGGGCCTCGATCGGTGAGACGGAATACGGCGCCAAGGCGAACATCGCCATCAAGGCGCTGGCCCAGGGGATGGAGAACGCCGGTCTGGAAGGCGACGACCAGGCCGATATCATCGCCCAGATGGCGACGCCGAACCATGCCTCGGAATTCCACGTCTCGGTCGCCGAGGGCAGCTGGATCGAACGCCTTGAGGCGGCCAACCAGACCATCATCGACCAGCTCGACGACGAGGCCCGCGCGGAACTGGACGGCGTGGTCGAGCACTACTACTGGCGCCAGGACAACGCGGTCTACGACGACAGCCTGGCCGAGAAGAACTACATCACCAAGGACTACGACGTCTGGCATGCCAACTTCGAGAAGGAGCTGGACCTGCACATCACCGAATGGAACGTGCGGACCACCTCCTACCACGAGAACGGGATGAAATCCGCCTCCACCATCCTCGAGCAGTTCGAGAACATGGTCGAAATGGGCGTCGACAGTGCCGATGTCTGGGCAGTGAACCACAACACCGCGACCGACCTTGCCGGCGACCGCGATGGCACGGTGAGCACGGACGAGCAGGGCCGTGTCACCAGCTCGGTGCGCGGTGCGGTCTTCGACCTGATGTCCTCGTCCCTGCCGGGCAAGGAGCTGGTCGAGGTCGAGCTGGGCAACGACGACGGCAGCATCGAGGTAAACGCCTACCGCGACGACGAGGAGACGGTGGTCTACATCTCGTCCCGCTCGCTGGATGTCGAGACCGTCGAGATCGACCTCTCCAGGCTGGTCGGTGACTTCGACAGCGCCACCGGGGTCAAGGTCGGCTTCGACCAGTCGTCCTCGGACGGGATGCACTGGTCGACCGAGGACGGCCGCGTCGAACCCGACTACGTCATGATCAACGGCGAGAAGTACTACTACAACGAACATGACGTGATGGCCGAGTACACGGACTACGAGTTCGACAGCGCGGTGATCTCCGTGACCCTGAAGCCCTACGAGGTGATCGAGGTCACCTTCTCGGGCAGCACCGCCGATCTCTCTGCGGGCGATCAGGCGTCGCAGGTCGACGGGGGGCAGGCGGATGACCTGATCCTTGACGCAGGGCCGGCAGAGGCCCCCGTCGAGGTGCCCACGCAGGACACCGGCGCGCCGAACCTCGACGATCACCTGACCGGCAGCGGCTATGCCGACTACCTGAAGGGCTTCTCGGGGGATGACACCATCGAGGGTCTGGGCGGTGACGACACGCTGGCGGGCTCTCAGGGCAATGACCAGCTGTTCGGCGGCGCCGGAGACGATCTTCTCAACGGCGGCCAGCAGGACGACCGGGTGATCGGCGGCTCGGGCGACGACGAGGTGCTGGGCTGGACCGGCAATGACTACCTCAAGGGCAACGAGGGCAATGACAGCGTCTATGGCGGTCAGGGCAATGACAAGCTGATGGGCTCGCAGGGCAATGATCACCTGGAAGGCGGGTCGGGCGATGACTTCCTGAACGGCGGCATGGATGACGACTGGCTCTCGGGCGGGCAGGGGGCGGATACGCTGACCGGCTGGACCGGCGCCGATACCTTCTTCTTCGCCGAGGGCGATGTGACCTCGGGCGACGTCATCACCGACTTCGAGCCCGGCATCGACGTGATCGAGCTGGACCTGCCCGAGATGATGTCGGTGCAGGACCTGGTCTTCACCGCGCGGCCCGAGGGCGGCGTGCGGATCCAGATCCCGGGCCATGGCGACATCCTGCTGGACGGAGACCTGACCGTCGAGCAGGTGGCGCAGGCCGGAAACTTCCTCTTCCTCGGGGCCATGGCGGCCTGACGGGGCGGGAGCACGACTAGACAGGTCGGGGCCTTCGGGCCCCGGCCCTGCGCGGCGGAGGTGGGCAAAAGGTCCGCCGCGACGGACAGAGAGGGAAGACAGTGCATCTCGGGATCACCCTCGACGGGGCGCGGCATCGCCCCGGGGGTATCCCATGGGGCCGTCGCCTGACGGTCCCGGAAGATCCCCGCGCGGGGCCCGTTCCACGGCCTTTCGCGCGGTGGTAGCGGGCAGGCCCGGCACGGCCCGCCCGCCGCTTTCGACGGCTAATGGCACTCACGACACACAACTAGCCGCCGAAAGCTCCCCGCGCGCTCCGGTTGCACACCCGGGGCGCGCACCTTGACCGGGCGGACGCCGCCAGAGGGCGCGGCCCGGAGGATCGTTTCAGATGAGTCCCAACAGCCTCAGCATAGGCGGATTGCTTCCATCGCGGAAGCCATGGCCTGCGCGCCGCTGTCGGGGCCTGTTTCGCGCGTCCCTCTCTTGCCTTCGGGCGGGGATTGGCGATCATCGGGCCTGACAGTCGACAGAAGGACCAGCCCATGCCCGCCAATGCCGAAGTCTCGCGCTTCCTTGCCGAGCGGTTTCCGCAGCACCGCGAACTGCGCCGCGACATCCATGCCCACCCCGAGCTGGGCTTCGAGGAGCACCGCACCGCCGCGCTGGTGGCGGCGCGCCTGCGCGCGGCCGGCTACGAGGTGACCGAGGGGCTGGGCGTGACCGGCCTTGTGGCCACCCTGCGGCGGGGCGAGGGGCCCGCGATCGGCATCCGCGCCGACATGGATGCCCTGCCGATGGACGAGCAGACCAACCTGCCCCATGCCTCGAAGACCCCGGGCAAGATGCATGCCTGTGGCCATGACGGCCACACCGTCAGCCTGCTGGCCACTGCCGAAGCCCTTGCCGCGCATGGCAAATTCTCGGGCACCCTGCACCTGATCTTCCAGCCCGCCGAAGAGGGGCAGGGCGGAGGCGCCAGGATGATCGAGGACGGCCTGTTCACGCGCTTTCCCTGCGACCGGATCTTCGGCTTCCACAACGAGCCACGCCTGCCGCTGGGGCAGGCGGCGACGCGCGGCGGGCCGACCATGGCCTCGGCGGACGAGTTCCGCATCACCCTGACCGGCAAGGGCGGGCACGCGGCGGTGCCCCATATGGCCAAGGACGTGGCGCTGGCCCTGTCCGAGCTGGTGGTGGCGCTGCAAAGCCTCGTCGCCCGGCGCATCGACCCGCTGCATGGCGCCGTGGTCTCGGTCACCCAGATCCACGTCGGATCTGCCTTCAACGTGATCGCCGAAAGCGGCTGGCTGGCGGGCACGGTGCGCTGTCTGGTGCCGGCCGACCGGGCCTTCCTCGAAGCCGGGATCAGGCGCATTGCTCGCGCCCATGCCGAGGCCGCCGAGCTGGAGATCGCCATCGACTGGAAGGACGGCTACCCGCCGCTGTGCAACGACTACGCCGCCGTGGCTGACGTGGCGCAGGTGCTGTCCTCGGACGCAGCGCCGGTCACCTATGGCGAGGCGGTGCCGATCCTCGCCGCCGAGGATTTCGCCTTCATGCTCAACGAGGTGCCCGGCGCCTACATCTTCTTCGGCATGGCGGAAGAAGGGCAGTCCCGGCCCATGGTCCATGATCCGGCCTACGATTTCGACGACCGCCTGATTCCCATCGTCGCCGAAAGCATGGTGGCCCTGGTCGAGGCCGAATTGCCCGTCTGAGCCTTGGCGTAAAAGAAGCTTCCGGGCCGCCCGATTGGGCGCCCGGCGGTTTCCGCGAGGGCGTTCCGCAGGCTATGTGAAAGTTTTGTGACTAATTTGATCATCTGGTCAGGTCCGGCGCGGTGGCGACCATTGTCATACCCCTGACGCAGAGATCGGCTTTGACTCGGGCCATCATGCCGGGGCAGCATTTCCCGCATAGAAGTGACCTAACTGGGGAGAAACCCGATGTCCGTCCGTCTGCTGACGAGCGTGGCCGCCTTGGCGCTGAGCGCCGGCACCGCCATGGCCGATTACTCGCTGACCATCCTGCACACCAACGACTTCCATGCCCGTTTCGAGCCGATCTCGGCCTATGACTCCGGCTGCTCGGCCGAGGACAACACCGAGGGCAAGTGCTTTGGCGGCTCCGCCCGCCTGGTGACCGCCGTGGAAGAGGCCCGCGCCCGCGCCGGCAACTCGATCCTGGTGGATGGCGGCGACCAGTTCCAGGGCACGCTGTTCTACACCTATTACAAGGGCAAGCTTGCCGCCGAGATGATGAACAAGCTGGGCTATGACGCGATGACCGTGGGCAACCACGAATTCGACGACGGCCCCGAAGTGCTGCGCGGCTTCATGGATGCGGTCGACTTCCCCGTGCTGATGTCCAACGCCGATGTCTCGGCCGAGCCGCTGCTGGCCGACACGCTGATGAAATCCACGACCATCGAGGTCGGTGGCGAGATGATCGGCCTGATCGGCCTGACGCCCCAGGATACCGACGAACTGGCCAGCCCCGGCGACAACATCACCTTCTCGGATCCTTCCGAGGCGGTTCAGGGGGAAGTCGACAAGCTGACCGCCGAGGGCGTGAACAAGATCATCGTCCTGTCCCACTCGGGCTACAAGGTCGACCAGACCGTCGCCGCCAATACCACCGGTGTCGACGTCATCGTGGGCGGTCACTCGAACACCTACCTGTCGAATTCGGCCGAGAACGCCGAAGGCCCCTATCCGACCATGGTCGGCGAGACCGCCATCGTCTCGGCCTATGCCTACGGCAAGTTCCTGGGCGAGCTGAACGTGACCTTCGACGATGAGGGCAAGCTGCTGTCCGCCGAAGGCGAGCCGCTGATCATGGACGGCAACGTGGCCGAGGATGACGCCACCGTTGCCCGCATCGCCGAGGCTGCCGTGCCGCTGGACGAGATCCGCAACAAGGTCGTCGCCGAAGCCGCCGAAGAGATCGTCGGTGCACGCGATGTCTGCCGGGCCATGGAATGCGGCATGGGCAACCTGATCGCCGACGCCATGCTGGAGCGTGTCGCCGACCAGGGCATCGAGATCGCCATTGCCAACAGCGGCGGCATCCGGGCCTCGATCGACGCGGGCGAGGTGACCATGGGCGAAGTGCTGACCGTGCTGCCGTTCCAGAACACCCTGTCGACCTTCCAGGTCACCGGCGCCACCTTCGTCGAGGCGCTGGAGAACGGCGTCAGCCAGATGGAAGAAGGCGCGGGCCGCTTCCCGCAGGTGGCCGGCGTGACCTTCACCGTCGACCCCTCGGCCGAAGCCGGCTCGCGGATTTCCGACGTCATGGTCGGCGGCGCGCCGATCGATCCGGAGAAGGTCTACGGCGTGGTTTCCAACAACTACGTCCGCAACGGCGGCGACGGCTATGCGATGTTCAAGGACGCGATGAATGCCTATGACTTCGGCCCCGACCTGGCCGACGTGACGGCGGAATACATCGCCGCCAATGCGCCCTACACGCCCTACACCGATGGCCGCATCACCGTGAAGTGACGCGACCCTCCAGGGGGGCGGGGCCTGGCGCCACGCCCCCGAAACGACGAACGCCTGCCGAAATCCGGCAGGCGTTCTCTTTTCTTGCACGCGCCGGTGTCCGGCGGGCTCAGTTCTCTGAGGTGTTGGTCAGGCCCATGCCGATGCCGTAGTCGATGCCCGAGCCATTGACGCGAAGGCCGATATCGCCACCGATGTAGGATTCATCCATCAGGCGCACGAGGCCGCCACTGACGCGCCAGTCCTGCGCGCCCAGCATGTAGTCGACGCCGAGCGAGGCGGCGAAGCTGTCTTCGTCATCGTCCGACAGGAGGCGGGCGCCGACGCCGACGCCCGGCTGGTTGCCGCCGAAGGCGACGCTGACACCGAAGCCCAGTTGCGGGTCGGCAGAGGCCGGGGCCGAGAGGCCCAGCCCCAGGAACATGGCGGTAACCACGAGCAGGCGTTTGGTCATGATGTCCTCGTAAAATGGCGTGATTGCAGACGATTATCCGCGAAAAACGGCGCTGGTCAACGAAGGCGAAATCGGCTGTCGGCCCTGCCGTGGCATCCGCTGTCGCGCCCCGGATCGCGCTTCGGTTGCGACGGGGATGGCGCGTGACAGCGGATGCCCCGGCAGGTCCTCGCGCCGCGACAGCACCTTGGCGAAGCTGCCTTTTGCGATGCCGCGCCCTCTGATATCCTTTCCGCCATGGACCATCCCCTGATCGACCTCATCTCGGCCAAGATCGCCGAGGCCGAAGCGCGCGGCGACTTCGACAACCTGCCCGGGGCCGGAAAGCCCCTGCCGCAGGTCGACGACCCCGAGAATGCACTGCTCAACCGCCTGACCCGCGAGGCCGGCGGGGTGCCCGAGTTCGTCACCCTCTCGCGCCAGCTGGCGGCGTTGCGGCAGGAACTGCGCGAAACCGCGGATCGCGACCGCCGTCAGGAGATCATGAAGGAGATGTCCATGATGGATGTCCGCATCGACCTGGCGCGGAAAGCGCATCTGCGCTGAGAGATGTGCGGGCGCATCGCCAATACCCTGCCGCATGACGCCATGGCCCGGCTGTTCCGGGCGCAACCGGCAAACAGCCTGCCCGAGGTGCCCGATTTCAACATCTGTCCCACCCAGGACCTGCCGGTCGTCCTTGCGGGTGAGGGTGCGCGCCGCATGCTGCCGATGCGTTGGGGTTTCCTGCCCGGCTGGTACAAGAGCCAGACCGATGGCCCCCTGCTGATCAACGCCCGGACCGAGACGGTGGCGGACAAGCCCGCCTTCCGCGAGGCCTGCCGGCAGCGGCGTTGCCTTGTCGCGGTCTCGGGCTTTTACGAATGGCACCGGGAGGGCGACAGCAAGCTGCCCTGGTACTTCAGTCGTGCCGATGGCGGCCCGCTGGTGCTGGCGGGGATCTGGCAGAGCTGGGGCGAGGCGCGCCAGCCCACCCTGGCGCTGCTGACCACGGCGGCCAATGCGCTGATGGCGCCGGTGCATCACCGGATGCCGGTTGTGGTCGAGGAAGCGGATTGGCCGCTCTGGCTGGGCGAGGCGGGACATGGCGCGGCGACCCTGATGCGCCCGGTGGCCCCAGAGCTGCTGCAGGCCTGGCGGGTCTCGACCCGGGTCAATTCGAACCGGGCCGAGGGGCCCGAGTTGATCGAGCCCTGGGACGACGACTAGACGATGTGCCAATCGTGGGGGGTGACAGAAGGGCTGGCCGCGGGGGCAAGCAGTTGAGGCAGCCCCGGGGTCCATCCATCACCCCCTGTCCGGGCTGCTGATATCCGACCTTGCCGTCGGACCCCCCGGGGAAGGTCAGTTCGACGGCTTGGCGGTGACGGTGTTGCCGTTCTCGTCCACCGTCCAGACCAGCCCGCGGGTAGTCTCGATCCGGCGCACGGCCTCGGTGACGTTGAAGGTCTCTGCCAGGGAGGTCGCCAGGTAGGGATAGCTGCCCGGGCTGGCCTCGTCTTCCAGATCTGTCTCGAGGGCATCGCCGGTGAACGTGTAGGAATAGGTGTAGCGACCGTAACTGTAGTAGGTCGTGCCGGTGAAATCGAAGTCGGTATCGTTGTCCAGCATGATCGGGTAGGTGCCCCGATAGCCCAGCCATCCCGAAGACCAGCTGCCGTCATCCGCCGCGACCATCTGGTTCTGGTTCGTCAGGTTGGTGAACATCAGCGTGTCCCCCTTCTCGACATGCACCTGCT
>NZ_AFPM01000129.1 GCF_000220565.1 Oceanicola sp. S124 | reverse complement strand
GGCCCGAGGGCGGCGGCTTGCCTGAACGCCAGTACGGCGGCACGGGGAGGGCCCTGGCACAGGGGGCTCGGGCCGTCAGGGACGCGGATGATTCGGCGCCCGGCAGGTCTGCCTGCCGCCTGTCGGCAGGGCGCCGGCAGGTGCAGGCACGGACGGTCAGCAAGGCGCCCGGGAACGGGTGCGCAGGCCGGTCGCCTCCCCGTGGCGGTGCCATGAGGGATCTTCGTGCCGGGGGCAGCGCTGACAGGCCGTGGCGCAGGGCCCCCGCAGCCTGACGACGGCGGATCGGACGGGCCGATCCGCCGTCGTGGGGTCAGGCCTCGCTGTCGGCGAGGAAGCCACCCGACTGCCGTGTCCAGAGCCGGGCATAGAGGCCCTCGCGGCGCAGCAATTCGGCATGAGAGCCGTCCTCGACGATGCGCCCCTCCTGCATGACCACGATCCGGTCCATCTCGGCCAGGGTCGAGAGGCGGTGCGCGATGGCGATCACCGTCTTGCCCTCCATCGCCGCGTGCAGCGAGCGCTGGATGGCGGCCTCGACCTCGCTGTCGAGTGCCGAGGTGGCCTCGTCCAGGATCACGATGGGCGCATCCTTCAGGATCATCCGGGCAATGGCGATC
The DNA here is from genome assembly GCF_000220565.1 of Oceanicola sp. S124. Lineage (GTDB taxonomy): Bacteria > Pseudomonadota > Alphaproteobacteria > Rhodobacterales > Rhodobacteraceae > Pseudooceanicola. The sequence continues at coordinate 12,153 of NZ_AFPM01000129.1, read as the reverse complement.
CGCTGGCGCTGGCCGCCCGACAGGCGCACGCCACGCTCGCCGACCTGGGCGCTGTAGCCGGTGCGCCCCTCGCGGTCTTCCAGCCCGAGGATGAAGTCATGCGCCTCGGCCTTCTGCGCGGCGGCCACCATCATCTCTTCGCTGGCGTCGGGACGGGCATAGAGCAGGTTGGCGCGGATCGAGCGGTGCAGAAGCGAGCTGTCCTGGCTGACCACGCCGATGGCATGGCGCAGGCTTTCCTGCGTCACCGCGCCGATATCCTGGCCGTCGATCAGGATGCGGCCCTGTTCCACGTCGCGGAAGCGCAGCAGCAGCGAGATCAGCGTCGACTTGCCCGCGCCCGAGGGGCCGACCAGCCCGACCTTCTCGCCCGGGGCGATGGTCAGGCCGACATGATCCAGCCCGCCCCGGCCCTTGCCGTAGTGGTGGCTGATGTCCTCGAAACGGATCTCTCCGGGCCCCCTGACCAGGGCAGGGGCGTCGGGGACATCGGTCACCGAATGGGCCACGGCGATCGAGCGCAGCCCCTCGCGGATCACCCCGAAGTGCTCGAACAGCCGGATGGTGACCCAGAGGATCCACCCCGACATGCCGTTCAGCCGCATGGTCAGGGCAATGGCCGCCGTGACCTCGCCCACGCTCAGCCGGCCCTGCGACCAGAAATAGACCGCAAGCCCGCCGACAGAGACCATCAGGTAGCCGTTCAGCAGGTTCAGCACGACCTGCATCTCGGTCGCCAGCCGCAGGAAGCGGTGGACGCGCAGGCGCAGCCGCTTGAAGGCCGAGAGGGCATAGGTCTCTTCGGCGTGGGTGCCGGCGAAGAGCTTCACGGCCTCGATGTTGGCATAGGCGTCTACGACGCGACCGGTGACGGCGGAGCGGCCATCGGACCATTTCTCGGCCGCCAGGGTGATCCGGCGCACGAGGTACTGCATGTAGAGGATATAGAGCAGCAGCCAGCTGGCCAGCAGCAGCGCCAGCCAGGGATTGATCTGGCTGACCACCACGGTGGCGCCGACGATGTAGACCGCCGAGAACCAGATGGCCTCGAGGAAGATATAGGCCGAATCCTCGGTCGCCGGGCCCATCTGCATGACCCGGTTCGACAGCCGCCCGGCGAAATCGTTCTGGAAGAAGGACATCGACTGGCCCAGCAGGTGCTTATGCGCCCGCCACTGCGACTGGACGTTCAGCGTGCCCACAAGGGTCTGTTCCAGCAGCAGGTGGTTGATGCCGATCAGCCCGGGGCGCAGCAGCAGCAGGGCAAGGGCGACCAGCAGGGTCTCGCGGCCGTGCTGGGTCCAGAAGCCATCGGGCCCGGCGCCGGTCATCAGGTCGACGATGCGCCCGGCGTAGAAGAACAGCAGGCTTTCGCCAAGCGCGACCAGCAGAGAGGTGAAGGCCATCAGCGGCAGCCAGCCGCCAAGCGTGCGCAGCTGCGACCACATGTAGGGCATCAGCCGGGTGGGAGGGGTCTCGGCCTTGAAGGGCTGGAAAGGGTCGACGAGGTGCTCGAAGAAACGGAACATGACAGTACATCCGCGAAAGGAATTGGGGCGCTGACGCAAGCGGGGCGCCGGGGAATTGGGGGCGGTGAACGGACGCCGGCCTGTGGGGGGGCTTCGGCAAGGCTGGGAAGGAAAGGAAGGCAAGAGAGGCGGGGCACGCGCCCACCCGTACCGGATCGACGCTTATTGCGGATCGTTGGTACGGTTTACATCCATCTTGCGAATCTCCAGTCTCGTCACGTGAGGCAGGGTTTAGGGCGATGACGCGGCTCCGTCACCCCTTGCAAGGCCTTTTTCATGAAAATGTCTTGCGCCTGTGGCCCTTCGGTCGGGCGCAACTTAACTGAATCTCCACTTCCCTGGGGTTTCCTGCGCGGGACGAGACCCGGATCCGCGGCCCGGATTGGCAGGATCCGGCCCTGGCAGGGATGCACGGATGCGAGATTTCAGATGGATGATCGGACGCGGGCGCGCGCAGGTGTCGCCGCGCACCTCCGGCCTGGGACGGCGAGGCTCCACGGGCGGGCCCGGGCTGCCGTTCCTGTGCCGCGTTCTGCTGACCTGCCTGCTCGCCCTGCCGCTTTCGCTGCCGCCAGGACTGGCGCCGGCGCTGTCGCAGGCGGCCACGCTCGTGGGCGCGGAGGCTGCCAAGCGCAAGATCAACCTGGCGGGACGGCAGCGGATGCTGTCGCAGCGCATGGCGATGCTGACCTGCATGGCCGAGGCGGGGGTGCAGGCCGACAGTGCCCGTGAACGGGCGCGCAGCGCCCATGCGCTGTTCTCGCGCACTCACGAAGGGCTGCGTTTCGGCGACGAGGGGCAGGGCCTGCCCGTCGAACAGACCATGGAGATGCTGGATGCGCTGGCGGCCGTCGACATGCTGTGGCGCGGTTACGGCCTGGCTGTGGAAAGCTACGTCCTGGAGGGGGATGCCAAGGCGCTGCGGGTCATTCACGCGCGCAACCCGGCGGTGCTGAAGACGATGAACGACGCCGTCGGCCAGATGGAAACCGTCTATGGCGAGGGGCTGATCGCGCCAGAGCTGGCCACGGCGATCAATGTCGCCGGGCGACAGCGGATGCTGATCATGAAGGCCCTGAAAGAGGCCTGCATGATCGGTCGGGGCTTCGACCCGGACGGCGACCGCAAGGCCCTTCAGGGCACCATCGCCCTTTTCGGCACCAGCCTCTACAAGTTGCGGGTCGGCAATGCGTGGGACGGCATCATCGCGCCCCCCACCTTCGAGGTCGACATGCAGCTGGAACTTGTCCAGGCGGTCTGGGACTGGATGGAACCCCACCTGAAGCAGATCGCATCAGGCGCCCAGGCGGATACGGCCCTGCTGTCGCAACTGCTCTATCACGGAGAGGTCGTCCTGAACGAGATGAACGCTGCCGTGGCGCTTTACGAAGAGGTATGACCCCGTTGCGGGGCTTCGTGCTGCTCCGGAACCGGGGCGGTCGCCTCTCGGGTCCGAAAAGGGCGCAGAAACCCGCGCTGGTGGCGGTTTTCGGCGCCCTTATAGCTTGCAACGGCGCAGGCCTGCTCATAGAAGAGCGTCTGATTTCGATGGCCGTGCGAAGGATACGGCCCCGGTATGGAAGGACGAGCGACAATGCAGGTCACCGAGACCCTGAACGAGGGGCTGAAACGCGGCTACACCATCACCCTGACCGCCGCCGAGCTGGACAGCAAGGTGAACGAGAAGCTGGCCGAGGCGCAGCCCGAGGTCGAGATGAAAGGCTTCCGCAAAGGCAAGGTGCCCATGGCGCTGCTGAAGAAGCAGTTCGGCCCGCGCGTGCTGGGCGAAGCCATGCAGGAAGCCGTCGACGGCGCCATGAACGCCCATTTCGAGGAAAGCGGCGACAAGCCCGCCATGCAGCCTTCGGTCAACATGGTTGACGGCGAGACCTGGAAAGAGGGCGACGATGTCGTCGTCGAGATGGCCTATGAAAAGCTGCCCGAGATCCCCGAAGTCGATCTGAAGTCTGTCTCGCTCGAGAAGCTGGTCGCCAAGGCCAGTGACGAGGCCGTGGACGAGGCCCTGGCCAACCTGGCCGAGACCGCCCAGGACTTCGAAGCCAAGGACGGCGCCGCGGAAGAGGGTGACCAGGTGGTCATCGACTTCCTCGGCAAGATCGACGGCGAGGCCTTCGACGGCGGCGCGGCGGAAGACTACCCGCTGGTGCTGGGCTCCAACTCGTTCATCCCCGGTTTCGAGGACCAGCTCAAAGGCACCAAGGCCGGCGACGAGAAGAACGTCGAAGTCAACTTCCCCGAGGAATACGGCGCCGCCAACCTGGCCGGCAAGGCCGCGGTCTTCGAGTGCAAGATCAAGGAAGTGAAGGCCCCCAAGGCGGCCGAGATCGACGACGAGCTGGCCAAGAAGTTCGGCGCCGAGGACCTGGCGGCCCTGAAGGGCCAGATCGCCGAGCGCCTGGAAGCCGAATACGCCGGTGCCGCCCGTGCCGTCATGAAGCGCAAGCTGCTGGACGTGCTGGACGAGAAGGTCTCCTTCGAGCTGCCGCCGAGCCTGGTCGAAGCCGAGGCCAACCAGATCGCGCACCAGCTGTGGCACGAGGAAAACCCCGACCACCACGGCCATGACCACGACAAGATCGAGCCGACCGACGAGCACAACAAGCTGGCCGAGCGTCGCGTGAAGCTGGGCCTGCTGCTGGCCGAACTGGGCCAGAAGGCCGAAGTGCAAGTGACCGACCAGGAAATGACCCAGGCGGTCATGAACCAGGCGCGCCAGTACCCGGGCCAGGAACGCCAGTTCTTCGAGTTCGTTCAGCAAAACCCGCAGATGCAGCAGCAGCTGCGTGCCCCGATCTTCGAAGACAAGGTCGTCGACTACATCGTCGAGCTGGCCGATGTCTCCGAGAAAGAGGTCTCCAAGGACGATCTGCAAAAAGCCGTCGAGGCACTGGACGAAGAGTGATCTTCGCCTGATACCGACAGCGAAGGGTCGCCCCATGGGCGGCCCTTTTTCTTTGTGCGACAGGCCGTTGACAGGCGCCGGTGGGCAGGGGAACCTGCGCGGGACAGGCGCCGTCGCGCGCCGCAGGAGGACGTCTCATGCTGCCCATCGTGGAAATGCGCTATGCCTACTTCGGCCAGTCGGGCTGGCGATCCGAGGCCAGCCGGGACAAGGCGGTGCTCTTCGACGCCGACCGCCTGGCCGAGCGTTTCCGCCTGTTCCGCAGCCTGGCCCTGGCCTCTCTGGCGGACCAGAGCGACGGCAACTTCCACTTTGCCCTGCTGACCAGCGAGGACCTGCCCGCCGACCACCTGGCACTGTTGCGCGAGGCCGTCGGGGATACGCTGGGCGACAGGGGCTCGGTCCATGCCCGTGGTCCCGGCGTGGCCGGCGACATCTTCCGCCAGATCCGTCAGGGGATCATGGCGGAGCGCCCCGACAGCCATGCGCTGGAAGTGGTTCTGGACGACGACGACGCGCTGGCCAAGGACTTCCTTGCTGACCTGGGTCAGAGCGCGCGGCTTGCGCTGGCCCGCCCGACACCGGCCCGCGACTACATGTTCTTCAGCCACTCCCGTGGGGTGTCCATGGTGATCGAGGAAGACGGCAGCCTGAACTTCTACCTGCGCGAAAGCCCCTATAACAACCAGGGTCTGGCGCTGCTGGCGCCCGTCGCCTCAAGGCAGAACATCTACCTGATTTCGCACAAGAAACTGGCGTGGAATCATCCCTCTCTGGTGATCAACGACATGCAGTTCCACTACCTGCGCACGATCCATGCCGACAATGACAGCGCGGGGAAATACGACCGCTCGAAACCCTTGAAGCCGGTGCATCGGCGCCAGATGCGCGACCGCTTCCCGTTGCTGCGTGCCTTCATCGCGGACCAACACGCGCGCAAGCAGGGCTGATCACTCGGCACTTTTCGATAGGCAAAAGTCGGGCAGGGCGGTGTCGTTCTTGTAGCTGCGCAGCAGGAAGTTGGTGCGGTAGGAGGCAACCTGCGGCCATTCCCCGAAAACCTCCTGAGCGAAGTCGTGGTAGGCCTCGATCGACCGTTCCTGCACCACCAGCAGGAAGTCGAATTCGCCGGTCACTGCATGGCATTGGGCGACCTGCGGGCAGGCGGTGATACGGCGGGCGAAGTCCTGGCTGACGCTGGCCTTGGGCGCGGTCAGGGTGACCATGACTGCCGCCGTGACCGGGCGTCGGAAGCGGCGGCGGTCGATCAGCGCGGGGGCGCGCAGCAGGAACCCCTCGGACCAGAGCCGCGCCACCCGCTTGGCGCAGGCCGAGAGCGACAGGCCGACATCCTCGGCCAGCTCGGCATTGGTTCGGCGCGAATCCCGTTGCAGCAGGGCAAGCAGGCGCTTGTCACGATGGTCGAGCATATCTCTCTCCTAAGTGGGGAATCGTGAGAAAAAATGTCGTAGAAGCGCGATGTTTGGAAGAACTTCCGGCAATGCGGTCATACTTCAGGAAAATCCCGCCGCGGGATCTCTTAGGCTTTCGCCAGAGCCAACCGGAGAGACCGATGTCGAATTTCCTTGCCCGTGCCGATGCCACCCTGCTGCGCTACGGCGCGCATTTTTTCGAACATGAGATCGTCGCGGCGCGCGGCACCCATGTGATCTCGGCCAGCGGCCAGCAGATCCTGGACTTCACCAGCGGCCAGATGAGCGCCGTTCTGGGCCACTCGCATCCCGAGATCAGCGCCGTGATCCACGAATGGGCCTACCGGGTGTGTCACCTGCATTCGGGCATGCTGAGCGCGCCGGTGCTGGAACTGGCCGAGGGGCTGGCCGAGGTGACGCCGCAGGGGCTGGACCGCACGCTGCTGCTGACCACGGGGGGTGAATCCAACGATGCGGCGATCCGGCTAGCCAAGCTGGTGACTGGCCGACACGAGGTGGTCAGCTTCGCCCAAAGCTGGCACGGCATGACTGGCAGCGCCGTGGCGGCCACCTATTCCGCCGGGCGCAAGGGCTATGGGCCTGTCACGCCGGGGAATTTCTCGATCCCCGTGCCCAATGCCTTCCGTCCGCGGTTCCCCGGCATCATGCTCGACTGGCGGGTCGAGCTGGACGATGCCTTTGCCCAGATCGACGCCATGTCGACCGGCAACCTGGCCGCCTTCATCGCCGAGCCGATCCTGTCGACCGGCGGCATCATCGACCTGCCCGAGGGCTACCTGGGTGCGCTGAAACAGAAATGCGCCGAGCGCGGCATGCTGCTGATCCTCGACGAGGCGCAGACCGGGATAGGGCGCACCGGGTTGATGTTCGCCTTCGAACGCGATGGGGTGGTGCCCGATATCCTGACGCTGTCGAAGACGCTCGGCGCGGGGCTGCCGCTCTCGGCGGTGATGACCTCGGCCGAGATCGAGGCCGAGGCCCATGAGCGCGGTTTCCTGTTCTACACCACCCATGTCGCCGACCCGCTGCCCGCCGCCATCGGCTGCAAGGTGCTGGAGATCGCGCGGCGCGACGATCTGCCGGGTCGTGCGGCAAGGCTGGGGGCGCATTTCCGCACCGGGCTGGACCGGCTGCTGGAGAAACACGAGAAGGTCGGCGATGTGCGCGGGCGGGGCCTGTTGCTGGGCGTCGAGGTTGTTGCGGAGCGCGGCAGCAAGCGCCCGGATGAGGCCTATGGCAATCGCGTCATGGCGATCTGCGCCCGCGAAGGCCTGTCGATGAACATCGCGGCGCTGCCGGGTCTGTCGTCGGTCTTCCGCATCGCGCCGCCGCTGACGGTCAGCGAGGACGAGCTGGACACGGCGCTGGCGATCTTCGACGCGGCACTGTCGGAAGCCGTCTGAAGTGGCGGAGGCGCCGCCCTGGCGCCTCCGTCCGGCATCACTCGACCGGCCAGCCGGCGTCCCTGAAGGCGGTGACCGCATCGGCCCCGGCGGGAATGCGCATCGGCGCCGAAGGGTCGGTGACCGCGCGCCAGACGGCCCTTGCGACATCCTCGGCCAGGGTGACCTCGGTGCTGGCCTGCAGCTTGGCGAGATGGCCCCTCACGAAGTCCTCGTAGGGCGCGGGGATGTCGAGGCCGATGCGGGCCATGGCGTTCTTGCCGAAGTCGGTCGAGGGCGCGGCGCCGGGCAGCACGAGGCGGGTGCGCACGCCCTGCGGCGCGGCCTCGAGGGCAAAGCTTTCTGTGAAGCCGTTCAGCCCGGTCTTCGAGCCGGTGTAGACCGAGAGCGCGGGCAGCGGCGCGACGGTGACCGATGAGCTGACATTGACCACCACGCCGCCGCCCCGGGCGCGGAATCCGGGCATGGCGGCACGGATCAGGGCGATCGGACCGATCAGGTTGGTCTCGACGACCTCGCGGATCTTCTCGACCGAGACGCCCTCGATGGCGTTCAGCATGCCGAGGCCGGCGTTGTTGACCAGCGCATCCAGCGGCCCGGCATCGGCAAGGGCGGCCTCGATGCTGACCGCATCGGTGACATCCAGCGCCAGAACGGTCAACCGATCCGAGGCGGGCAGGGTGCTGGCGGCGGGGTCGCGCATCGTGGCGACGACGTCCCAGCCCTGATCGAGGAAGTGCTGCGCCGTGGCTAGGCCGAAGCCCGTGGAGCAGCCGGTGATGAGAACTTTGGACATTTGGGGTCTCCGTTTGGGGTGATGCCTCGCAGATAGACGCCGGGGGCCGGATCTTCTATCATCAGAGGTCCGGGAGTGATTAGAGAAGATCCAAAGCATGTCCGATCCGCTTACAGAGGTGGTCACCCTGCTGAAGCCGCTGCCCTCGGTGTCGAAGCTGGTCAGCGGGCGCGGCCGCTGGCGGGTCGAGCGAGGTGAGGTCGGTCGACCGTTCTACTGCGCGATGATCGCGGGGCAGATCCGGCTGACGATCCACGGACAACCGCCGCGCATCATCGGGCCCGGGGACTTCGTGCTGGTGCCAGCGATCCACGACTTCGCTTCGACCAGCCTGGACCCGCCGCCTCCCGGGGCGCCGCCGGCGCGGATGGAGACCAGCCCCGGCCATTTCCGCCTTGGCCTGCCCGGGGGCACGCCCGAGGTCGAGATGCTGGTCGGGCATTGCGACTTCGCCACGCCGGACAGCGGGGTGCTGGTCTCGTTGCTGCCCGAGGTGATCCATGTGCAGGGCGAGGCGCGGCTGACGGCACTGGTGCGGATGATCCACGAGGAGACGCGGGCCGAGCGGGTCGCGCGCGAGCTGGTGCTGACGCGGCTGCTGGAAGTGCTGCTGATCGAGGCGCTGCGCTGCGGGGCGGGGCCGGGGCGCCGCCGGGGCTGCTGCGCGGGCTGCTGGATCCGCGCCTTGGTGCGGCGCTGCGCGCGCTGCATGGGGATCCGGCGCAGGGCTGGACGGTGGCAGAGTTGGCGCGGCGGGCCGGCATGTCACGCTCGGCCTTCTTCGAGCATTTCGGGCGGGCGCTCGGCGTGGCGCCGATGGACTACCTGCTGGGCTGGCGCATGGCGCTGGCCAAGGACCTGCTGGGCCGGGGCGGCGCCTGTCCCTGGCCGAGGTGGCCCGGCGGGTCGGCTACGGCTCTGCCAGCGCCTTCAGCGTGGCCTTCAGTCGTCAGGTAGGCGTGGCGCCGGGGGCCTATGCGCGCCGGGCGACAGCCGAAAGGGCCCGCGGGCGGACATGAAAAAGCCGCGCCCCGAAGGGCGCGGCTTCATGACTGAGCTTCGCGGAAGACGATCAGTCTTCTTCGGAGGCGGGGCGGTCGCCCTCGTCGTCAGAGGCGGCGGAGCCGATATCGTCGAACAGCTCGGCGATCTCGAACTCGGCAGCAGCCTCTTCCTCGGCGGCCAGCTCCTGGATGGACTTGCCGGCAGCCTGGATCTCGGCCTCTTCGGGCGAGCGGGCGACGTTCAGGATCACTTCCACTTCCACTTCCGGGTGCAGGTGCACCACGGCGGTGTGCAGGCCCAGTTCCTTGATGGGCTGCGGAATGATGACCTGCTTGCGCTCGACGGTGAAGCCGTTCTCGGTGGCGACGATCGAGACGTCGCGCGGAGTGACGGAGCCGTAGAGGTTGCCGCCGTCGGAAGCGGCGCGAATCAGGACGAACTTCTGACCGTCGAGCTTCTCGCCCAGGGCTTCGGCTTCTTTCTTGGTCTCCAGGTTGTTCGCTTCCAGCTGAGCCTTCTGGGCTTCGAACTGGGCGATGTTCTCCTTGGAGGCGGTCAGCGCCTTGCCCTGCAGCAGCAGGTAGTTACGGGCGTAGCCGGGCTTGACGTTGACGACATCGCCCATCTGGCCGAGCTTGGCGACGCGTTCGAGAAGGATGACTTGCATGTGCTTTGCTCCTTACTTCACGGCGTAGGGGAGCAGGGCGAGGAAGCGCGCGCGCTTGATGGCGCGGGCCAGTTCACGCTGCTTCTTGGCGGAGACGGCGGTGATGCGCGAGGGCACGATCTTGCCGCGCTCGGAAACGTAGCGCTGCAGCAGACGGGTGTCCTTGTAGTCGATCTTCGGCGCGTTCTCACCCGAGAAGGGGCAGACCTTGCGGCGGCGGAAAAACGGTTTTGCGGCCATGATTTATGTCCTTTCCTGGGCTGAGATCAGCGACGTTCGCGGCGACGGTCGTCGCGCTCGTCACGTTTCTGCATCTGGACCGAGGGGCCCTCGGCGTGCTCGTCGACCTTGATGGTCAGGACGCGCATCACGTCGTCATGCAGACGCATCAGGCGCTCCATTTCCTGCACGGCTTCCGACGGGGCGTCGGTGCGCAGGAAGGCGTAGTGGCCCTTGCGGTTCTTGTTGATCTTGTAGGCCATCGTCTTGACGCCCCAGTACTCGTGGTCAACCAGCTTGCCGCCGTTGTCCGAGAGAATGGCGCCGAAATGTTCGATGAGACCTTCGGCCTGCGCGTTGGAAAGGTCCTGGCGCGAGATGAAGACATGCTCGTAAAGCGGCATGTGCACTCCTGTTTCTGTCGAGGCGCATTTCATAGGAGGGTCTGCCCTTCCGCGACCCCTCCACGAGAGTCTGCGCGGTTCAAGATATCCTTGCGGAAGGAGGCCCTCCCTTACAGGGGATCGATGGGGTTGGCAAGCGCGGTGGCCGCGGTGCGGCGAAGGGGAGGGGGCGCTGCCCCCCGTCTCCTGCGGAGCCTCCCCCCGGAGGTATTTTCAGCCCGGTGATGGGCAAGCGGGACAGTGCCCGGAGAGGCGCCGGCCTTTCGCCGTGAGGGCGTGCACGCTCCCGGGATCGAAAGTCGGTCGCCCGGAGGGCGAAACCTGCATCATCACCAGGCTGAAAATACTCCCGCCGGAGACATTGCGCCGATGTCGGCGTGCGGATCGGCGATTTCGCGCGGGCGCGATGTTCGCAGATCCACAGCAGGTGTTGGGGGATACGGAATTGCGTTGATGCGGCAGCGCAGCGACATCTGGGACATCTTTGAACGCATCCCCTGAAAGAGGATCAACTGCAATGAAATCCCTGCTTCTCGGCTCCGCCCTGACCCTTGCTTCCGCCGCCGGCGCCCTTGCCGCCCCGGTGACCTACACGCTCGACAACACCCACACCCAGATTGTCTTCCAGTACAACCACCTCGGCTTCTCGACCGGCTTCGGCATGTTCTCGGGCTTTGACGGCACGATCCAGTTCGACGCCGACGAGCCGGCGAATTCTTCGGTCGAAGTTGCCTTCCCTGCGGCCTCGCTGCTGACCGGCATCGATGCCCGGACCACGCATTTCCTGACCGAGGATTTCTTCGGCGCCGAGGCCAATGACACCGTCTCCTTCGTCTCGACCGCCATCGAGGTGACCGGCGAGGACACCGGCCTGATCACCGGCGATCTGACCATCAACGGCATCACCAAGGAAGTCGTGCTGGATGCCAAGCTGAACCAGCTGGGCGAGCACCCGATGGAAGGCAAGCAGTGGGCCGGCTTCGATGCCACCGCCACCGTGCTGCGCTCGGACTTCGACATGGGCATGTTTGCCCCCTACGTCAGCGACGAGGTCGAGGTGACCATCTCGATCGAGGCGATGCAGGCCGAGTAAGCCTGTCCAAACCTTCCCGGCGGATGCAGTCCTATCCGCGGAAGATTTCGGGGCCGTCCTTCTGGGCGGCCCTTTTTGTGTTCCGGTGTCCGGCGTGCTCAGAGCTGTGCGGCAAGGGCGGCCTGGTCGATCACCGACCAGACCCTGTGGATGCGGGGCGCACCGTCGGGGCCGGGGGCATAGTGATAGAAGACGTTCTCGGTGAACTGCACCCGGCGACCGTTGACCGGCAGCCCGAAGAGCGCGCCGACAGGCGTGCAGTCGAAGGCGAGGCCGGCGGCGATCAGGGGCGGCTCGCAGGCGAGGCGGGCGATGTTGAAAGCGAGGTCGGGGATGGCGCGGACATCGCTCTCGAGCATGGCGCGATAGCCCGGCAGGCCGAAGGGGCGGTCATTGTGGTGGACCTCGGCGGCGACGTGGTCGGGCAGGGCGTCCCAGTCGCGGCGATTGAGGCAATCGATATAGGCGCGGTAGGCGGCGGTGATCTCTGAGGCGGTGAAGGGGGGCTTCTCGGTCATGGGCGTCCTTTCCTTCGGGGCAGCCTAGCCATGACGGGGCCGGGTGCAAGGCGGACAGCAGAAGGGCGCCCTCCGGGTTGGGGGCGCCCTCCGGGGTCGCTCGGGGCGTGGATCAGCGTGGGGTGGCGGTAAGCTGCCAGTG
>NZ_AFPM01000130.1 GCF_000220565.1 Oceanicola sp. S124 | reverse complement strand
AGGCTGTCGGGCAGCTTGACGATCTCGATGGCACGGGCGCGATGCGCGAGGCGGCGGATGAAGCCGCGCTCTTCCAGCGCGGTGATCAGCCGGTGGATCCCGGACTTGGAGCGCAGGTCCAGCGCTTCCTTCATCTCGTCGAAGGAGGGCGGCACCGCGTCGCGTGACATCCGCTTGTGGATGAATTCCAACAGATCAAGCTGCTTCTTGGTCAGCATAGGGCGCTCCTGCTCATGTCCTCTGGCTTCGTTCTACAGGTGTTCCTGTTTTGTGTCAATGGACTGGAACACGGGAAACGGGCGTGAAGCCGCATGCCGGGGGGACGCGGCATTCAGAACGGCAGGTAGGGCAGGATCTCGCCGGCGCGGGCGGGCGGGGCCTCGGGCGGGCGCAGGATCAGGGCGCCGGCCTCCGAGAGCAGCGACAGCAGCGAGCTGTCCTGCGAGGCCGCAGGCCGCAACCCGCCGGCGTCGAGGCGGGCGCGCATGTAGTGGGCCCGGGGGCCATTGGCGGGCAGGTCCTCAAGCAGCGGCGCCCGGGACAGGGGCGCAGGCGCGGCCGGCAGGCCCTGCAGGGCGCGCAGGACGGGCGCGACGAAGACATGGCCGCAGATCATTGCCGAGACCGGGTTGCCGGGCAGGCCGATCATCATCGCGCCCCCCATGTCGGCGCCCATGCGCCCTGCCATCAGCGGTTTGCCGGGCCGCATGGCGACCTTGTAGAAGCTCTGCTCCATCCCGAGATCGGCCGCGACACGGCCCACCAGGTCGTGATCGCCGACCGAGGCACCGCCGATGGTCACGACAAGGTCGGCGCCACGGGCCAGCGCGAAGGTGGACTCGAGCGAGGCGCGGCTGTCGCGGGCCAGCGGCAGCAGGCGCACCCGGGCGCCATGGCTGCGGAACAGCGCCTCGAGTCCGAAGGTGTTCGAGGCGACGATCTGGTCCGGCCCGGGGTCTTCGCCCGGCAGCACCAGTTCATCCCCGGTCGAGATCAGCGCCACCTCGGGGCGGCGTGCGACCGTCAGGGTCGGGGCGTTCATCGCCGCCAGCAGGGCGATATCGGCCGGGCGCAGCAGGCGGGGCGCCGAGAGGCGGTCTCCGGCGCGGAAGTCGATGCCGGCGGGGCGGATGTGGGGCCCGGCGTCCAGACTGTCGCCAAGGGTGATGCGGTCGCCCTCGCGGGTCACATCCTCTTGCAGCACCACGCGGGTGGCGCCTTCGGGGATGGGGGCGCCGGTGAAGATGCGGACCGCCTGACCGGCGCTGAGGGTGCCGTCAAAGCGATGCCCGGCGGCGCTTTCGCCGATGACGGTGAAGCTGGCGCCCACGACCGCTTCGTCCGCGATCAGCGCATAGCCATCCATGGCCGAGCCGGCAAAGGGCGGCTGATCCCGGCGCGCCACCGCATCGGCGCGCAGCACCCGGCCCGCACCCTCGCGCAGGGGCACCTCTTCGGTGCCAAGGGGCCGGGCCAGGGCGAAGAGCCGGGACAGGGCCTCGTCGACGGAAATCATTGCGCCTCGTAACGGCCCGACTTGCCGCCGTCCTTCAGCAGCAGGCGGATGGCGGCGATCTCCATCGCCTTGTCGGCTGCCTTCACCATGTCATAGACGGTCAGAGCGGCGGTCGAGACGGCGGTCAGCGCCTCCATCTCGACGCCGGTCTGGCCGGAGGTCTTCACCGTGGCCTCGATGCGCAGGCCCGGCAGGGCGTCGTCGGGGGTGATCTCGATGGCGACCTTGGTGATCGGCAGCGGATGGCAGAGCGGGATCAGCTCAGAGGTCTTCTTGGCCCCCATGATCCCGGCCAGCCGGGCGATCCCGGCCACGTCGCCCTTCTTGGCCTCGCCCGAGGTGATCAGCGCCAGCGTCTCGGGGGCCATCTTCACGTAGCCCTCGGCTACGGCCATGCGCGCGGTCACGGCCTTGTCCGACACATCGACCATATGGGCATCGCCCTTGCCGTCGAAATGGCTCAGCGCCATCACATGACCCCGCCGGTCGGCTGGGCCAGAAGCTTGCGGGTGGCACCCGCGACATCGTCCTGACGCATCAGGCTTTCGCCGATCAGGAAGCAGCGGGCGCCGAAACGGGCCATGTCGGCCAGGTCGTCCGGGCCGTGCAGCCCGCTTTCGGACACGAGGATCCGGTCCTCGGGGGCCAGCCGCGACAGGGTGCGGGTGGTGTCCAGCGAGGTCTCGAAGGTCTTCAGGTTGCGGTTGTTGATCCCCAGCAGGCGGCTGTCCAGCAGGGCAGCGCGTTCCAGCTCTTCCTGGTTGTGCACCTCGATCAGCGCATCCATGCCCCAGTCGGTTGCGGCGGCTTCAAGCTCGACCGCCTGGGCATCGCTGACCGAGGCCATGATGATCAGGATGCAGTCGGCGCCCATGGCCCGGGCCTCTGCCACCTGGTAGGTGTCATACATGAAATCCTTGCGCAGGACCGGCAGTGCGCAGGCGTTGCGGGCCAGCGGCAGGAAGTCCTTGGCGCCCTGGAACGAGGGGGTGTCGGTCAGCACCGACAGGCAGGCGGCGCCGCCTTCCTCGTAGGCCGTCGCGATCCACTCAGGGTCGAAATCCTCGCGGATCAGCCCCTTCGAGGGCGAGGCCTTCTTGACCTCGGCGATCAGCCCGTAGCCCTGGCGCGAGGCCTCGTGGAGGGCGTCGGCGAAGGGGCGGACAGGGCTGGCCTGCCTGGCCTCGGCCTCGACGTCCGCCAGCGGCTTCGCGGCCTTGTCGGCGGCGATCTCTTCCAGCTTGTAGGCCTTGATGCGGTCCAGCACGGTTTCGCTCATGAGGCGGCTCCCTTCTGCCCGGACCCCTGGCCGGTCCAGTCTATTTCGGTCTCTCCCCTCGCTCTAAGCCAGTTGTTGACCTTTGAAAATGGTTGCGAGCCGAAAAAGCCCCGGCGCGCGGAAAGCGGAGAGGGATGGGGCGAGATCATCCGCAAGTGATCCTCCCCGGCGATATAACGCGCATAGGACTGCGCGGGTTTCCCCCAGAGCAGGAAAGCGCGGGGCCGGTCCGACAGGCGTGCCATGACCTGCGCGGTCAGGGCGGACCAGCCGAGTTTCGCGTGCGCCCCGGCTTCGCCCGCCGGAACCGAGAGCGCGGTGTTCAGCAGCAGTACCCCCTGGGCGGCAAGGAAGCGCAGGTCGGCATCGGGCGGGCAGGCGCCCAGGTCCTCGACCATCTCCTTGTAGATATTGCCCAGGGACCGGGGCAGGGGCCGCACGTGGGGTTCCGCCGAAAAGGCCAGCCCGTGGGCATGGCCGGGGGTGGGATAGGGGTCCTGGCCGAGGATCACCACCCGCACCGCCTCGGGCGGGCAGGCCTCGAGCGCGGCGAAGCGTTGCGGCGCCGGGGGCAGGATCTGGCGCGTTTCCCCGGCAAGCGCCCGGGCGATCGACGGGTAGCTTTCCGAGAAGAAGGGCAGGTCGGCCCAGCCGGCGGGGGCGGCGGGCTGACTGTCGGGAAGGCCGTCGGGCAGGCTCATGAGGCGGCAGAGGTCAGCGCGGCCAGCGCCTCGATCCGGGCCCTGGCGGCGCCGCTGTCGATGCTCTCGGCAGCGATGCCGGCGCCCTCTTTCAGGTCCGAGGCGCGGCCCGCCACGACCAGTGCGGCGGCCGAGTTCAGCAGCACCGCATCGCGGTAGGCCGAGGCCTCGCCCGCCAGCAGCGCGCGCAGGGCACGGGCGTTTTCCTCGGGCTGGCCGCCGACGATGGCCTCGAAGGGGTGCTCCGGCAGGCCGGCCTCTTCGGGGTGGACCTCGAATTCACGGATCGCACCGTCCTCTTCCAGCGCCGCCACCCACGAGCGCCCCGAGATCGCCAGCTCGTCCGTGCCGTCAGAGCCATGCACCAGCCATGCCTTTTCCGAGCCGAGCGCGCCGAGCGTTTCGGCCATGGCGCGGATGATGTCCTTCGAGAAGGCGCCGGTCAGCTGGCGGCGCACCCCGGCTGGATTGGTCAGCGGCCCGAGGATGTTGAAGATCGTGCGGGTGCCCAGCTCGGCGCGGGCCGGGCCGACATGGGCCATGGCCGGGTGATGCATCGGTGCCATCATGAAGGCGATGCCGGTCTTCTCCAGCGCCTCCTCGACGATGCGGGCGCCGACCATGACGTTGATGCCCATCTGGCTCAGCGCATCCGCTGCCCCCGACTTGGACGACAGGTTGCGGTTGCCGTGCTTGGCCACCGGCACCCCGGCGCCGGCCACCACGAAGGCCGTTGCGGTCGAGATGTTCAGCGTGCCCTTGCCGTCACCGCCGGTGCCGACGATGTCCATGGCGCCTGCGGGGGCGCTGACCTTGTGGCACTTCGAGCGCATCACCGAGGCGGCGGCGGTATATTCGTCGACGGTCTCGCCCCGGGTGCGCAGGGCCATCAGGAAGCCGCCGATCTGGGCCGGGGTCGCCTCGCCCTCGAAGAGGATCTGAAAGGCCTGCGAGGCTTCCTCGCGGCTGAGGGGGCGGTCGGCGGCGGCGGCGATGAGTGGGCTTCAGGGCGTCGGACA
>NZ_AFPM01000131.1 GCF_000220565.1 Oceanicola sp. S124 | reverse complement strand
TGGTGCCCCCACACGGGTTGTATTCCCGTTGCAGGCATCGCGTCAGCTGGTAGCTCCAGCGAAACAAGGGCTATCAGCCGGGGAGTCACGACGTCAACAGGCACCAGATGGTCTACGCTTTGGTCTACGGTAGCAGTGTCGGTGGTCTGCGGTAGCAGTAGGACCTCGCATCGACCCCCTGCTGTTGCCTGACCCCTGCGGTGATGCCAGCTGCGGGCGGTCTCGGTCAGCGGGCAGCCGAAGCCGAAGAGTCTCCGGCAGCTTGGCGATAGTTGGTTCTTGTTGGCGCACCCCCGCAAGCGATGGGGCATGGGGGGAAACGCCTAAGCACACCCTTATGATTGGGCGCTCAGATTTTTGACCCCTGAACATCCTGGGGCAGCTCGACGCCAGCAGCGGCGAAGAGCGGTAGCTCGACCTGGAATGCATTGGCCTTGCCTCGGATGCCTGGCAGCTTTACCTCGACCAATCCCTGATCTTTCAGCCAGAGCCTGAACATTTCATGGCGACGGATGGTTCGATTGAAGTTGCTCCTGTTGCTACAGCCGATGTGGCCCATGACGTCCTGGAACAGGATGGAGGCAGTCGGGTCTTCTTTCAGGCGTTGCTTGATGTAGGCGGCAGCCTCGGCCACCTTGCCCGTCAGGACAGGACGGTCTGCAGGGTACCAGCGCTTCACCGTTGCTCCAGGGAACCAGTCGCTCAACGCCTCTTCGATGCCAGATCCCGCTGCCGCGATGATGTAGACTTCACCAGGCAAGCATTTGCCGTCCGAGCATCCACGGGTGACGCCACGGCCAACCGCCTGCACGATGGCATGGCCATGTTCCCCAAGCGCGATACGCTGCACCACAGCTTCCGGTAGCGCCTTGTCCATCGGCAAGCTAAGGCTGGCATGAGCAAGACCTAGATATTGGCTGGGAGGTAGGTTGAAGGTCCCCGCCAGGATCACGACAGGCACATCGGCGTATTCGTTGGTCGCCTGATGCATCCCCCAGTGCAGGAAGCTGGTGTTGTGCAGGGCGTCAGGGATGATGGCATCGCTGATGAGGTTCGAGGCGTCGAGGTGCTTGTCGGCCTTGTGGTGGACGATCAGACAGCGCTGACCCAACCTTTGACTGCGCATCTCGGCGACAGTCTTCGCCAGTGCAGGGCCGTTCTGTCCCCAGCTGCTTTTGCCTGCGCCCTTCCTGGCGACGTGGATCGTCAGGGGACTGTAGTCCTTGGTCGCCGATGGCAGGAAGGTCAGACCACCACGCGTCTCCGCCCACAGCTTGTAGGTCTCGCGGACCCGAGCTGATGCATCCAGCACCAGAACCGGGGCCAGGTCTTCGGGCAGAAGCGTCCTGGCAAGCACGGCAACACGCTGACTGCCCCAGCCAGAGCAGACGCGGACCTGTTGACCCGACAGTTCCGCCAGTGCTTCCACATGGGCTGCCTGCCAGTCGTTTCCAAGCAGGGCTACCGCGCGTTGAAGGACCTCGTGGTCCAGCTTCGGGAACTGGAATAGGGACCCGATATCCGCCTTCCGCAGCCGATCCATCAGGCCATCCATCGTGTCAGCCAGGTCAGCCGAGACCCGCCGAAGGAACCTCAGGAGGCCGCCGATGTCATCGCTCGACAGCATGAAGACCTGACCCGGCTCCATCGCTTCATCCCAGACGCGGACCTCACGGGGAAGCCCTTGGTAGTGGAAGGTGGGGCATGTCTCGAAGCGACCACCCCGCAGCCTGGACAGAAGCATCTGCTGGGTTGTGAAGAGAACACGCGCTTCGCTGGGCGGTGTCGAAGACAAGGCGTTGATCTCCTCGTCGCTGGTCAGCACGGCAAAATCGACCTCCTCCAAGCCCACATCCCGAACGATCCGCTCAATCTCGGCCTTGCGCGATAGGCAGACCAGAACCGCAACATCCCTGTGGTCTTGAGACCCCACCAGCTTCCGCAGAAAGACGATCAGTGACGTGGTCTTTCCCATTCCAGGATCGAGGCTGGACACATAGACCCGCTGTTCCGCAACCCCCATCGCCATGTCGGCCATGGTCTGAACCACACTTTGCAAGACGTCATGATGTCGGGGGGAAAGGTGTTGTCCGTGGCGGTGAAGGGTCTCGGCAACCTCGTTCATGGTCGAAGAGGTCAGGTCAGCTGAAGCAGTACAGCTTCTATCATGGCTAAATAGAGAACATACCAGTTCGGCGACAGCAGCAGGAACAAGCGCTGGCTGGCCAACAGCAGGGAAAGCATGTGCATGTAGCATGAGTTATCCGTGTTGAGTATGCACACCTCCGCTGCTCCCTGAACGGGAGGCCAAATGTGTTGGTGGAGGGGCAGGTTGTCGGGAGTGCAGCCCCATCGTTCGGGTTCTGCGATGGTGGAACTTAATGCCGACGCATCAGCAGACCCCAAGCGTCACGCCAA
>NZ_AFPM01000132.1 GCF_000220565.1 Oceanicola sp. S124 | reverse complement strand
GTACCAGGCGATGAAGCTGGCCAAGATGCTGATGGCCTATGATTTCGACCGGCGGATGAACCCCTTTGCCGAGCTCGGCGGCTTCATCTTCACCTTCATGGGCGACGGCATGCCCGGCACCGGCAAGACCACCCTGATCCAGATGATGGCCGGTCTGCTGAACGACTATTGTCAGGTCGCGGGCTATCCCTTCCGCTACCGCAACCTCTCGACCGAGAACATCGACAGCTACCAGGGCAAGTCGGGCCAGAACGCCAAGGCCTTCATCTCCGAGATCATGGACCCCGCCGTCATCGGCTTCGGCACCATCGACGATATCGACCAGATCGCCGGCAAGCGTGGCGACCGCCAGTCCTCGGCCGGTCAGCAGGAAATCACCGCCGTGCTGATGGAAAGCTTCGCAGGGGCCAACACCGTGGTGCGCGGCAATTGCACCTTCGGCATGTTCTCGAACTACCCCGAGAACGTCGACGACGCCCTGCGCCAGCGCGCCGGGGCCCGTTTCCTGGTCGACGGCCCGCGCACCCGTGAAGATTACGTCGACATCCTCGCCCTGCTCCTGGGCAAGCGCCACGACATCCCGCTGGGCGATCACGAGCTCTACGCCGCGCAGGAGATCAAGCGCGCGGTGGCCGAGAGCTTTGCCAGCCACGCCCGCCCCTCCGAGGCCGGTCTGGTCACGGTCTACGACGCGGTGCAGCAGCGGCTGGGTCCGCTCGACACCATCGCCAAGCTGGGGACTTATCTGAAGGCGATCCAGGAGGCCGACCCGCGCTTCACCGGCCGGGCGATCAAGAACATCACCGACGCGGTGAAGGTCCGCGCCATGGATTTCGAGCTGCCCGACGCATGGATGGAAGAGCCCGAGCTGTTCCTGTTCCGCGACTACGACACCAAGCGCGCCATGATCGAGGAGCTGCGCCAGCCGATCACTGTCGAGATGGTAGTGCAGGAGATCAACCGCTACGCGGATTCGGAATTCCGCTACGCCGACAAGTCCGACGAGGCCGCCATCGAGGGCATGGTCCGCGACATGGGCCGCACGGAAGAGGCCAAGCGGCGGTACCTGAAAGGGCGCGGCTGATGGTGCTGCGTACGGACGCCGGGGGAAGGTGGGTTGGCACCCACCCTACGGCTCTGGCTGGCCTCCGGACCCTGCGCGCGGACGGAGCCGCTTGCGTAGGGTGGATGCAATCCACCTCTGGCGGCGGGGCAAGCTCTCGGCATCTTGTTGGAGGAGAGCACCTCGGCGTCAGCAACCAGGCGGTCCCTCTGCATCTCGTGGGGTGGGAGCCACACGCTTTCGCCCACGCCGCCACTGGAGTGAGGGTGTCCCATGAGTGAGGAGTTGCCACGTCCGGGCACTGGTACCGAGGGCAGCGCCGGGCCCGGGGGTGGGCGAGCAGGGGCCGCCTGTCTAGCCGGAGATTCGCCTTTGGGGAACCGGGGCGAGTCGGGCGCTGCGCGGATTCGCCGGGCTGGTGAGACGGGGGAACGAGGGCGAAATTTCACCCCGATTTGGTTCGGAGTTCTCGGAACCCTTACAATCTTCTTGGTTGTCTTCTGGCTGGCAGTTCAACCCTCAGCGTCCAGCGGGGGGGATAAGCTGGACGAGTTCTGGTCACTTGAACTCAATGCAATGGGTGATGCTCTTGCTGGGCTGGCGTCAACTTTGGCATTCCTCTGGCTGATTGTGACGGCGTTCATTCAAAAGAACGAGTTGCAAGAGCAGCGCAACGAGCTTGAGTTGGCGCGGGGGGAATCTCGACGAATGGCCGCGGCTCTCGAAGCTCAGGCGGAAGTGTTCCGCGATGAGCAACGGCAAAGGCGTCAGAATCAAAACCAGCAAACATTGAGGCGAAAGTCTAGAATTCTGGTCCGCCAACTCCACGAGTTGAATAAGTGCAATACCCTTTTTGAAGGCGACGGACATATAGGTTCAGGTCCAGTCAAATTTCGTCTGTATTCGATCGGTGGAAGTTACTCTGCTCTCATGCCGTTCGAGGAGGTCGAGAACCATCTCTATGAGTTCTCTACGAGTTTGATTGACGCTGAATTTGCCCTTGATTTCGGCATCGATCTTGAAGGCAGCGTCCGACTTCGGCTGGGTTGGGGGATAATCCATGGGGGCATCCAATTGTCAATGCGTAGCATCCTTGCTTTGAAGGAGGAGGGGCTCTCTCCAGCTGATTCCGAATGGCTAAGTGAACTTCAGTTTGATGCAGCAGAGCGCGCCCTTACTCGCTTGCTCTCAATAAGGAAGCTCTGGGTGGACGAATTGACTGGAGAGGACCTCAAATGAACCGCCTCATCCGCACCGGCCTCCTTTACGGCAACCTCACCCCGGTCGACACGCCTGCGCTGGTCGAGCGCTATAACCGGGCGCTTGAGCATCTGACCGGCAAGCGCACCGCGCTGACCGATTTCCATGTCGATATCTCGGGCTATTCGCCGGAGGTGGCGGATGAGCTGGGCGATAGGCAGTACCTCAACCTCAACGGGGTCAACCGGCAGCTCATCCTGCTGACCACCCGCCAGAAGACCGCGCCGCTGCTCGAGGCCTCCTTCTCGACCACCCGCGCCATCCTGCGCGATTTCATCGACGCCAACGAGGCGGCGCTCTTTGCCCTGACCGCGCGGGACGCGGTGGCGGGGGAACTGGTCAACGGCGTCTTCCGGCTGGACAGCGCGGCCAGGCTGATGGAGGTGCGGCGGGTCTCGGTCGAGGCGGACACGGCCTCGGGGACGCTGCGCGATGCCGCGGCGCTCAGCGGCAAGGCAGACCGGTTCCTCAGCGAGGAGGACGCCTGGTTCGACGATCAGCTCATCGCCGAGATGACCGAGCTGGCGCGCCGGACCGGCGACGTGACGCGCAACCCGGTGACGCTGAAGCAGACGAAGTTCACCCAGGACAACTTCTGGACGGCGCACCTGGGCGGGGCCTACCTGTTCTCGGCGGTGGACAGCCCGGCGATCATTGCGCGCGACCCGGAACGGCTGACAGGGGCGGCGCTGCCGGTGATCGGGCTCGACGCGGCGCGCGACCTGGCGGCCTGGCTGCACGGCAACGGGCTGGTGCAGGCACTGACCCATGCCCGCGGCGTCGATGCGGCGGCGATCCTGCGGCGCAAGATGGACTGCATGGTGGTCGAGACCGCCGGCGGCGAAGAGGACCTCT
>NZ_AFPM01000133.1 GCF_000220565.1 Oceanicola sp. S124 | reverse complement strand
CGGCCAGCACGTCATCGTTTCGGCCGAGACGCCGGCCGCTTGGTCATCCCGAAGGCGGTCATCGTGGCGCGGGTCTTCGGCGCAGCCTCGAAGAAGGCGCTGTCGGTCGGGTTGGCACCGGGCCAGCCGCCCTCGATATAGTCCACGCCCAGCTCGTCGAGCATGGCGGCGATGCGCTGTTTCTCGGGCGTGGAGAACTGCACGCCCTGGGTCTGCTGCCCGTCGCGCAGGGTGGTGTCGTAGAGATAAAGACGTTCCATCAGAGCCCTCCCCCGGCCCGTTGGAGAGAGGCGCCGGAGGGGCGCGAGAAATCGTAGTTCGACAGGTCGCTTACGGTTGCTCTTTCAGAACCGCCCGGGACGCGCAGCGGCCCGGGGCGCGCCCGACCGCCCCCCTGGGCGGGCGCGATGGCGCCCCCCCGCGGTCGGGCGCGGCCCTCTGTTTCGAAAAAGCGCCTCAAAGCCCTGCCTCCAACTTGGCCAGGGCAATGCAGCGATCCTTCAGTTCGACGGAAGGAGCACCAGATAGCGAAACACTCTTCCAGCGTCCTTTCTTTCCCACTTCAAACTCCAGCTTCCGACCTGCGGCCAGTTGATCGAATTCATCAGGGGATACCGCGCTTTCCCCTGCCAAGGCAGGCGCGGACAGTGCGAGCCAGCCCAGGTCTTCCTTGGAGCTATCGACAACCCAAGTCGATTGCTCGCCATCAGATAGAGCAATACCAGCGATCTGGAGAAGGCCCCTAATCGCGTCCGACTTGGCCCATTCCTTGTTTGCACGTGCTTCATCGCGTTTAGCAACGATTGCATCGAGCAGTTCCTTGAGTTCAGCACCCAGGTCCGGCGCGGCAACCCAGTCACCGAGTTCGTCGGTCAGCAGCCCCAGCATCTGCGCCGAGGCCAGCATCACGCCCTTCTCGTAGAAGCAATCCTTCTGCGGGTTGGCGACGATCTCCTTGGCCATCGCATGCAGACGAGCAATCGCGCCAGCAGTATTCAGGTCATCGGCAAGCGCGGCGACCAGATCGGCGTCGGGGCCGGTCGGCTCGACGCCCTCCAGCAGCGCGCGCCACTGGCGCAGCGTCGCCTCCGCCTCGGCCCGCTTCTTCTCGGTCCAGTCCATCGGCTTGCCGTAGTGCGTCCCGAGAAACACGAACCGGATCACCTCTCCCGGCACGCCCTGGTCCAGCAGGTCCCGCACGGTGAAGAAATTCCCCAGCGACTTGGACATCTTCCTGCCCTCGACCTGCAGCATCTCGTTGTGCATCCAGACCCGCGCGAACTCCGCCTTCGGGTGGGCGCAGCAGCTCTGCGCGATCTCGTTCTCATGGTGGGGGAATTGCAGGTCGATGCCACCGCCGTGGATGTCGAAGCTCTCGCCCAGCAACTCGTAGCTCATGGCCGAGCACTCGATATGCCAGCCCGGACGCCCCCGGCCCCAGGGGCTGTCCCAGCCGGGCAGGTCCTCGGTCGAGGGTTTCCACAGCACGAAATCCATCGGATCGCGCTTGTAGGGCGCAACCTCGACCCGGGCCCCGGCGATCATGTCCTCGACTGAGCGGCCCGAGAGCGCGCCATAGGCCTTGTAGCTGGCCACCGAGAACAGCACGTGGCCCTCGGCGGGATAGGCATGACCCGCGGCAATCAGCCCCTCGATCATCGCGATCATCTGGCCGATGTACTGGGTCGCGCGCGGCTCGGCGCGTGGGCCGACCTCGCCCCGGATCGAGGGGCGCAGGGCGCCGAGCGCGCCCATGTCGGCGTGGTACCAGCCGATCGTCTCGTCGGTCCGCTCGGCGATCAGCTGTTCCAGCGTCCCGGGGGCGCCGGCCTCTTTCCGCGCCAGCGCCGTGGCGTTGATCTTGTCGTCGACGTCAGTGAAGTTGCGCACGTAGGTGACATGCCCTTCGCCGTAGACATGGCGCATCAGCCGATAGAGCAGGTCGAAGACCACCACGGGCCGGGCATTGCCCAGATGCGCGCGGTCATAGACCGTCGGGCCGCAGACATAGATCCGCACATCCGTCGGGTCGATGGGCGCAAAGATCTCCTTCTTGCGCGTCCGGGAGTTGTGCAGCTTGATCTCGACCATGTCTCGCTCCTCGCAGGGGCCGGTAAAGGCTTTGCCCGCGGGCGGCTTATCAGGTCATTTCGAACAGGGAAACGAGGAAGCGGCCCGCGAGATATCTCAGCAGGTAATGCAGCAGCCGGTAATGATGGCGATGCTTCCGTTCATGCAGACTGCCTAGCCCGGTGCGGCGCGGCTGGCAAGCCTTCTTCGGCAGGCGCCTCGGGATACGCCCCTCGCGCGCCACGCCCCGGCCAGCCGGAAACACTCCGAGGACAGCGGCTCAGCCGCGCGCCGGCGGCTCCCGCCCCCCCCGGTCTGCGGCAGGCGGCCCTTTCCTCCATCCGATGGCTGAAAATACTGCGGGGGGAGGCTCCGCTTGCGGAGACGGGGGGCAGCGCCCCCTCCCTCCCTTCGGGCCGGGCCGAAACGGCCGGAAAATCCTTGCGAAGTCCGCCGCCCTGTCCGACCCTCCGCCCGAGCCAGAGTTCCAAGGCCGCCCAGGAGACGACCATGCACGATCCCGCCCCCGCCTTCCGCGCCCTGCACCGCAGGGGAGAGCCCTTTGTTCTGGCCAATGCCTGGGATGCGGGCTCGGCCCGGATGCTTGCCGCGCTTGGCGCCGAGGCCATTGGCACCTCTTCTGCCGCCTTCGGCTTCACCCTCGGCCGCCCCGACGGCAACATCACCCGCGACGAGGCGCTGGCCCACGCCTCGGCCCTCGTCGCCGCCACGCCCCTGCCCGTCTCGGGAGATTTCGAGAACGGCTTCGGCGACGCCCCCGAGATCGTGGCCGAAACCGTGCGTCTTGCCGCGGAGGCCGGCCTTGCCGGCATCTCGATCGAGGACAACCCCTCGGGCGGGGCCACCTCCTACGACCGCGCGCTTTCGGTCGAACGCATCCGCGCCGCGGCCGCCGCCGCCCGCGCCCTGCCGCGCGACTTCGTGCTGGTGGCGCGTGCCGACGGGGTGATGAACGGCACCTACGACATGGACGAGGCCCTGGCGCGCACCGC